>PAKP01000029.1 GCA_002706985.1 Sneathiella sp. | reverse complement strand
GCCCATTACGGATATCGTGATTTTGGGGTTAATGAGGCGCGGGTGAAAGACTGGATGCGTAAGCTGGACCTAGAAATCAAGAAGCGCGACGATCAGATTTTGTAACGCCGCAATTTTTCGTAATAAGGAAGCTGTTCTTCAAGGAGTTCCGATTGCTCTGTGCTTAATGTAACTTCCCGTTCTTGATATGGCGCAAAACCTGTCGAGGCCTCTACCGAAGCGTACCAATGGTCTGCCCAAACACCATCTTCCGGGTGCCGCCCCTTTGGCCAGCTCAGCATTTCCGTTCGCCATTCGAGATCGAGTGCCGCACAGAGCTTTTTCAATGCTGCTTCGGGGTTTTTCAATATGTCCTCGGCTTCTACAACGGGGGACGGAGAACCCGTCAGCTTCCTGATTTCCTCAAAAACTTCTGTTTGGCGCTTAATACCGATGTCGTCTGTCGAGATTCGATCCCACTTCGCAGCATAGGATGCGATTACCCGTTTTGGATCGCGAATAAGAAAGACATTCCGGTGCGCAACGAAAACTTTGAGATCGACCTCGTCGAGCATATGCTGGGTCATATGCTTGATATAAAGGCTGCTCCCCTCCGGCAAGGGTGCGTTGAGTTGATTTGCAACGATGCCCCAGTCCGTCGGCTGACTGGCGATTACTTCCTCCCGCATGGGATGCAGCAGGTCTGTTTTGGAAAGGTAATATGCATAGAACGGTTCATCCACCACCCTGCATTCCGGACGGCTGGAGAATGAGCGCATCATCGCTGTCGATATGATGCGGGGCCCGGACCACATTGAAATACGGACAGCCTCCGCCGCCTGCGTCATGGTCCGGTTCCCTTTAGGTCTCTGATCGGGGTGCTCGTAAATTTAAAGCCCAAGGATCAGTTTTGCCATGATATTACGCTGAATCTCGTTTGAACCACCATAGATTGACACCTTTCTGGCGTTGAAGTAACGCGGGGCGACGCCACTGGCATATTCCGCGCCGATCGGCTCCTCATTCTGGCCCGGATAAAGCGGTGTGAATGGTATGGAATAAGTTCCGACAGCCTCCAATGCGAGATCAACAACCTCCTGATACAGGTCAGTGCCCCGGCACTTCATCAAGGAGGATTCTGGGCCCATATTCTGCCCCGACCTGAGTTTGCTCAGAATCCGGAGCTCCGTCATTTCGAGGGCTTGCACCGCAACTTCCAATCGCGCCAGCTTAGCGTTAAAGGCAGCATTTCGGATGACAGGTTCATTGCCGTCAACTTCCTTCGATGCAATGGCCCGGACCTTTTCAACACCCCGCTTCAGGCGGCCGGCATAAGCGTTCCCGCGTTCGAATTCGAGCAGGTATTTCGCACATGTCCAGCCTTTATTCACCTCGCCGACGAGGTTTTCTTTCGGTACTTTTACATCGTTGAAAAATACCTGGTTGACTTCCTGTGCGCCCTTAATGGGCAAATCGAGTGTCTGAATTGGGTCAACGGACACACCCTCGGATTTCATATCGATCAGAAGGAAAGAGATGCCTTCCTGCCGTTTACCTTCATTCGATGTCCGGACGAGGCAGAATATCCAGTCGGCGTACTGCGCAAGCGTTGTCCAGATTTTTGATCCGTTACAGAGAAAATGATCGCCTTTGTCTTCAGCTTTCATCTGCAGGCTGGCAAGATCGGAACCTGAGCCCGGCTCAGAATAACCCTGGCACCACCAGACCTTGTTCTCCCGAATATCCGGAAGGAAACGCTTTTTCTGCTCATCCGTACCAAACTTCATGATGACCGGGGCGCACATGCTGATCCCGAACGGCATAATTCCCGGCGCATTGGCATTCGCCATCTCCGTCTGGAAGATATATTTCTGAGTGGTGTTCCAGCCAGGCCCGCCGTATTCCACCGGCCAGTCCGGTGTCAGCCATCCTTTTTTGGCGAGAGAGTCCTGCCATCTGACATGGTCCGCTTTCGGCAGGTAGCTGTTCCTGTTTTCCGCCATCTTTTGTTTGAGGTCGTCATCGAACTCATCTGCCAAAAACTGCCGTACTTCATCGCGAAAGGCATTATCCTGCGTGGTGAATGAAAGGTCCATTTTCTCCCTCGTATTATTTTTATCTCGACGGACGCTATGGGCGCCATGTTATGTTAAATTCTAACATCATATATAGGGCGAAAGACAAGACTGTTTTTCGCCGGAACGGCGAGAAGGAGTAATAAAAATGAAAAAATCAGTAAAACAGCTCGTTAAAGAGGCAAATAGCGAAATCGAGACACTCTCCGTAGAGGAGGCCCGGGCTCTGTACGGGCAGGAGAATGTGACTTTCGTCGACATCCGCGATATCCGGGAACTGGAACGGGAGGGGCAAGTGCCGGGCGCTGTTCATGCACCCCGCGGCATGCTGGAATTCTGGGTAGATCCGGAAAGCCCCTATCACCGCGACCTTTTTGCCAATGGAAACCGTTTCGTCTTTTTCTGCGCGGCGGGCTGGCGGTCTGCGCTGGCAACCAAGTCCGTGCAGGATATGGGGTTGCCGAATGTCTGCCATATCGATGGAGGATTCGGTGCCTGGAGAGAAAACGGCGGTCCGGTTGAAGAAAGAAAGCCCCGCAACGGCTGATAAGGTCATTGCAGGGCTCTTGGCAGGTTAGTTTTTTGTAGAAAAGTCTACTCTTTCTTCTTGCCGAGCAATCCACCGGCGGCGTCAAGCAGGTTTTTTACGGCTTCCGGATCTTTTTCCTTAACGCCTTTCAGGGTGTCCTTGACGCCATCGCCGGAGCCTTTGACGCCTTCAAGCAATTGTTTGGCGCCTTCCGGGTTGCTGACGTTTTTAAGGACACCGGCAAGATCAGGTGCGAATTTCAGGTTATCCCATGACCCGCTGACGATAATGGGAACCGCTACACCACTCGCCTCGGAACCTCCTTGGCCTTCTGTTGTTGCGACGAGCTTCGGCTCAATCCTGTAGTTAAGGGTTTGGGGCGGCAACTCCACCGTACCTGCGCCGGACAGACGGACAAACGGGTTAAGCATTTTAAGATCGTTATTAGTAAGAATGCCGCTCTTGATATCGTATGTTCCTGAAATCTCCGCAAAGTCAGTTTTCTGCGCCTCACCGCTATCGGTAAAGGCGCTGGTCACGTTCCTTGCCATTGCTGCGAGATTTATGCCCGAGATGGAACCGTCTTCAAACAATATCTGGCCATCGCCACCCAGGGCTCCCACCAAGTCCGCCTGTGACTTACCGCTCGTGGACAAGCTTGTCTGGAACATCCCCTTGCCTTCAAGCTTATCGAAATCTGCGGCGTCTGTGAGCAGAGGCTGAAGCTGGATACTCTCGATAGTCATGTTATTCGTGATTTTCAGTACCGGATCCTGGGCATTTACCCGAATGGTTGCTTCGCCGGTACCGTCATACAGGTTCATTTCACTGAGCGTGACGTCGAGAATACCGTTCTTCAGTGCGGTTTGAAGGGCACTGCTGCCAATCTTGATTTTCTGGAATAGAATTTCCTGCGCGGAAAGATCGAATTTGGCATTGACGGTTTTAAGGGCCGACAGATCAATGGGCGTCGTATCCCACTTTTCTCCGCCACTCGATTTCGCGGGTGCCGCCGGCGCGTTGCCATTCCCCTCTGCACTGCTTTCAGGCAGATAGGGATTTAGATCGAGCGTCTCAAGGGCAAGCGTGCCGACAATATCGGGAACATTGCCGCCGAGATCGACGCTGAAATTGCCTGTGCCCACAATATCATCAAAGTTGATATTCGCATTAGAGAAACTGTATTTTGTATCGTTGACCCCAAGCTCACCGGTGATCTTGAGGGGGCCGAAACCGCTGCCTGCCATTTCCAACGGTGTTCCCGTCCAGGCAGCCAGATCGCGTACTGACGGAATATCAAGGCTGGTTGTGCCGCCGAGGGCAAGCGGCTTGGTGGTTTTGACAGAGCCGTTAAAATCGAGATTGATACTTTTCGAGGCAACGTTGATCGAGGCTGATGTCTCGCGGTTTTCGAGGATGGCGCGAAGGGCTGCGACCTTGGCATCCAGATTCACTTCCTCTTCATTCCAGACAGCGCTTCCCTTTGCTTCAAAGGGTTCATCAAGACCAAGCAGGACAAGTTCAACATTGATCTCATCAAGGTTGATGTTGGTTCCATTTTGCTGATCAACAAAATTCACGACACCATCGACAATCCGAACATCACCGAGATTCAAATCGGAAATTCCAAGATCGGGTGCGCCACCATCGTCATTCGATGTTTCATCCTGTTTGGGTGCTTCGGCCGCAGTGGTATCGAATACCCAGTTTCCCTTGCCGCTCTTGTCGACTTCCAGGTTGATGACCGGGTTGGTCAGGACAAATTCATCAACCTGTACATTTCCGGTAATGAGAGGGAGTAAGCTGAGTTTGATTGCGAGACTGTCAATGGCCGCCATGTTGGCGTCACGCGCGCCTTCCGCATTGGAAAAAGTTACCGTCTCGGCGGTAACGCCTAAGGTCGGAAAGACGGAAAGGCTGAAGTCACCATCTATCGCAAGATTTCGTCCGGTGGCTTCCTGAGTGGCCAGGATCAGTTCCTGCTTGATGCGGTCTGTGGGCACCAGAAAGGGGAGGGCCACCACTACACCGATGATAAGCACCAACAGTATGGCGATTGCAATTAAGGCTTTTTTCATAAATCTAGTCTCCCACCAGTTTGTGACTATTTTTTGATCATGCCATAAAAGATATAGCGGGTCATGATCCTTTGGAATATTCGTCATACTTTTGCCGTGAAATATATTAGACTTTTTCATGGGCTTATACTTACGAATCGGAGAGATCGGGTTTAAAGATGAAATGGCTTTCCGCGGTTATTGTGTCCTTGTTGCTGTCCGGTCTGACAGTGCAAGCATATGCGGACGAAGTGGATATGCAACTCGTGCTGGCGATCGATGTATCCTCCAGCGTAAACTACGATGAGTATAACCTGCAAATGCGCGGGTTCGCGGCTGCATTTCGTGACGAGTTGGTGATAGAGGCAATTACCGCCGGTCCGCGCGGACGCATCAGTATTGCGGCTACTCACTGGGCGGGGCTGAAGGAACAGCAAACCATTCTTGATTGGCAGGTTCTCTCATCCGGCGAGGATGCCCGGGCCTATGCCGACCAGCTTGACGGGGTCCCCCGCAGCTTTCCCTATGGTGGAACTGCCATTGCCGGAGCACTGGAACATGCGTTTTCGCTTTTTGCCAGAGACCGGAATCTATCAACGCGGCAAGTCATTGATATTTCCGGGGACGGTGTTGTTTCCATCGGCAGTGCCCCCGAGGTCGCACGCGATCGTATTGTTGCCGCAGGTGTGATTATCAACGGCCTGCCAATCCTGAACGACGAGCCGGAGCTTGAAACCTATTATCGAGATCGGGTGATCGGAGGTATCGGTGCCTTTACCGAAAAAGCGGAAGGCTATGACGATTTTGCCCGCGCAATCGCCGAAAAGCTTGCGCGGGAAATACGCGGAACTTGGCAGGGCGTTTAAAAAGTGTCACCCGCGATGCGTCAGACCTTCGGTCGTTGCATTGCAAAAACATCCTGAACATGACAGTAGTCCATGTATCCAAGCCGGGCGAGCGGACGATATTTCTGCATGTCGATCATGCCGTCTACGATAATATCATCGCTGATATGAATGCCGATGACTTCTCCCAAAACCATGGTGTTGACAACATCCGGGTTGTTTGATGGCAAGACGATGGTCTTGTAATGCACACACTCCAGATGAGCTGGGCTTTCCTTGACACGCGGTGGTTTGACCAGTGTTGAAGGCTCTTTCGTCAATCCCGACTTTTCGAATTCATCTACTGACCGGGGATGCATACCGGAACTCAGGTTCATCTCCGCACGAAGGTCATAAGACACCATGTTGCAGACAAATTCCTTTGTTGCATGGATATTTTCCAGAGTATCCTTGGCGCCGCCTTCGCTGTGGCTGCCGTTGATCGCCATCGCGACAATTGGCGGAAATTCGGCCATCGCGTTAAAGAAACTGAAAGGGGCAAGATTGGCGGTTCCATCCGCTGCGAGGCTGCTGATCCACCCGATCGGACGAGGGGCTACAATTGCCTTGAAGGGGCCGTGCTTGAGGCCATGAGGTTCGGAAGGTTTATAGAACATTCGAGAATTCTCCAATGGAATGGGAGGGTTGCGCGCCCGGATCACTTCAGATGTTTTGAAACCTAATCCCTGGATTTGGTGGGGGCAAGCCCTGATTTATTTTCTTTCAATGCCCATCGGCTTGTGATATTGGCGACATATGGATATGCAATTGATCATACGACGACGACAGGCTGCTGCCCTTTTTAGTGCTGCCGCTTAAGTTTGCCTGTGCTTTGGTCATTTGAGATTTCGTGACGGTTCGGGGCTTCATTAAGAGGCGTTTTGTCCAACCCGACTTGTAAATGGAACCCCGTCATGCCCCAATTTATTCAAGAACGTCCCGGTGATGCTGCGCTGATCGAGCCATTGCTTGATGAGTGCTTTGGTCCGGACCGGTTTAAAAAAACCGCATATAAAATTCGCGAGAATATAGTGCCACAACCGGAACTAAGTTATGTCGCGGTTGAAGAAGGTCGCCTCCTTGCAACAATACGGTACTGGCCAATCACCATTGGTGGAACGACACCTGCTTTGCTTCTTGGACCGATAGCTGTATCACCTAAATTGCAGGGAAAGGGTATAGGCGTCGGTCTTATCCGTGAAACACTAAGGGTCGCACAGGATCTTGGACACCGGATCATAGTACTCGTTGGCGATCCAGAATATTACGGACAGTTCGGTTTTGAAAATGCGGCCGTGCTGGGTTTCAAGCTGCCGGGACCGGTAGAAGAGAAGCGGTTTCTTGTAAAAGAATGCGTGCCGGGTGCTTTGAAAGGTGTAACGGGCATGCTGGCTGGTGCGCCGCTTATACCGCTGCCGCCGGGGCGTGTCGCGACGCAAGCCGAGACAACTCGTCTCACTGAGCAGTTAGCGGCCCTCTCGCCACCAGCCGACACATAGGAACGCCAGTGCAAGAAGCAATGCGACCAGAGGCGGTAACATAGCCTGCCGATTGTAGCCGGTTACTTCATAATTTTCGTTCGCGCGAAGACCAAACCAATAGTCTGCGGACTGCCGGTTGTCCGGTTTCGTGCGGCGGAAATCAGGCAGTCCATCCGTCTCCAGCCAACGAATACCGCCGTCCGTTGACTTTGCCGCGCTTGCAATCTTCTCCGCGCTTGCCCTGATTTCATGCAGTTCCTTTGGGTTAAGCGCCCCAACTGCTACCAGAGATTTCCGGCTACCGTCGTCAAGAACATGGAGGCCGCTTGTTTGCAATGGCACGGATCCGGTTTGCACTCCGTTTTCGCCTTCAACGAGATCCGTTTGCGTAATATTTCCGTCCGGATCGGTCACTGTCACCCGGGCTGTGGCGGTTTCGAGAGAGCGCCGTTGAATTCTCAACATGTCGCCGGACACGACAGCTTTCAGCTGCTCTTCTTCCAGCTCCGGCTCCTTCATCAACCAGTGAGATATCCGCCGAAGCAACTCCGATTGCGGGCCGCCGCCCTCATAACCGCGCCCCCAAAGCCATGCATGATCCGACAGGAGCTGGGCAACGCGTCCTTCGCCGCTGCGCTCCAGAATGAGCAAGGGTTGTTGAGAGGGACCGGTCATCAGGGTATTGCCGCCAAGTGCTTCGGCTTCGATCATGCGAAACCAACGTCCCCAGCTTTCATCTGCTGTTGCCTTCGCTTTTAAGAGGCCGGTTACCGGATGCCGTTTGCCAACATCACTCACCGTCGGCACATAGCCCTCATTAAACACATAGCCGGTTGGGCGACCAGGCAGTACTTCTGACAACGGGGTCTGATAGAGGCTGAGCGGCGTTGCGAAGGCAGGACCGGCAGCTTCCAGAAGGGCGCCGCCTTCCGTTACATATCGGGAGATGTTCTGAAGATAGCTCGATGGTAGCACGCCGCGCCGACGATATCGGTCAAAGATTATCAGGTCAAAATCATTCAGCTTTTTTTCGAACAGGTCGCGGATCGGAAATGGAATCAGGGACAACTCCGTTATCGGAGTGCCATCCTGCTTTTCCGGCGGACGTAAAATTGTGAAATGAACAAGATCAACCGACGGGTCTGATTTCAGAATATTTCGCCATCCCCGTTCCCCCATATGGGGCTCCCCGGAGACCAGCAGCACCTGAAGCCTGTCGCGAATGCCATTGACGGTGATGTAGGCGCTGTTGTTCTTTTCCGTAAGTTCGCCGTCCAGCGGATCAACGGTTATCTCGACGAAATTAGCACCGGCATGGGTCAAAGTGAGATCAATGGAGAGCTCCGCGCCAATCGTTGCGAGCTCTGATGCTATCGGATCACCATCCAATTTGATGGAGACGCGCGCGGCTTCGATTGGTTCGTCCAGCCCAAAGTCCTCTACCTTGAGAGTGAATTGCAGCGGCTGATCAACAATGCCAAAGGCGGGTGCTTTCACAATCCGGAGCACACGATCCTTTTCATTCGGACTTCCGGACAGGAGGAAATGAACCGGACCTTCATTTTTCCGGATATTTTCATCTGCCGGTACGTCATGTATCTGTCCGTCCGTAATGAAAATTGTCGCCGCAATCCGTTCCGGCGGAATATTCTTCAACGCCTCTTCGCGAGAGGAAAATGCGTGGGTGCCGTCTTCTTCTCCCTGCAGGGAACTCGCCTCGTTCATGACCGTCACGGTCTCGACCTGCAGGTTGGGCGTGGCCTCAAGCCTGGATTTGAGGTCTTCAAAAGCAGAGCTGGAAATCTCGCTTCGAACGCCGATTTTCTGGCTGTTGGTTTCATCCAGAACTATCAGTGCGACGTCATCCAGAAATCGCCGCTTTTCGGTTAGTAAGACCGGGTTGGCGAGCATCAGAATCAACAAGGAAAGCAAGGCAGTCCTCAGGAATGCTCCCCGGCCGCGCCGCCAAAAGGCAACGAGGACGACGACAGCGGAAATTAACGCCAATGCGATCAGCCAGCCCAGCGGTAGATAGGGGTTGAAATCAAGCGCGGAAACGAAGCTTTCTTCCTTCATTGCCCCAATCTCTCCAAAATGGCCGGAACATGGACCTGGTCCGCTTTGTAATTCCCTGTGAGGGTATACATCACAAGATTGATGCCGAAGCGATAGGCCAGTTCCCGCTGGCGCTCGTTCCCCGGAAGCGTTGCCGCCTGGTATCGGCCGTCATCATCGATTGCCCAGGCAGCGGCCCAGTCGTTGCTACCGATCACAATAGAGGCGACACCGTCATTCCCCTGATTGCCACTGGTATCTTCAATCCATACTTCGCCCCCGTCATAACGGCCCGGGAAAGTCTGCATCAGGTAAAATGCACGGGTGACAACATGATCTGGGGGTACCTGATGGACGCGCGGTATGTTCAGCCGCGCCGTCAGCTGACGAAGCCGGATATTTTCCGGGCTATTATACAGATCCATGCCATAACTGCTGACGCTGTTCTGGTTGCGTGTATCGAACAGGATCGTCCCGCCGCCGTTGAAATAGTCGTTGAGCTTGAGGATGGCCTGTTCTGACAATGTCGGGAAATCAGGCGTGACTGGCCAGTAGATCAGCGGGTAGAAGATCAGGTCATCCTGTTCAATATTGATGGCAATCGGATCCTTTGCCTCGACTGCCGTACGGTTTCGAAGTTGCCGGCTTAGTCCGACAAGCCCGGCGTGGCTCATGCCGTCAATGGTCTGATCATTCGTGCGAATATAGCCAAGGCGCGTGTCCAGCGTGGCTGCCAACGCCTTGGCGTCTCCGCTCAATCCGACTTCCTGAGCCATACCTTTTACCGGAAAGCTGGCAAGGCTGATGCCGACGGTCAAGAGGATGGCGGACGCTCTCCCGGTTACTCGAAAGGCAGGAAGCCGTCCCTGCAAATATAGCGAGATGATCTGGTCGATCAATACCAACAGCAATGCGGCGACTAACAGCGGCATGACAAGTTCTATCACCACGGACTTGTCAAAATACTGAACAGTTGCCGGAAATTGACTGGTATTCATAACCGAATATTCCGTGCCGAACTGGCCGATATTCAGGGCAATACTGAAATTGTCATCGCCATAATAACCGGGCGGATGACTTGCGTTTAACGATGATTCTGTCATTTCTGACATATTGAGAGGCTCTGCAACCCCGGTTTCAGAGCCGAGACGGCCAAATCCATCCAAAATCTGAAATGGGGGTAGGCTACGCTGTTCTGTCAGATTCTGGCTCGTGAACTGGCCGAGATTTCCGATTTCGCGCAGCATTTCAACAAACAGGCCGGAAAGAGCCAGGTTTGACCATTCCGGCGTCGCCGTCGTATGGAACAAAACGAGCCAGCCTGCACCTTCTTGTGCTGCCGTTACCAGCGGTGTGCCGTCTTCCAGTTGTGCCCACGTCTTATCGAGGAGATCCGGAGAAGGGTTCGCGAGCACTTGTGTTGTCACCGTAATTTCTTCAGGGATATCAAGGCTTGTGAATGGGCTATTCTGTGGTATCGGGCCAAGCGGCGCAGGCTGATTCCATGACATCGCGCCCTGCAAACTGCGATTACCGGACCGAAGATCAACCGGGACAAGGTCGCTGTTAGAATTCGCGAGCTTCGGGCCGGCAAAGCGGACGAGAACACCGCCTTTCGCCACCCAGTCTGCAAGCGACCGTTCCACACCTTCAGGTAAATTTGCTGTGTCACCCAGGGCTATCAGAGACTGTTCCGCCTCAAGAAGCTCTTCAACTGTGCCTTGCGCAATATCGAAAAAAGGCGCCAGAGCCTGAACAAGATAATGTGTCTCGTTCAGGAGCGGCTGATCAAGTTGGGTGGAATCACTGCTGACCAGCCCAACTTGTCTCCGCTGCCATCGTTGATCTAGCAGAAATAGAGCGCCTGTATTCCGACTATTGGCAATTTCAATCCGGCGGATATCATTTCGGACCTTATTGGGAATATTAAGGGCGACGGTTGTACTGTCTTCGCCTGTCTCGAATGCGAAGGGCGCCGAGGCAACAATCTGCCCTGATCCGTTCCGTGCCGTCAGCACTCCGCTCGTGCCCGTTGCGCCAGTTGGCAGATTAAGCGGTATACTCAATATCTCACCCGCAATTTCCGGTGTTCCGATAACCGGCGAGACGATCAGCTCTTCAGAATGGAAAATCGTCAGCGGCCCCAGCGCGCGAATGGTTTGAAAAAATTCAATCAATCCTGAAATCTCATCTTCTGGCAGAACGCTGCTGGAAAGCCAGATGAATTCCGGATTATCGAGAGTCTCCAGACGTGGCATCAGTTGCGGGAGATCATCGTAACTTGATGGCCATGATTTTGGTTCAATGGATGTCGCGATGCCGAGCGCTTCCCTGTCCGCGAGGGGGCGAAGATCAGGCAGCACGCCAGTTGCCAGGGCTGACGTGGTTACAACATAGACTTGCCGTTCCTGTCGGTTCGCTTCGGTCACCAACTTGCCAAAAGTGGATTTCAGCTCATCCCATGACTCGGCGGCAGTCCAGCCGTCATCCACAAACAGCACTACATCGCCGGAACTATTTCGTTGCTCGGGCAGATTTATAACGGGGCTGGCAATCGCAATGATGATCAGAGCCGCAATCAGAAGGCGCAGCAGCAGAAGCCACCATGGAGTTGTTGCCGATGACTGTTCATCCTTTTTCAGGCGATAGAGAAACTGAATTGCCGGGAAGGTGACGGACTTGGGCCGTGGCGGGATGATTCGCAGCAACCACCAGATAAGCGGCAACGCAATCAGGGCCGTCAGAACCCATGGATAAAGAAAGGAGAGAGACGAGAGAGCCAACATTACTTAGCGGCCCCCCGAATGTTAAGGGTTTCATATAATTTGGCAAAGGCGATGCTTGCCGCCTCATCCGTTCGGTGAAAGGTATAGTCCCAGGAAACATTTTCCGCCAGCGACATGATCGCCGTGCGATGTGCGTTGAACAATGTCTGATATTCTTCACGCACTGCCTCTACGCGCCCGAGGGTGAGGCTGTCTTCCTCGGCCATCGAGAGAAACCTAGTGCGTCCCTGAAAGGGCAGGTCAACTTCCGCCGGGTCTGCAATATGCAGTAAATAACCGTTACAGCCCAAATTCACGAAATGACGGATAACGTCCGATATGTCGGGTAACTCAAGCAAAAAGTCACTTATAAGCACGACTGTGGACTTGTTGGAGAGGCGGTTCGCAGAGGTCAGGCTTTGAAGGGAAGGGGTTTGCATCGTACCGATGCGGTCGACCAAGCGGTTAAAGGATGCAGGGCCGGTAGATGCTTTTTCATCCTGGCCGAGCAGGCCGAATTTCTCACCGCTTTTTGAAAGTGACATGGCCAAGGCGAGACTTAGAACGGTCGCGCGTGAGAGCTTCGATGGTCCTTCCCTTACTGATCCATAAGCCATGGTTCGGGCATCATCACGCCAGATCCAGACTGTTTCAGCCGTCTCCTGTTCCTTCTGGCGAATATAGACATGCTCTCGTTTTGCGCTTTGGCGCCAGTCAATGCTGGTCGTCGAATCGTCAGGCCCATACTGCTTGAACTGCCAGAAATCTTCACCAGTTCCGGCGCGGCGGCGGCCATGGACACCCATGTCAAATGCATTCACCAGATGCTCTGCTGCCAATATCAATGGCGGAAGCGTTTGCGCAAGGCTTTCGGCGCTATCCCTTTCGTCCGGTGCTCGGGCTTCAACAGGGCGCGGCTTGAACATTCCTCACTCCAGCGGGGCGGTAAGTGAATCGATGATATTCTCCATCGTAATGTTTTCGGCTCGCGCGGCATAAGATAGTGCCATGCGATGACGCAGAACCGGCTTTGCAAGGGCAACGACATCGTCGATAGACGGACTCAGTCTTTTCTCAAGCAATGCCCTGGCACGAACTGCGAGAATAAGGGCCTGACTTGCACGGGGGCCCGGACCCCAGGAGACATATTTATTCACCAGGTCGTTATTGCTCTCGCCCGGACGGCCTTCACGCACCAGTTTGAGGATGGCGTCAATGACGGCATCGCTGACCGGCATTTCACGCACGAGATGCTGTGCCTCTACTAGTTCCTGCGGGGAGAGGACCTGGGTTGGGCGCGCTTCCTCATTTACCGTTGTTTCGAGCAGGATACGCCGCTCCGTCTCGCGGTCCGGGTACCCGACATTTATCTGCATCAGAAACCGGTCGAGCTGCGCTTCAGGCAACGGGTAAGTGCCCTCCTGCTCAATCGGGTTTTGGGTTGCCAGCACATGAAAGGGGGTCGGCAGCGGATAAGTTTGTCCCGCGACGGTGACCATCTCTTCCTGCATGGCTTGAAGAAGAGCAGACTGTGTTCGCGGGCTTGCGCGGTTGATTTCGTCCGCCATAAGAATTTGGCCGAAAACCGGGCCTTTCAGGAATCTGAAGTGACGGCTTCCGTCCTCAGCTGTCTCCAGAATTTCAGACCCCAATATATCGGCAGGCATCAGGTCGGGCGTGAACTGGACGCGCTTGTCATCAAGACCTAGAACACCGCCGAGTGTCTCCACCAAACGTGTTTTTGCGAGGCCCGGCACTCCGATCAATAATGCATGACCACGGGCCAATAGCGTGATTAAGGTCAATTCAACAACCTGATCCTGGCCAAAGATAAATTCGCCAATTCCAGATTTCAGAGTGGAAAGTTTTCCGGACAGGTCATCGACTTTTGCAAGGATTTGCTGTTCCGTGTTGCCAGTGGTATTCATGCGAGCCTGTCATCCTCAGCGAAAAATGGTTAAGCTAGACTGGCGACTTGGCAGCCAGCGACGACTAACCTAGATATAGTATCAAATTATGAGGGTTTAAGGCCAAAAATTATGACAACAGCAGACACAACAAACGGACTAAGCGCGATCATCAAGCAGATTGATGGGCAGAAACATCCGCCCGTTCATTTATGGAATCCCGAATTCTGTGGCGATCTGGATATGCGGATTGCACGCGATGGAACCTGGTTTTATCTGGGCTCGCCGATTGGCCGAAAGGCGCTTGTAAAGCTGTTTTCGGGGGTTATCCGGCTGGATGATGACGACAAATATTATCTGGTAACGCCGGTGGAAAAGATCGGAATCACTGTTGAAGATGTTCCATTTGTTGCCGTTGAAATGTTCGTTGAGGGAGAAGGTCGCGACCGGACAATCAGCTTTCGAACCAATGTTGACGATTTCGTGATCATGGATAAAGATCATCCTTTCAGGCTCGAAATTGATCCCGAAACGAAGGAACCGTCACCATATGTCCGTGTGCGGGCAAACCTTGATGCGTTGATTAACCGTCCGGTTTTTTACGATCTGGTCAATCTGGCAGGCGAAGAAACGATAGACGGAGAAGCCCGTTTCGGATTTTGGAGTAGCGGACAGTTTTTCGAACTCGGGTTGGTGAATGACATTTTTGGTAAGTGAAGAAACGGGACTGATAAAGAAGCTTCGCACTGTGCTGGGACCGGTGCCGACGGAATTGTCGCCGGCGCTGAATATTGATGGAAAGGTGCGGGGCGATCATGATCTCAACCCAGCGAGCACGCCTTCGCGGGAACTGCCCTTCATTCCGGCGGCTGTTCTGGTGCCGATCGTTCTGCATGACACGGGACCGACGGTCATTCTCACCCGACGCGCCACTCATCTTACCAAGCACGCCGGCCAGATCAGTTTTCCGGGTGGGCGGGCGGATGCAGAGGATGAAAATGCTGTTGTAACGGCCTTGCGGGAGTCGCAGGAGGAAATCTCACTGGATCCAAGTCTGGTGGAGGTAGTCGGCTCCCTGACGACCTATATTACAGTTACGCGATACTCCGTGACACCTGTGGTCGGATTGGTGCAGCCTTCTTTTAAGTTGCGTCCCGAAGCGGGAGAGGTGTCAGAAATATTTGAGGTGCCGCTCGATTTCCTGCTCGATCAGCAAAATCGAGAAAAGCATAGCGGCTTTCACAACGGGATTGAAAGGTTCTGGTATGCAATCCCATTTGGAGACTATTATATCTGGGGAGCAACGGCAGGGATGATCAAGGATTTGTCAGAACGGATAATATTGAAATGATCAGGGCGATACTTTTCCATATAATTCCCCTCATTCTCCCTTTCGTTGTTTATGGTGTTTACCTGTATTTCAATGCCCGGGCGGGAGGCGACAAAAGCTGGGGAAAGACATCACTGGCGATTGCGACGATTTCCGGCTTGCTGTTGATGGCGATCAGCCTGATCACCCTCGGGCTGGTCAGTGGAGAATCCCATGAGGGCACGATCTATGTGCCACCCCGATTTGAGGACGGTCGTATTATAGACTCTCAGATTCTGCCCGCAGAGAAGAAGGACTAACGGCTTGATGCCGGGATCAAGGCAACTCGTCGATATCCATAAACATCCACCCCCTTGGCGCCGATGGCCCGAGACCGAAGTCATCCTTGAGGCTTTGATAACCGGTGGCGGGAGCGCCAGGTTTGTCGGTGGATGCGTGCGCGATTCCCTGCTTGGTGTAGAGACAGAGGACATTGATATAGCGACAGATATTCTGCCGGAAACGGTGGTAGTGCGTCTTGAAAAATCCGGGATCACGGCGATCCCCACGGGAATTGATCATGGCACCGTGACGGCCGCCATTGGCAAAAGGCATTTTGAAATAACAACCCTCCGCGTTGATACTCAGAGTCACGGGCGTCATGCAGATGTAGCCTTCACCGGTGATTGGGAGCAGGATGCGAAGCGGCGTGATTTTACATTTAATGCCCTGTATCTTGATCCGACGGGAGAGTTGGCGGATCCCGTTGGCGGGCTTGCAGATTTAACGGCAGGATACGTTCGCTTTATTGATAGAGCCGAGGACCGAATTCGCGAAGACCGCTTGCGCGTACTGCGGTATTTTCGTTTCTATGCGCGCTTTGGTGCCAATAATCCGGACGAAGATGCGTTGAAGGCTTGTGCGAATTCCGCAAATGACCTTGGTAATCTCTCAGCGGAAAGGGTGCAGAAAGAGCTGCTGCTTTTGCTCGCAACTGAGGATCCTTATCCGGCCCTGGTTCTGATGAGTAAAGCCGGTGTCCTTGACGCACTTGTCGGCCCGGTGGACCTCCCGAAGCTAAAACTGTTGTTGTCCCTCAACGTTGAAAGCGATGCGCTGCAGCGGTTCACTGTTCTACTCAACGGGAATCGGAAGTCGCTTCAGGCGCTAGCCGATAAGCTTCGTTTTTCAAACAAGCAAAAAGAGCGGATATCTGTGATGTGCGGGGGACAAGTTGCGGCAGATATGTCGCCAGAGGCGCGTGAAGTCGCACTATACGAGCTTGGTTCGCAAGGATTTATCGATCAGACCTTAATGCTGTGGGTGAATTTGGGCCCTCAGTATGCTCTTACAGCTTATCTTGAAGACGCACAGCATTGGACCGCCCCGGTTTTTCCGGTCAGTGGTGGCGATTTGCTGGCCCAGGGTATGGAAGAAGGGATGGCGCTCGGCCGCCTTTTGAAACAAATGGAAGCGCGCTGGATTGACTCCGGTTTCAAAATGTCCAAATCGGCGCTCATCCACGAATTTTTACCGGACACCTAAAATCCACCCTTCTTCAGTCCGGCATTTCTTTTCCTCATCTTCGGTTAGCCATTCAGGCGGGGAAAAAGCTGTTTGCGCGGTTCCGTCCCGCATTCTCTCAAGTAACCAATCGCGCGAGGCCAGTACTTGTCGCGCATCTTTTATCGGGTGGTCATAGTCCGCCTGGTTATTCAGGGTCGGCCAGATTTCCGTCAGGACAATTCCATCAAGATCCACCTCCCAATTCGTCTCAAATGGCCAGAATTTTACGCGAGGAGCAATTTCCGGAATGCGGGCTAGGTCGCCGAGTTCCTTAAGGCCTGTGAGAGCCTGACTGCCAACGGAGCCGGTTGTATAGAGTTTCCAGACAGATGATATCGTCGTTTGCCTCTTCTCTTCTCGGAGAAAATTTTCGACGGTGCGCCATTCATGGAAATTGTCATGGACGAAATCCGGTTTTTTGACGGTGAGATGAGGCGATGCCGACGCCACGGGACATCCCCAGAAAGGACCCGGAGATGCAGATATTTCCCTATTGAGCTCTGCTGCAACGTCAAAGCGATTGTTTCTGTCCTGCGTATCTGACTGCAGGGTTTGCGCAATTCGTTTTGCTGCGGCCCTGCCGCCACCCAGACCACTTCCCGCCGGATAGCCAAAGGGAAAATCAAATCCGACGCAGGCGGAGCCGTTATGACTGGATACCAGATCATAAACACGTTTCATACAGCCGTTGCGGGTTCTAAAATACTCCGCCTCGGAATGAAAGCCGCAGGCCGACCAGGCAAGCCAGCATCGGTCCGGTGAAGGTTTGGCAGGGCCGGGAGATGCCGCGGCCGACCAGTCCACCATAATCACAAGGTCAAACATTTTTTATCTCCAGCAAACAGGCCGCCATAATGATGAGAAAATTTATGTTATGATAAACAAGTGATTTTGTCGCCTGATTGACTACATTAAAAGGACGCAGATAATGCTCAACTGCAAAAGGAACATGCGATGAAACATGTCTTGCTGGTATCCGCAGTAACAGTTTTTGTCTCCCTTGCTCAACCTGCCTTGGCGGAGGACAAGGAGGAGGACCCTGGATTCCTGGCTATGGAGGGAATTACCAGGCTAATGGATGCACTGGGCGCTTTTATTGCCTCCATACCACAGTATGAGGCGCCGGTGATGAATGAAAATGGTGATATTATTATCCGCCGCAAGAATCCGGATATAGAGGAAGAAAAGAAGGCTCCGAAGCTTGAAGAAACCTCGACTTGATTGGATCAGTAATAAAAAGCAGGTATTCATCGCGGAAAGCGGATAGTTGGCAGTGTCTGATTCTCCTATTTTCATCTTAACGACGAAGAGATGGAGTTGTAAAATGATAGAAGAAGCAAAGCTGCAGGTGATCTTATCCCGGAATAAAGATCAGGATGGTAAGTTTGTCTATGGTGTGAAAACGACAGGGATTTACTGTCGCCCGTCTTGTCCGGCCCGAAAACCAAAACCAGAGAATATCCGGACTTTTAAATTGCCGGAACTGGCGGAAGCAGAGGGGTTTCGGGCTTGCCGCCGCTGTCGGCCGGATCTTGTGAAAATAGCGGATCCGGGGTTATCTCTTGTACGCCAGGTTTGCAAGTTGATCGAGCGGCATGTTGCCGCAGAAGAAGGTTCCAGAGTCACTTTGGGCTGGCTGGCGGAAGAAACCGGTTATAGCGAAGATCACCTTTCCCGCAGCTTTAAGAAGATTCTCGGGATTTCACCAATCGACTATTATGACAACCGACGGACCGCTATCTTCAAGAAGAACGTCAAAGCGGGCGATAGTATCGCCACCGCGGCATATGGCGCGGGTTTTGGGTCGGCCTCCCGGCTCTATGAAAAATCCCATGCACGGTTTGGCATGACGCCAGCATCTTATGCGAAAGGCGGCGCGGGTGCGGAAATTGCCTACGCCTTTGCGGACTGCTTTCTTGGTCTGATGCTGGTGGCGGGCACGCGCAACGGTGTCTGCGCTGTTTATTTTGGTGATAACCGACAGGCTTTACTGGATGAGTTGATACGGGAGTTTCCTCATGCGGAAATTGCTGCTGATGTTGGACGACTGGCGGATTGGTCAAAGTCAATTGTGGATTTTCTTCAGAAAAGCTCAGAAGCCCTTCCCGGAATTCCGCTGGATATGTACGGAACAGCGTTTCAGCGGCGCGTCTGGCAGGCACTGCTGGATATAGGCCCCGGTAAAACAAAGACCTATCGCGAACTGGCGGAGGAATTGGGGGCCCCTAAATCCGCGCGGGCGGTGGGGCGGGCCTGCGCGACCAACCCGGTATCGTTGATCGTGCCTTGCCACCGTGTGATCGGCACGGACGGTAAGCTCCATGGGTACCGCTGGGGTCTTGAACGAAAGGAAGCGTTGCGGAAGTGGGAAGCAACGCATTGATCCTGGTCAGGACGCTGGCGCCGACGATAATTTGCGGATGTTTTCCTCTGTAAAGCGGCGCTGGCTTGCTTCCTTAATCCGTTCCGCCATCTGTTCCCGCTTCTGTTTGTAGGCCTTGCGGGCGGCGCTCATCCGGGCGTCAGTATCCTTGCGGCGCTCCTTCTGCCAGATTCTTAAGACTTTCTGTCTGTAAGGAACATTAAACTTGCTGTTGCGAGAGTGATAGTAAGCAACGGCAAGGTTCCATGAGCGGCTTTCATCCCGCAGGCTTTTAAGAAGTTGCGCAGCGTAAAGTGTGTTCTGGGTCGGATCCAGAGCACCCTCAAGGTCGTCGAAGGCCTCCGGATGATAGTGTAGATTAACCTGCATGCAGCCAACATCGATATTGGTGACACCTTTCGCCTTCAGCATTTTCACCTCTTTGATCGCGGCGGATTTATTCGGCAAATACCTGCCACGTCCCTCGGCATATACTGTCCAGGGCCAGGCAATCATTTCCTGCTTCTCCTTGTGCCAATGGCCGCTTTCGGTCAGGGAGATCGCGGTCAAAAGACGCTTGGGAAGCTTGTATTCAAGCTCCGCAGCTGTCACCGCTTTGGTGCAGACGGCCGCATATTCCGGCGCTTTGGCGATGACACTGGTCGCATGGGCGGGGAAGGTGCCAATTGCCGACAGGATAAAGGTTACAGTCCAGATCAAAATACGCATTTATGTCCTCCTGCTCAGAAGGAAGCAATAATCGCGCCAATTTCTGTTAAACTAGTCTTCAGACAAATTTTTCTGCATTATCACGGTATCAACCCAGCGACCGTGTTTGAATCCAACAGCCTCCAGAATACCGACAAGCCGAAAGCCTAGAGAACGATGGAGCCCGATGGAGCCGCGGTTTTCTGAGTCTCCAATCACGGCCACCATCTGCTTTTTCTCAGCACGTCGGCAGCCCTCTATCAAGTGGGTCAGAAGCAGCTTGCCGACACCACTATTTTGTGCATCCTCTCGGACATATACAGAATTTTCGACGGTATTCTCATAAGCCGGACGCATCCGGTAAAGGGCTGCATATGCATATCCAACCACTTCCTCGTTGCGTGTCGCGACCAGATAGGGAAGCTGCTGTTGCAGGACATTATTGCGCCTTGCCGTCATTTCAATGACGTCGGGAGGCTCAATCTCGAAAGTTCCAAAGCCGGTCCTGACACAGACAGAATAAATGTCAGTTATAGTGTCCATGTCTTCGAACATTGAGGGGCGTACGTATATGTCTCCGGAAGACATCAGCGTGCTCAGGCTGTCAACAATGAGCTGCGATCCTGGCTCATATCCCGGATAAAGGTGTCTATATCTTGCCGGAGCCTCTCAAACCCCTCATTCGTTGTCAGGCTTTTCTGATCCATATAGAGCCCCCGGTTAATCTCGATTTGCAAAGCATGGATGTTCTTTTCCGGTTTGCCGTAACATGCCGTGATGAAGCCGCCGGCGTAAGGCGTGTTTTGCCCGACGTGATATCCATAGCTTTCCAGGCTGGTGAGCGTTGCATTGAAGAGCTGCGGGCCGCAGGAAGTACCATAGCGGTTTCCAAGAATAATATCGGGACGCTGCATGGCGGGTGATGGTCGGCCGCCATCAGGTGTCGGTATCGATGCAGGCATTGAATGGCAATCAATCAGATAGATATAGCCAAACTTTTTAACGCCCTCTTCCAGCAGTTGGCGTAGGGCATGGTGATAGGGAAAATAACACTCGTTGATGCGCCGATGCGCTTCTTTGAAATCGAGTTTGACGGAATAGATTTCCTGACCAGCTCCTACAACCCTCGGAATGGTGCCAATCCCACTTGCAAGGCGGGGGCTTGCTGTCATCACATAGTCAGGCAGTGGCGTATTATACATATGTGGGTCGAGTTCGAATGCCTCGCGATTGGCGTCGCAATAGGCACGAGGAAATTCAGCCATTAATATCGGCGCACCATACTCCGGTACACCTGCAAACAATTCATCTACGAGAAAGTCTTCGGACTGGCGCAGGTGATCGAACTCCAGCATTGAGCTTTCAACGAACCTGTCTGGATAGTTGCGTCCGCTATGAGGGGAAGAGAAAACAAACGGAACACACCATTCTTCGGGCCAGTTAATCTTTACAGGGGATGTAAAGGCCGCCATGATCAGCTTGCTCTCTTTTTTGCCGGTCGAAAAATTCGTCTATTGGCGTTTTGCCAGCAGAATTTGGATAGTATAGTCTAATTCGTACCTGTATTTGAATGACAATTATATAGATTTTGCCATGGCCCGTATATTACTTGCAGAAGATGACGATAATCTGCGCCCCTTTCTTGCTCGCAGCCTTGAAAATGCTGGCCATGAAGTCCTTGCCTTCAGTGATGGAGAGGATGCTTTGCCAGCCCTTAATGTCGGTGAAGTCGATATTCTGATATCCGATCTGGTCATGCCGGGAATGAACGGAATTGAGCTGGCTCGCTATGCTCGCAAACAAGAACCGGACTTGCCGGTTATTTTTATTACCGGCTTTTCGGCCGTTGCGATGGAGGCGCTGGATGCGGTAGATGGCGTCAGCAAGGTGCTTTCCAAACCTTTCCACCTTAATTCTCTCGTAGATGCTGTGCAAAATGCTCTTGAAGACCGTGCGATCTCTTGATGCCTTCTCATTTTTCTTTATCCGATATAGCCCTAGATTAGGCTTGCAATGGCTGTCGCTGCGGATTATAAGTCGCCAACTTTAGTCGCAATCGAGGCGACTATGAGGGCGTATAGCTCAGTTGGTTAGAGCGCTGTGTTGACATCGCAGAGGTCACAAGTTCGAATCTTGTTACGCCCACCATTTCAGGCACATTAATAGCAAAAAAAGACGCCCGAAGTTTTCACTTCGGACGCCATGCCATGTGCGATGTCCGGATTTATTGCGCCGCTGTATTTTTCAACAATGTCGGGCTTGTCTGCGGGAAGCGGATCAGGGTTTGTTCCGGACCTTCCTGCTGCAAGATGATTTTCCATTCAAGGACAAAGACGAAAGGCGCTTTTGGCGGAGTGGCGATCATTTCGCCAGTGCCAAGATTCAGGTATGAGAGGTTATGCGACATCCGGCCGGCCTTAAGCGTTAGATATGTCGCATCCGAGCTTTCAATGACAATTCCTGGGGAGGGCCAGTATTCGTTGTCCATCAGGATGGATCCCTCTGTGATCAGGGATCGGAACACGGGCGTGGATACGCGATAGGCGGCTTTCACCGTCAATGTTTTTTCTTCCAGTAATCTCGGCAGCTTGGCTCGGTCCCTCTCTGACGGCATGAAGGAGACAACATAGTCGATAATTTCTGTATCATTTTTAACCATGAAAGCCTTTATGCAGGGATAAATTCTCCCGCCGATTTGCGTATAAAACAAATCCCCGTATTTCAGGTCCGACAGGAATGCAGGCTTGCCAATAAGATCTATATTCATATCTACTCCGCCTTCTACTTCATATTAAGAAACTATTTTTATCAACCGGTTATGGAATTCACCGATTTTTTTATTCTCGCATACGCCGAATAATTATGACGCCATGTCTTCATAAGTTGTTTATCTTAAACACAACACGGACCGGTAACCGACCCAAAAAATAATAGTCAAATTATATCGAAAATATGCGTAGATGTAAAAATAATTGGCGGCTATGGTTAATGCATACCTTTGGCGATATCGCATAAATTTGGCATTATTAAGCTCCTAATGTTGAATGCATGGATCATGTGGACAATATTGGTAGGCGAGCCCGTTTGGATATCCTTTGGAGCTAATTGATGAGAGTCCTCATATTTATTCTTGTCGGTATGGTTTTGGCAGCCTGTGCTAAGCCGGAAATAAACGCGAACGTCACAACATTTTTTACGCCGCAGCTAAGTAGTATTAACGACAAAACAATTGTGGTGCGCGCTGAAGCGCCGGAGAAGGAAACGAGCCTTGAATTCTTGAACTATCGTCCGAAAATCGCCAACAAACTGGATTTTGTTGGCTTTGATGTACAGGAGGATCTGGCTAATCCGGATTATGTTGCACTTGTCTCCTACGGCGTGGATGGAACCGAACAACGCTCATCAACAACCTCCTCACCCACATTCGGAAGCTTCGGCCTAGGTGTCGGCGTTGGCAGCTATCCGTTTTACGGATCAGTCGGAAGAACATATAACACCCAGACTTGGTCCGAATATAATCGATATATTGCAATAGATATTGTTGAGGGAAATACGGCGCAGTCGGAAAGCCCTATACGAGTATATGAAGGGCGCGCGCAATCCGCTGGACGATGTCCTACACTTGCCGGGGTATTCGATGAAGTTCTGGATGCCTTGTTCCAGGATTTCCCGGGGGCTAACGGTAAAACCGTTTTTGTGACCGTCCCGTGGGACGGGTCCTGTGAATAAGTTCAATTCAGTCAGGCAGATATTCTGGCTCGGTGTTGTTGAATGCCGCTCACCCACATCGCATATTAAACACCTGCGATACTAAATATTCCTTTTTGAGATTACTCAATTGCCTGAGGTTATGGACGTTGGCGGCTGTCCTGCTGGCAACAGTCAGGATAGTCGTAGTTATAGACGCTGTAAGGGTTTGGATTATCGATCGAGAAATTCGCACATCCTGCGGCGAGGAAAACGATACCCAGCATCAATAAATATTTCATTCAATCGGTTCCTGAACGTTATTGTACTACCTATTATGAAGATAGAGATATTAGTTTAACTTACAAATTTACCAAGCATCTATTATTTATAATTGGTGATTTTATAGTATTGGCGGCGGCGCAGTGGGTCCCGTTCCTTCATTGAGAGGCGGTAAGGCGAGGCCCGCGCCCTGAAACTGCATCAATTCAATATCGTTTTCTCGAAGGGCGGCATATATCGCGCCATTTATAACATATCTGTCTTCAAAATATTTGAGGCCCGGAACCCAGACGCGGGTACCGATTATCAGGCCGCCGTATGTAAAATCCTGAATACCAACCTGAGGCTGCTGCGGGCTGTCAGCATCGACTACTTTCATGATCGCCTCATGGACTATCTTGATGACACGCTCGGTATCCCCGGTGGCAGCAATGCAGAAGTTGCTCTCGACGATGCGCATCTCCATCGAATTGACAATCACCTGTCCAACGATTTCCTTGTTGGGAACCGCAATCTGCTCGCCATCCTCTCCGGTCAGGAAGGTAATCCCAAGGGTAATCCGGTCCACGACACCGCTTACCCCATGCACCGTAATGACATTCCCGACAACGAAAGGGCGGGTTAATATAATGGCAACGCCAGCACCAAAGTTTGAAATTGGCCCTTGCAGCGCAAGTGTCGCACCAAAAGTCACCGCACCGGCCAGCGCGATGAGAGGGGCAATGCTGATGCCGAAGTTGCCCAGGGTAATGATAATCAAGAGGATGATCAGGACGAACTTGACAGCGCTTCCCATGAACTGCGAAAGGGTCACATCAATATTTCGGGCGAGGGCGAGGTTAATCAAACGATTGCCGATCCAATTGACGACCAGAAGCCCGAAAATCAGGAAGACGAGTGCGCCCAGAATCTGAAAGCCGTATTCCACCGCGAAATCGACGGCAAGATTAACCCAGACTGAGACGGTGTCGATATTCTCGTTCACTTTTTCCATGATTACGCGCTACTCTGAAACAGGGTTAATCGCCTAACAGATTTTTGATTGATTTAGTGGCACCGTCCACTGCGTCCGTCGCACCCTTTGTTACGCCCTTGGTTGCCTCTCCAACGCCGGTTTTATTAACAAGGTCACCCGCGTTGTTCAGCAAGGTGCCGATATTCTTGCCAATCCCGAGGTCAGTAATCACGTTCATCGCCTTGCCCGTTATTTCATCGATAATCGTTGCGGCGACTTCGCCCGGCGTGGCACCACCTTCATCTTTTCCGATGTCTGACAGTTGAATGTTGGGCAATCTACCTTCGATCTTCTGGTTGCCAAGCATTGCCGCCTTGACAGTGACCAGTCCGCCATCAATGAAAATATTGTCAATAATCACTTTTGGTCCTTCTTCGGTGCTGTCTGTTTCGGTCGTTTCTCCGCCGGAAAGCCCTTTCTCTTTCATAAAGGCATCGACGTTATTGCGGATGGTATCCAGATTATTCGTGGTCTGATTAACTTCATAGACAATTGATGGATTGTCGACGCGGATCTCGCGAATATGGATCAGTTTATCGTTTGTTTCTGCGATATTCACCTCGACAGCGACGCTGTCAAATCGGATGGAATGATCCTCGTCAAATCCCTCGGGATTACCGACGCTGAACCCTTTCAGTGCGCCCTTGCCGCTGGTCAGGTCCAGGTCCACCTCATTCAGCACAACATCGGTTTTCGTGACCTCGGAGCCATACTCCTCGACTGCGGCAATGATGACTTTGTCCAGATTGAAATAGAGCACACCGACCGCGATGCCGATGATAACGATCAGGCCAACGACAATTCCGCCAATTATTTTGCCCATTTCCCTATTCTCCATGTTGAAATCACGTAAATCTCAGCCTGCTGATTAAGCCAGAGAATAGTGTGTTAGGCAAATATTTATGCTGGCGAAACGCCGCGACTTTACAGGGTGCGATCGCTCGCCTAGAGATAAACTCAACCGGCTTGCCTGAAAGGCGTTTCTCGTGCCCCTTGTTCTCTCAACAGATACTCTGACCTCACTGCGGCTTGCCCCGTTTTATATCGCCCTGTTCCTGATCGTTGGATTTCAATTGCCTTTCTGGCCCGTCTGGCTCTCCTTCAAGGGTCTTACGCCGGAAGAAATTGGCATTGTCCTCTCATCGCCAATATGGGCAAAGATTGTTTTTACGCCGATGATTGCGGCGATAGCGGATTATTCCGGCCGTCGGCAGGCACCGCTGGTTATCATGTCGGCAATCTGTCTGGGACTGTTTCAGTTTTATTTTTTCTCGGAGGGATTCTGGCAGATACTGATCCTTTCGGTTTCGATCGGAATATTTTTCTCATCCTTCACGGCGTTGGGCGATAATCTCGTACTAACCCTCTCACGGACACAAAAAATCGATTATCCAAGAATTCGCCTGTGGGGTTCGGTATCTTTTATTGTAGCGGCTTTCTGGGGCGGTCAATTGCTGTCCGGACGAAGCGCTGACTTTATTCCAATGATGTTATCGGCAGCGTTTCTCTTTCTCTTTCTGTGCTGTCTGGTGTTGCCTGAAGTCCGGATAACGCGAAATGAGAAGGGACGGAAAGGCCTCCGGCGGCTTTTGAAGAACTCCGATTTCATGGCTTTTCTGATCATGGCCGGGCTCATACAGGGCAGCCATGCCATTCTTTATTCATCGGGAACGCTGCAGTGGCAGAAGCAGGGCATTGGCGACACCACAATCGGTCTTCTCTGGGCTGAGGGCGTTATTGTCGAGATCATCCTGTTTGCCGTTGCTCGGCATTTGTTCTCGTCTTTTACGCCATTGCGGCTTCTCGTTCTGGGTGGTGTCGCGGGTTGGATTAGATGGATTGTAATGGGTTTCACGCCGGACCTGCCGGTTCTCATAATAATACAAACCCTTCATGGCGTAACCTTCGCGGCAACGCACCTCGGAGCCATGCGGTTTATTGCGGAGAAGCTGCCCGTGGAAATTTCCGCCCGTGCGCAAGGGCTCTATTCGGCCGTCTCTCTTGGGCTCATCATGGGGGGTGGGTTATTTGCGTCGGGCTATCTCTATCAAGCTTTTGCCAGCGGCGCATATTTCGTTATGGCAGGCTTGTGCGCGGCGGCTTTGCTTATAAGTCTCTATCTGCGTTTGTCGGTGGAAAAGTTGTTGCATTAGGGGATGACAGTTCAAGTCGGAACGGTTTAAATTGAGCGAAGCATTATGGGTCTGAAAAAAGAAAAGGAAAACAAAATGGGACCGTTAGCCGGATATAAGATCGTTGAAATGGGTGGTATTGGACCGGGGCCAATGTGCGCGATGCTGCTGGCCGACCTGGGTGCCGATATTGTGCGTATTGATCGCCTGACCGATCCGGGGCTCGGTAGCATGCCAAGCTCCCGCAATAGCCTTCTGATGCGCAGTCGCCGATCTATATCTGTGGATACAAAGTCCGAAGCGGGGCGCGAAGTTGTTCTCAAGCTGATCGAACAGGCGGATGGCCTGATTGAGGGTTTTCGCCCGGGTGTAATGGAACGCATGGGCTTGGGGCCGGACGAAGCACTCGCGCGTAATCCGAAGCTGGTGTACGGGCGGATGACGGGCTGGGGGCAAGACGGCCCGATGGCGCAGGCGGCAGGTCACGATATCAACTATATAGCGCTGTCCGGCGTCCTTCACGCCATTGGCCGGAAGGGTGAAGCGCCGGTTCCCCCGCTCAATCTCGTGGGCGATTTTGGTGGTGGTGCGCTTTATCTGGCGCTCGGGATTGTCTGCGGCATCCTTGAGGCCCAGAAATCGGGCAAGGGACAGGTCGTCGATACGGCAATGGTTGATGGCGCCGCCTCCCTTATGACCATGTTCTACGGGCTGATGGCCGCCGGGAACTGGAAAGATGAACGCGGCGTCAATATTCTGGATACCGGTACGCATTATTACGATGTCTATGAAACGGCGGATGGCAAATATATATCCCTCGGTTCGATCGAGAAAAAGTTCTATCAGGAACTTCTGGAGAGGACTGGTCTGGACAAGGAAGATCTGCCCCCGCAATTGGAGCCGAAAAGCTGGCCTGTGATCAAGGCGCGCCTGACGGAGGTTTTCAAGTCCAAGACCCGGGATGAATGGGATGAAATCATGCTGGGTACTGATGTATGTTATGCGCCGGTTCTGTCCATCATGGAAGCGACGCAGAATCCCCATAACACACACCGGCAAACATTCGTTGAATATGACGGTATCGTTCAGCCTGCGCCGGCCCCCCGCTTCAGTCGCACGGAAGCATCAATTCAGAGCCCGCCCTGCTTGCCCGGCGAGCATACGACGGAGGCCATGCGTGACTGGGGTATTGATGAAGCATCCATAGAGGAATTGCGTTCCGCAGGGGTTATCAAGTAACCGTTCTTACAGGGATTTCTGTCCTTCAGAGGCCGCCTGTATAATCAGAAAACTTGACGTAGCGGAGGATTTACGGAACCCTTCTGTCAGAGTTTAGTAGGAGAGGGGTGATGTTGCAAAAACATCAGAATGTGCAAACACGCAGCGATGAAAATCTGCCGGCGCCAAAATCTGTGGCTGAACCGCAGAAAACGGTGAAAAATAAAGGGTTTTCGGGTTCTGCGTGGCTTTTTGCCATCGGCGTTCTGTTGACCATTGGCTGGCTTGTTGCCGTTGGTGGATATGTTTATACAAGAATCGGCTGGCCCGATATTTTGCAGGTCGCGCCATTCGGGCTCGGTGTTCTGCTTATTGGCGCTTTTGCACCCCTTACATTCCTTTGGCTGTTGCTGGGTTATTTTCATCGCGGACATGAAGCACGATTGAAAGGCAATGCCCTGGACCAGCTCATGATGAATCTCGGGTATCCTGGGCCGCAGGCTGAGGCCCGGGTCGCCAGCCTGACTGCCGCGCTTGAGCGCCAGTCGCAAGAGGTGCAGGACGCAACCGACAGGGCCGCAAGCCGTATCGAGGATGCATCCGGCCGCCTCGAAAAACAAGGCGATGACGCCAAGACAGCGACAGACAGCCTGTTGCAAACGTCAGACAGGCTGAAAACAGATCTGGAAGCAAGAGAACAGCAGATTGGCGCGTTGATTGAAAAAATTAATGAGCAGGGAACGCGGCTCAACGATGCTGTCGCGCTGCAAACGAACAGCCTGAACAATGCAGCGACTGAGACAGAGACACGCAGTGAAGCGGTTCAAAACGCCCTCTCCGCTCAGATTTCCGCCTTGGAGAATGCGGTTCGTGTCGCGGACGAGAAATCACAGGATATTGCAAAAATTCTCGCGGACACGAGTGAAAAGATATTCTCCAATGCCTCAGAGACGCTTAATAAAACGAATGAGGCGCGTGATGCGCTAGGTGCCCAGATCATAAGCCTTGAAGAAGCCGCGGACCAATTGCGTCAGAAACTTGATGATGGGGCGGCTAAGCTTGGCGAACGCGGTCAGGAGATTGCCGATATATCCCGCAATTCTTCAAGTGAGCTTTCTAAAACAGCCGATGTATTGCTACAAAGCACCACAGATTTGAGTATTGCAAGTGATGAGGGGGTAACCCGGCTGAATGCCCTTCGTAATACACTGATGACCAGTATATCTGAAGTCGATATGGCGCTTGAACAGCTTGAAAGCCGTGAAGATGGCCTGCTGCAGGTGGCGAAAGATGCTGAAACCGGTGCCCGCAGCTCTGCGGAGCAGTTGCGCCAGAATACTGAAGACCTTGCCGTCAAGACCAGTGAGATGACGGAGAAGATGCTGCTGAGCAGTCTGAAGCTGAAAGATGAAACTGTCGCGCTGGATGAGGTCCTCAAAACAACCGGCAACAGCTTGCAGGCAATAGACCAGAGCCTGCGTCAGGGGCGCGAACTGCTGGATGCCGCTGGAGAGAAATCACTGCGCAATGCAGACCAGCTTGGTGAAAAACTGGCGAGCCATGCGGCGTCTCTCAATGAGGCTTCTGAAACAACGGGTGCACGGACAACCTTGATACAGGAGCAGCTTCGCAACCAGATTTCCGTGCTGGAGCAGGCATCCGAGCAGATACTGGAGATGTCGCGGGAGATTAGTTCCCGCCTCGAGAAAGATGTCCTCCTGTTGACCGATGCCAGCACGGATACCAACAGCCGAATTACGGAAGTCGGAACAAACCTTCAGCGTCAGGCGGAGGATCTCAAGCTTACGTCCGATGCGGTCACGAACCGGATGCGGGAAGCTGGCGAAGAATTGCGTCGTGAAGGATCGGATATTGAAGTCAGTGCCGATAAAGCATCCCGCACAATTGCTTCCGCAAGCGAAGCTCTGGCCAAGCAGCAAAAGGAAATCGGGACCTCTGCTGATCATTCTAAAGGCAAGCTGGCGGCGGCGATCGAGGAAACCATCCGATATCATCAGGATTTTATGGCGACAGCCGAGCGAGCCACGCTGCAGGCACGGCAATCCGGTGAAGCGGCGCATTCTCAAACGGCGGAACTTGCTAAAACCGCGGAACGCGCCTCAGCTGAGCTTCGGGCTATGGGCGATCAGGCCACCGATCATATACAGCAATTGAATATGGCCGCCTCGAAGGCGGAAAGCCAGGGAAGCCGGCTTGCGGATGTGACAAGATCAACGCTTTCCAACATCAGCGAGGCGAGCGGTTCCGCCAAGGTGCATATGGAGGAGCTGGCTGATATTTCTGTTCGAGCCAAAGATCATGCGGAAGCGATGGAGGAAATTCTCCAGCAGGAAACACAGGCGCTTGCAGAAATTGCCCGTCAGTTAACGGAACAAGTGGAGACGGTTGAGAAAACGCTCTCTGAAAGATCTTACATGTTGGACGAGTCCGTTGAGCATGCATCAGAGGCGACCGACCGGTTCCATAAACGGTCTGTTGAATTGGCGCGGGCCAGCGAGTTGATGATCAAGGGCATTCAGTATGCCGATCAGGCACTGGCGAAGCATAAACTGGAAATAGACGATGCACGTCGTCACATCCATGAGGACCTCGACCGCGTGACGGCGAAAATCTCCGAAGCCAGCAAGCAGGTCAAGGAGACGGGTTCGGGCGCCGCAGAACTGTTCCAGGGACAAGCGGAGGATCTGATCCGATTTACAGCCAAAGCCCATGACAGTGCCCGCCTGCTTGGGGAGCAATTTGAAAGCCAGCATCAGCGGCTGACATTGTCTGTAAAGCAGGTTGAGGAAACGCTGAGTCATTCGGCAGGTATCCTGAAGGATGAGAGTGAAGCGTTCATGCGCGCTGCGGAGAAAGCCGCGGAAGATGCTCTCATGTCCGGCAATAAGATCGAGAAGCAGACAGCTAATCTCTCGGTGGCGGCGACACGGGCAAAACAGGAAGCCGATAAGCTGTCGCAGAGAAAGGATAAAATTCGCAATGAGCAATTCATGAAGTCGACGACTTTCATCATGGAAAACCTCAATTCTCTGACAATCGATTTGAGCCGGATCATGGACAGCAGCCTTTCCGAAGAACTGTGGCGGCGGTATCGCAAGGGGGAAAAAGGGATTTTCACGCGGAAGCTGCTGAAATCACGGGACGCGGAAAAAATACGTTCGCGGTATCGCGATGATGGTGATTTCCGTCGTTTCGCGGATCAGTATGTATCGGAATTCCGGGAGATCATGACGGAAGCCGCTTCAGTTGATCATTCCGAACTGTTGTCGGATGCCTTTATCACCGCGGATGTTGGCAAGGTGTATCTGTTGCTGCAAGAAGCGCTGGACGGTATGGAGTAAGGCTCCTCAGGAGAGAAAAATGAATGATGTCACCACGAACAATGCAGAGGAAAATGCCCGGATGAACGGCGCCGGAAAGATGGCGCAGATCATCTATTTCATTTATCTGACCGGACTTATCATTCCGGTTGCGCATTTGGTCGGGGTCGTGATGGCCTATATCAACAAGGGAGATGGTGCTCCTTGGGTAGAGACCCATTTTCGATATCAGATTCGCAGTTTTTGGATGTTGTTGCTGTATTTTATTGTTGGGTCACTACTGACGTTTGTCGGTATTGGCTTTCTGATTATCCTGGCGGCCTATATCTGGTTTATCGTTCGCTGTGCGAAGGGATTAAAGCTCCATGCGCGGGAAGAAGGTATCCCTGACCCCGCAACATGGCTCTGGTAAAATTTTTTTGAAGTAAAAGAGGTTTCAGGTCTCAATCTTCGCGATGACCTGACCTTCCGACACAGAGTCGCCTTCACCAACCAGAATTTCCGTCACCTTACCGTCTTCCGGTGCGCCAACGGGGATTTCCATTTTCATGCTTTCGAGAATGACGACATCGTCATCCTCTTCCAGTTCCTGCCCGACTGTGGCCTGAATTTTCCAGACTGTTCCTGTTACTTCGGCTATTACATCGATCAGCGCCATTCTGTCCTCACTTGCTTATTGTTGTTCTCAAGGTGGAGCTATGTTTCCATAAGATACGCGTGATCGCCACCCTTATTTTTAAAGGGCGATCAGAACTGCTGAAGATTGACCGAACGTCAGCTTGCGATCTTCTCTCGAGATGCCTTTTTCCGCTCATGCGGGTCGAGATGCCGCTTGCGAAGGCGGATATGATTTGGCGTTACTTCGACAAGCTCGTCATCGTCAATATAGGCGATCGCCTGCTCGAGTGTTAGTTTCCGGGGAGTTGTCAGACGGACAGCTTCATCATTGCCGGACGCCCGGATATTGGTTAATTGCTTGGCTTTTAATGCGTTGACTTCAAGGTCGTTTGGCCGGTTATGCTCACCGAGAATCATGCCTTCATAGACATCAACCCCGCTGCCGATGAAAAAGAAGCCGCGTGCCTCCAGATTCCAAAGCGCAAAAGCAACGGACTTGCCCGTGGAGTTGGAAATCAGAACGCCATTGCGGCGACCCGGGATCTCGCCTTTATGCGGGACGTAGGAATGAAAAATCCGGTTCATGATGCCGGTTCCGCGTGTATCCGTGAGGAACTCGCCATGATATCCGATCAGGCCACGAGTAGGGCATAGGAAGGTAATTCTTGTCTTGCCGCCACCGGAGGGGCGCATATCGGTCATTGATCCTTTGCGGAGTGCAATTTTTTCAACAACTACACCGGAGAATTCGTCATCCACATCCACGACGACCTCTTCAAGAGGTTCAAGCGTTTCGCCATTTTCGCCCTCGCGGAACAATACCTTGGGGCGACTTATCGAAAGTTCAAAACCTTCGCGGCGCATGGTTTCAATCAGAACACCAAGTTGCAACTCACCGCGGCCGGAGACGATATAGGCGTCTGCATCGGCACTGTCCTCAACCCGAATGGAAACATTCCCCTCGATTTCTTTCATCAGGCGTGCGCGGATGACCCGGCTTTGCACCTTGTCTCCATCGCGACCTGCGAGGGGCGAAGAATTAATGGCAAAGGTCATCGAGATGGTCGGCGGATCAATCGGTTGCGCATCGAGCGGTTCTGTCTCTTCCGGTGTGCCGAGTGTGTCGGCAACGGTCGTCTTGACGAGGCCTGCCACGGAGACAATGTCACCGGCACGGGCTTCGGCAATGGTTTCTCTCTCAAGCCCGCGGAACGCCATGATCTTAGTTGCGCGGGCGTCTTCGATCTTGCCGCCCTTGCGGCTCAATCCCTTGATCGGGTCATTTGTTTTGAGGACGCCGCTTTCCACGCGTCCGGTCAGCAGGCGGCCGAGATAGGGGTTGCTTTCAATCGTCGTAACCAGCATCCGGAAGGGAGCTTTCTCATCCACCTTCGGTGCGCTGACATGGCTGACGATCAGATCGAACAACGGATGAAGGTTTTCTTTTGGCTCGGACAGATCAGTAACGGCCCAGCCTTCCTTCGCCGATGCATAGAGTACGGGAAAGTCCAGCTGTTCTTCGTTGGCGTCGAGCGCGACCAGAAGATCGAAACATTCATCAAGAACCTGATCCGGGCGGCCATCGGGCCGATCCGCCTTGTTGATCACGATGATCGGCTTGAGGCCAAGACCAAGGGCCTTCTGTGTCACGAATTTGGTCTGCGGCATCGGGCCTTCAGCAGCATCAACCAGAACAACCACGCCGTCAACCATGCTGAGGATGCGCTCAACTTCACCACCGAAGTCGGCATGGCCCGGTGTATCAACGATGTTAAGGCGATACCCCTCCCATTCGACGGAAGTGCATTTCGCCAAAATCGTGATGCCGCGTTCGCGTTCCAGGTCGTTACTGTCCATGGCCCGTTCAGCCACTTTCTGGTTGTCTCGGAACGTGCCGCTCTGTTTCAAGAGGCCATCCACAAGTGTAGTCTTCCCATGATCAACATGGGCGATGATCGCAACGTTCCGAATTTCCATGATATATATACTTTGTCTTTTAAAAAACGGGCGCAGTATAGCGCCGATCCCACGAATGGCAAGTTATGCTTTCGCACTTGCACACAAGTCCCCTCATATAATGGGTAAATATTAAAATAAAAGAACAAATTTGATTGCGACGCAGAGAGTTCCGGGGGTGCCGGTTATCGCGCTTGATATTGCCATTCTTGATAAAGAATGCCACGATATGACTAACTAAAATCTATAAATGAAGAGTTGGGAATGCCTGTTTATAACCGGATCGCAGAAACCCATAATGATATGCAGGCTTGGCGACATGATCTCCACCGCCATCCTGAGCTTTGCTACGAGGAACGGCGTACCGCCGCAGTCGTCGCGGAGAAGTTGCGAAACTGGGGGATCGAAGTACATGAAGGTATCGGTGTTACAGGCGTGGTGGGCGTTTTGAAAGGCCGGGGATCAAGCACGAAGACAATCGGGATTCGGGCGGACATGGATGCTTTGCCGTTGCAGGAAATGAACGATTTCGCCCATAAATCGACAATTGACGGCAAAATGCATGCATGCGGACATGATGGTCACACGGCAATTCTGTTGGGGGCGGCGCAATATCTGTCGGAAACCCGGAATTTCGATGGCACCGTGCACTTTATTTTCCAGCCTGCAGAAGAAGGCGGCGGCGGAGGGGATGCAATGGTGAAAGACGGCCTGTTTGATCGCTTTCCCTGTGATGGCGTCTACGGCCTTCATAACCAGCCTGGCATGCCGCGCGGTACATTCAATGTCCGGACCGGCCCGATTATGGCATCCGCCGACACGGCGGTGATGAAGATACGAGGAAAAGGCGGACATGCCGCCTATCCACATTTGACGAATGATCCGATCGCGGCCGGCGTGCAGCTCTATACGGCGCTTCAAACCATTGTCGCGCGCAATATCGGCCCGGTTGACAATGCGGTCGTCAGCGTCACTATGTTTGAGGCAGGCAGCGGCATCAACATAATCCCGCAAGAGGCACAGTTGAGCGCCTCCATCCGGGCGATGACAGCAGAAACGCGGGATTATATAGAAAGCCGTATTCGGGAGATATGCACCGGTATTGCGGCAACTCACGGGGTTGAAATCGATGTAGATTATCAGCGCCGGTATCCTAGCGTCGTGAATCATGAGAAGGAAACCGCGATTGTCGCCCGCGCCGCCTCTGATATTGTCGGGCCGGAAAATATGGATATGGAAACACCCATTCGCATGGGTAGTGAAGATTTTGCCTTCATGCTGGAGGCCTGTCCCGGGTGTTATTTCTTTCTCGGCACAAAGGATGAGACGCATTTTCAGGCGGTTCATCACCCCGAGTTTGATTTTAACGATGAGGTCCTGTCAATTGGCGCCAGTATTTGGGCGCGTTTGGTTGAACAACAGCTGCCGCGCAGCTAACCTGTGAACCATCTCTCAGATAAACTATAAACTTAAAAAAAGGAAAATAATGATGTCTGATGTACTTCTTGAAACAATTGAAGACGGCGTTGCCACTCTTACCATGAACCGGCCGGAGGCGCGGAATGCCTTTACGCGGGAGATGATGAGCGGATTGAGCGAAGCGCTTGCCCGCCTCGCAAAGGATAAATCTGTTCGCGCGGTTGTCTTGACGGGAGCAGGCGGGGCGTTTTGTTCAGGAGGAGACGTCAAGAGTTTCGCGGCAAATGCTGGAGCAAAGGTCGATCTTGATGAGCGGATACAGGATTTGCGTGAGCGTATGGAAGTGAGCTGTTTGCTTCATGAAATGCCGAAGCCGACACTCGCCGTCATTCCTGGCCCGGCGGCCGGGGCCGGATTTTCTCTGGCAATGGCTTGCGATATGCGGATCGCCGCTGATGATGCAAAGATAACAACGGCATTTTCGAAAGTCGGACTGTCCGGCGATTTCGGCGGCTCCTACTTCCTGACGAAACTGCTTGGCGAGGCAAAAGCGAAAGAGCTGTATTTCACAGCTGATGTCGTCCTCGGGAAAGAGGCCGAAAAGATCGGCATGGTCAACAAATCGGTTCCGGCGGACGAGCTTCCCGCCGCCGCCGCCGAGATGGCCAAACGGCTGGCGAGCCTGCCCACTATTGCTATCGGCTATATGAAAAAGAATATCAATACCGCATCGGAAGGCACCTTGAGTGATGTTCTGGACTGGGAAGCGAACCAGATGATCCGCTCATTCGAAACCGAAGACCATAAGGGGGCCGCCGTGGCCTTTGTTGAAAAGCGTGCGCCGGAATTCAAGGGCCGTTAAACTTATGCGGGGATAGCGACGCTGCTATCCCCAAAGTTCGCGGGTTGGCGGGTGCATCACGCTGCCATCAAAACGGATGCCGTGATCTCTGTCTTTTTCAAGCAGAAGAGGTCCGTCCAGATCGACGAAGCGCGCGAATGATCCAAGCAGCATGGCCGGGGCCATGGCAAGGCTGGTGCCAAGCATGCAGCCAACCATAACGCCAAGACCGAATTCGCGCGCCGCCTCGGCCAGCAATAGCGCTTCTGTCAAACCACCCGTTTTATCGAGCTTGATGTTGATATAGTCATATAGCTCCGCCACATCGTCGAGCGTTGCAGTATCATGCGCGCTTTCATCGGCACAGATTGGAACAGGTCTGTCCATATCACCAAGAACGGAATCCTCTCCGGCAGGGAGGGGCTGTTCAATGAGCTCGACACCCAGATCCGCCATTTTAGGGCAGTATTCACGCATCATGTCTGCGGTCCAGGCCTCATTGGCATCCACAATCAGGCGTGTTTTTGGCGCGGCCTTCCTGACGGCAGCTACGCGCTCAACATCACCGGTTCCGGCAAGCTTGAGCTTTATCAGAGGGCGATGGCTTTGTGCTTTTGCGGCTTCACCCATTTTCTCAGGCGTATCCAGTGAAAGGGTATAGGCGGTAATTGTCGGTCCTGGTGCGGGTATCTTCGCGAGTTCCGCAATTGTTTTCCCGCTTGTTTTTGCTTCCAGATCCCAAAGGGCGCAATCGACTGCATTGCGGGCGGCACCGGAAGGCATAACGGTGAGCAATCCCTCCCGGGTAAGCCCGTCATTAATATAGTCGCGGATTGAAGTTACCTGCCCAAGAACGGAGCGGATGCTCTCGCCATAACGTGCATAAGGGACACATTCCCCGCGTCCCGTAATGCCGTTCTCCGTAATTTCGACAACAACCACTTCTGCCGCTGTCTTTGCTCCGCGGCTGATCCGAAAGCTGCCCTGGATCGGCCAGCTTTCAGAGCTGGCCGAAATTTTCCGTCTGCTCATGGCAGGTTATCAACAATCGCCGCAGTACCGTCCTTGAAAGGATCGACAGTCGGCAGACCGTATTCCTTTTCAATGCCGGCAAGATATTCCAGTCTTTCTGCTTCTTTCAGGCCGGATGTGTTGATGGCAATCCCGACAAATTTCGCGTCCTTGTTTGTCAGTTTTGCGTGGACAAGGTTGAGCTCCATGCAGGCTTTCAGACCGGGCAGGGGATGATGGGGCAGGCCACGCATATGGGTGCGGGTCGGTTCATGACACAGGACAAGTGCATCGGCTTGTGCACCGTGAAGCAAACCAAGACTGACGCCTGCATATGAGGCATGAAACAGGGACCCCTGTCCCTCGATAATATCCCAGTGATCAGAGTCATTTTCGGGAGACAACTCCTCGACCGCGCCGGAGATGAAATCGGCTACCACAGCGTCAATCGATGTGCCGGTCCCGGCAATGAAAATACCGGTCTGGCCAGTCGCACGGAAATCCGCCTTCATGTTCCGCTTGAGCATTTCTTTCTCAATGGCAAGCGCTGTATACATTTTGCCAACCGAGCAATCTGTTCCAACGGCAAGCAGGCGCTTGCCGCTTCGCGGTGTTCCCTTGCCTGTCGGGATGTTATGGGTCGGATGGCGTACATCGAAGAGGCTACGATTATTCCGTTCGGCAGCCGCCTTGATTTCCGGAATGCTCCCCAACCGGATATGCAGACCGCTTGCGACGTCCATGCCGGCGTCCAACGCTTCGACGATGACGGAAATCCAGTGATTGGGGAGGAAGCCACCGGAATTCACGATACCCACGATCAGCGTTTTTGCGCCGTTCGCAACGCCTTCCGCGATCGTCATATCTTGAATGCGTAGATCGGCCACGCAGCCGGGGAGCTTTATTTGCCCGATACACCAGTCCGGACGCCAGTCGACAATTCCCTTTGCGGTCTTCGCAGCCAGTTGATCGCTTACGTCACCGAGGAACATGAGATAGGGGTTTTGCATTTCCGTCATAGCATCTCTCAATTCAATAAATATCAATCTGCCCTTCAAGCCTGATTTTCAAGGGCAGCCTGTTCTTTTTGGAGTTTATCGATTTCCGCCTGCACTTCCTTCAGGCTCTGTTCGGACGCCCATTCCCGATGTTGATTCTTTGAATAGGCGAGCGCATTCCGATAATACAGGAAAGCGTTCAACCGGCAACGGGCATAATTATTCTGTGTCCTGACGACCCTGCCGGGTGTTCCCATGACGATGGAATTATCCGGAATAACCGTTCCTTCCTTCAGGAAACTGTGACCCGCAACGATGCAGTTATTGCCAATAACGCAGTCATCCATAATTGTCGTATTGATGCCGATCAGGCAGTTATCGCCTATGGTGCAGCCATGTATCGTGCAGTGATGCGTTATGGAGCAGTGGGATCCGATATATGTCCCTGTTGAGGAGCCGATATGGATCATGACGAAATCCTGAATATTGGTATATTCGCCGATGACCACCTCTTCCAGTTCCGACCGAATAACGGTATATGGCCAGAGAGACGCACCTTTGTGGATATTCACCTTGCCATAGATAAGGGCTGTAGGATGAAGATAGGCGGCATTATTGATGGCAACATCCGGACCAAATTCTGACATTCGCGGCTCCCTCTATTTTTATTCATTTTCAAGGATATGAGCCGTCTCGTCAAACGGATGTTGTCATGAAATTATTAAATCAGGTCTTGCTTCCATGGCTGTGACTCAATCCAGTCTTCGAAGGTCGCAATGTCGATCGGGCGGCTCATAAAGTAGCCTTGAGCTACATCACAACCGAGACTGTCGAGCATTTCCCATGTTTCTGCATCTTCCACGCCTTCGGCGACGACCGAAAGTCCAAGGTTTCCGGCCAGGTCCAATAGTGTCCGGACGATCACTTCATCGTCCGCGACCCGTGTCATGTTGAGCACGAAGCTTTTGTCTATCTTAATTTCATCGACAGGAAGCTTGCGTAGATAGCCGAGAGACGTGTAGCCGGTTCCGAAATCGTCAATCGAGAGACGGGTTCCCAACTCATGCAGACGGGTAACGATTTCCTTTGCGCGATAGACGTCCGAGATAATGGCACTTTCCGTTATCTCCAGCTTAAGCAAAGCTGCCGGAAAATTAGTTTCTTCAAGTAATTGTGCAACCATATCCGGAAAGGTTGGATCATGGAGGATAAGTGCGGAAATATTGACAGAAACATATAATTTGCGACCTTCCGCCAACCAAAGGCTGCCCTGCTTTACAGCGGCTTTCATCACCCATTCAGTAAGCGCCTGTATTGAGCCAGATCCTTCAGCGAGAGGGATAAAGCTGTCTGGAAACAGAAGGCCTTGCTTTGGATGTTGCCAGCGAACCAGGGCTTCCACACCAATCAGCTCCTGATCTCTCATCCGGAGCATAGGCTGAAAATGCAGAAGCAGTTGATTGTCTGCGATCGCTTCAGGAAGGTCCTGTGCGAGACGAAGCTGCTGCCGCCTCTCGATATCATCCTCATGCGTATAGACGACAAAGGGAACCTTGTCCCGTTTCGCCGCATAAAGTGCGGATATGGATTTGTGCAATAAGCCGTCTGCCGTATCGTGATCGTCGAGTTGGGCAAGCCCCATCGTCGCATTCACATCCGTTTTTTGCCTGTCGATGAAAATGGGCTCGCGGATTTCCCGCATCAGTTCTGCTGCGAATTTCTCATGCGTTATTGCCGTGAGATCCCGGTCAACGGCCAAAAGCGCAAATTCATCATCCCCCAGCCGGCCAACAATAGAGTTACGTGGGGCAAATTTGAGAAGGCGACCTGCAATGGTTTTCAAAACTTTGTCGCCAAAATCATGCCCCCGACTCTCGTTCAACTCCTTGAAACTGTTCAGGTCGAGAATGATCAGCGAAATCGGCTTTTTGGCCTCATGTGCCTTCGCAATAATCTTGGCCATCCGAACCCGGAACTTGCTGCGACCTGGCAGGGCCGTAAGCGGATCTTCTTCGACCAGTGACGAGAGTTCCATCTCCAATATTGTCGAACGGTTGTTCAGCTTGCAGAGCCGGTCGGCATTAAAGAGGGCGGTTTCCATCCGTTCCGCTGTGAGTTCACTGCTCGCGATGTTTTCCGACGCGCCCTGACGGAGAAAGTTTAGGGAACCATCAATGACAATGACAGGCAGGAAGGGTGGCTTGCTTGAGACATTTTGCAGGATTTCCTGATACGCGGCATTGCCGCGAGTCCCGTCAAGAATGATGCAATTATATACACCCGCTGTGATATCTTTTGCGACGGAGTCACTGTATTCCATTTCGCGCGCGAGAACAGGTATGCTGATATCGCGGCAGAAGTTATGAATGCGATCCCCTGTCTCTATAACCAGCAGGCGTAGCTTGCTATAATTCAGGCGCAGGACATGGGGCTGCGTTATCGCAGAACGATCGACACCGACTTGGTCGGGGCTTGAAGGTTGATGGGAAGCCAAACCTCTTGTATTCACTGGACTATTCTCTGCCGAAATGTGTTTTTTACAACGGTGCCTGCCGTGTAAACTATTGCCACGTAAATAATGTATAAAGACAGGATGTAAAGAAGGTCTTAATTTTTATAAAATGTTATCGTCTCTTACATTTTTATATTACAGCGGGTTGGGCGCTTAACAATCGGCATTAAAGAAAAGGCATATTGAGGATGGAACAACAGTCTGTATTGACCCCCGCCATTATTGCGGTGGCGCCTAACGGCGCGCGAAAAACCCGTCGCGATCATCCTGCCTTGCCAATTTCTCCTTCAGAGCTGGCAGTGGAGGCTAAAGCTTGTGTGGCGGAAGGGGCTTCTATGATCCATTTGCATGTTCGCGATGAAGAGGGGGCGCATACTTTGGATGTTCCGCGTTATCGCGATGCTATTTCCACAATCAGGGATAATGTGGGAGACGATATCGTCATCCAGGTTACCAGTGAGGCAGTTGGGATTTATAACGCAGACCAGCAGATGGAGATGGTTGTTGAATTACAGCCGGAAGCAGTGTCTCTTGCAATTCGGGAAATTGTTCCGGAAGGCGGCGAAGAAAAGGCAGCCACGTTTTTTTCTGAAATGCAGGCGCGTGATATTGTGCCGCAATTCATTCTATACTCAGTGGAGGATTTGCGTCGCTGTGACGCCTTGATGCGCGATGCGATCATTCCCTTTTCTAATCCTTTTCTACAGCTTGTTCTTGGTCGATACACCGCGGGGCAGCAGTCTCATCCGCGTGATCTTATTCCGTTCGCGGAAGCGCTCGATGCGGGGAGGCACTGGTCGGTTTGCGCGTTTGGCCCGCTTGAACATGCCTCTGCAAGCTGTGCGCTGGCAATGGGCGGCCATGTCAGGGTTGGATTTGAGAATAATATGATGCTGAAGTCCGGCAAGATCGCCAAGAACAATGCTGAATTGGTACGGCAGGCCCGGAAGGTTGCGGAAGCCATTGGTCGCACCTTGGCAACAGCCGACGATCTCAGACGGATGTTTTAGGCTTACTTGAATGTCTTCAGATATGCGATCAGATCTTCTCGGTCGTCTTCCTTCTTAAGGCCGACGAAAGACATTTTGGTCCCTTTTACATATGCTTTCGGCTTCTTCAGATACTCGTCCAATGCCGTTTCATCCCAGGTAATACCGGAATCCATCATGGCTTTTGAATATTTATAGTCTTCAACGTGCCCTGCCTTAGCGCCGACAATGCCGAACAGATTTGGGCCAACTTTATTCTTTGCGCCTTGTTCGATCGTGTGGCAGGCCTTGCATTTCTTAAAAACTTTTTCACCTTTTGCCGCGTCCCCGTCAGCAAGTGCAGACGTGGCAAAGAATGACAAGGCAAGCAATAATCCAAGAGTTGTCAGTTTCTTCATTTTCTCAGCTTTCTATTTCGCCAGTGTACAAGTTCTCAACGAATGTGTGCCGGGATACCACAGCCGATCTCGCAAGAACAGGGACATTGTGTCGCGTCTTATATGGCTTGCAAACACATTCCATCACCTTACCGTGAAAGACTATATCCCTGCCTGACATGTTATTTATATAATTCAGGGCAACGGGAAGCGAGTGAACTGAATGAATACAATGGTAAAGTTTATGTGGGATGACAGTATCCCGACAATAGAAAATCCAGCGCAGTTGCGGCAGATATTGAGAGATCTTCCCCCTGAGCAGTTGGAACGGATGAACGCTGCTGCGGATGAAATACTGGAATGCTATCGCGTTCTTAAAAAAGGGGGTGCGAATATTGTCGGCGAAATTCTTCGCGGTGAGGGCACTTTTTATGAGTGGGATCATTATCCCGAAGGCGATATCTATGACAACGAAACCCACGCCCAGTATTATTATCATGCGCATCGGGAGGGAGAACATGGCCATTTCCACACCTTTCTCCGCAAGAAAGGGATGAGAGCGGATGTCGCGCCTGTTCCATATGATGGAGACGCGGACTGGCCAACGGCGGAAGATGAGGTTATCTGTCACCTGATCGCCATTTCGATGAATAGCTCAGGCTTTCCCATTGGCCTGTTTACAACCAATCGCTGGGTTACTGGAGAGAATTGGTATGACAAGGCAGATGTTATTGAAATGCTGGACGGATTCGTGATTGACCATAGCACGCCGTCATGGCCCGTTAATCGTTGGTTGAGCGCAATGCTGGTGTTGTTCCGGCCGCAGATCGAACAATTAATCATTGCACGTGATGCGAAAGTGGTGGAATGGCAGGCGGCGAACCCGGATATGGATGTTTTTGAGGAGCGGGAACTTGAGGTTACAAGCACACTTGATATCCAGGTTGAGGATCAAATCAGGGCAATAAAAGAAGTGATGGAAGGCCGCCCGGATTAAAGAAATATTAATATAATTTGGCGACATTGGAGCTTCCAAACAACTTAAATACTGGAGCCATCGTGTCTAATAACGGTTCTTTAAGCCCAGCGGATGTAGAGTGGTTGCTGACGGACAGATCCGCGTCGGCGCGCGCAGAAACAGTCGAGAAAATTGCCGGTGGCATAGTGGATGCGGGTTTTAGCGAAACCGAACGTCGTGAAGCAGAGGAAATTTTCCGCATACTGGTGAACGATGCAGAGGTTCTTGTCCGCCAGACACTTGCAGAAACCCTGAAATCAGTTCCCGACCTTCCCCATGATATTGCCAAGACCCTCGCCAGCGATATTGCGGATGTGGCAACACCGATGCTCAGCTTCTCAGCGGCTTTGACCGATGATGATCTGTTTGAAATCATCAGCTCGAAATCGGATCTTCATCAAATGGCAGTAGCCAGCCGGAGCGTGATTTCCGAGGCGGTTTCCGATAAGCTTGCCGAGAGTGGATCTGAGGACGTGGTCGCGACCCTGATGCAGAATCAGGGCGCCGAAATTTCCGAAACGACCTATGAGAAAGTTTTGGATCAGTATGGTGACAGCGAAAAAATCAAGGAACCCATGGCGCATCGGGCGACATTGCCGATTACGGTTACCGAACGTCTGGTCACGATGGTTTCGGACAAACTTCGCGATCATCTCGTCCGGCATCATGATATGTCTCCGGGTTTGGCAACGGATCTAATTCTGGAAAGCCGCGAAAAAACGATGATCGGCTTTATCAAGGATGGCGCCAGCCATGCCGACCTTGTAAGACTTATTGATCAGCTTCATGCCAATGGCCGCTTGACGCCGACAATTATTTTGCGCGCGCTTTGTATGGGTGACGTCGATTTCTTTGAAACGGCAATGGCAAAATATTCCAATATTGCTGTCGCGAACGTTCATATTCTGGTGAATGATGCTGGAGGGAACGGCCTGAAGCAGCTCTGCGAGAAGTCGAATATTCCGGGCGGACTTCAGGAAATAATGAAAGTCGGGCTCGAGGTGGCGAATGAACTTGATTTCGATGGTACGCCGGGTGATCGGGAGCGTTACCGCAATCAGGTTATCGAGCGTGTCCTTACTCATTTTCAGGACAGCTTCGACGGCGAGAATGTCGATTACCTCATTGGCAAGCTTGGCCACAACGCGTCAGCGGCCAACAAGGCGGCCTGAACGGACAAACGCAAGATCTATTATGCTACGAAAGCGCCGCCTTAACCGGGCGGCGTTTTTTATTTCTTTCTGCGAATGCCGATAACAGCGCCTGCCTGTTTGGGAATTGGTGCATCTACAAACTCCGCCTTGTGTTGCTGGAGTCTCGATTGCAAGAAGTCGGGCATGGGCGTGGCACTGGGTCCCGTTTTATCGAGATGCATGATCATCTGTTCCGATGTTGCCGCGAGGAAGCTTTTCTCATGATGTCGCATCTCGAGGAAGAGATGCATGCGCTTTTCATCACAATCGAGGACCCGCACATATATATCCAGCAAGTCTCCTTCATGCACTTCCTGAATATAGGTAACATGGGTTTCCAGCACATAGACCGTACAATTGGAGGAATCACGATATTCCCGGGTCAGCCCAATATCATCAAGAAAAACATCCAGGGACTGATCGAATATCAGCACATAGTAGGCGACATTCATATGCTTGTTGTAGTCGATCCATTCGGACAATACCGGTTGTTGATGCAATAAAGTAAGGGTGCGTTCGTTCATCGCCATTCCTGTGTTTTTCTTCTTTTCGCCAGATGATAGACTATATAATACTGGTAAAGGGAGGGGCTGACTACCCCGGTCAGCTAAGCGGGTGAGGGAGATGAGATGACGGAACAACATCCTGGAATGGATCAGGCCATTCATGAGTTGAAAGAGCTTTTGGGGACGCGCTGCTCGACCGCTGCGGCTGTAAGAGAGCAGCATGGCAAGGATGAGAGCTGGCACTTTCCCAAAGCGCCTGATGCCGTCTGTTTCGCAAAGAGCACGGAAGAAGTCTCCGAGATCGTCAAAATCTGCGCAGCCCACAAGGTGCCGATTATTCCATTTGCTGCAGGTACGTCGCTCGAAGGGCATGTAAACGCGGTCTCGGGCGGCATCTCCATTGACCTAAATGAAATGAATGAAATCCTGCGGGTAAGCACGGAAGATCTGGATTGCACCGTTCAGCCAGGCGTACGCCGGAAACAGCTCAATGAATATCTACGCGATACAGGCCTGTTTTTTCCCATCGATCCCGGTGCGGATGCTTCTATCGGCGGTATGGCATCGACACGTGCATCCGGCACGAACGCCGTGCGATACGGGACCATGCGGGAGAATATCCTCAGCCTCAAGGTCGTCTTGCCGGATGGGCGGATTATCTCGACGGGCCACCGGGCGAAGAAAAGCGCCGCCGGATATGACTTGACCAAGCTGTATATCGGATCGGAAGGAACGCTTGGCATTATCACCGAAATTACGCTTCGTCTGTACGGAATTCCTGAGGCGATATCGGCCGCAACAGTCTCTTTCCCGGATATTGAAGGGGCGATACAAAGTGTCATCTTGACAATACAGAGCGGTATCCCGGTCGCCCGGATAGAATTGCTGGACGACGTGCAGGTCGATGCCGTGAATCATTACTCCAATCTTGACCTGCCGGTACAGCCGACACTGTTTCTCGAGTTTCATGGCAGCGATGCGTATGTCAAGGAACAGGCAGAGAAGGTCAGCGAAATATGCTCGGAATTCGGAGCTGAAGGCTTTAAATGGACCACACAGGCGGAAGAGCGCACAAAACTCTGGCAGGCTCGCCATGATGCGGCCTATGCCGCCATGGCGCTTCGAAACGGAGCGCAAATATGGGCAACCGATGTCTGTGTTCCGATTTCACGCCTTGCGGACTGCATTCTGGAAACCAAGAAGGATCTTGCGGATAGTTTCCTGATTGCACCTTTGGTCGGGCATGTCGGCGACGGCAACTTTCATTTGTCCTTTGTGATCAAGAAAGAAAATCCCGAAGAACTCGAGGAGGCTGAACGTCTCAACAGTCGACTGATCGAGCGGGCTCTGTCCATGGATGGTACCTGTACGGGCGAGCATGGGGTAGGTCTTGGCAAGATCAAATATATGTATCGCGAGCATGGTGATGCGATCGACGTGATGGCGGCCCTCAAGCAAGCACTTGATCCGGATAATATCATGAACCCTGGCAAGATTATTCCAGCAAAGGCAGCGGAATGATGCGAAAGGTAAGTTTTAACTAGTTGAAAGTGCTTTGATGTGTCGTTAGCAGGATGTGGTACTGTTTTGTCTGCGATCGGCTTTGATGCCGATGATACGCTTTGGCAGAACGAGTATTTTTTTCGAATGACAGAGGAAAAATTCGCGGCGTTGCTGAGTGATTATGCCGAAAGCGATCACATTACGGAAAGATTGCTGGCAGCGGAGCGACGAAATCTTCAGTTCTATGGGTATGGCATTAAAGGCTTTACCCCTTCAATGATCGAGACCGCCATCGAGGTTACGAATGACAATGTCTCTGCCACCATCCTGCATGATATCCTGCGGGCCGGCCGCGAAATGCTGCGCCATCCCGTCGAAACATTGCCACATGCGCGTAAAACTTTGATGGAACTCTGCGGGCGGTATCGCCTAATCCTTATCACGAAGGGCGACCTGTTCGATCAGGAGCGCAAGCTTGCTCAATCGGGGTTGGGTGAGTTGTTCGATGACGTTCAGATTGTCAGCGAGAAAACGACAGAAACCTATCAACGGATTTTCAATGCCGCGGGCAGGGATGCTTCAACCGGTATGATGGTGGGTAATTCTCTTAAAAGCGACGTTATTCCGGCGATAGAGGCAGGCAGTTTCGGTGTTCATGTCCCGCATGATCTAACATGGGTTCATGAGCATGCAGACGTCCCGATTGATGCGCCGCGCTACCACAGTATTGAGCATCTAGGCGAATTGCCGGATTTAATCGCGGGGCTCAGATAACCTTCATTTAATTACTCGCGGCATGGCTTCAGCTTGAGCTTGCCGGGCAGTGCAGTTTCAGTGTTTCCACAGGCTCCTTCCAGTTGCTCTTGCTCCAACCCTCTTGCGCTTTCAAGATTTGCACCGGATAAATTTGCGCCCCAGAAGGTCGCCTTTGAGAGCCGTGCTCCTGTCATGTCTGCATTCACCAGTATGGCACGGTAGAAATTTGCATGGCTTAAATTGGCCTTCTCCATGCGAGCATCCGTCAGATTGGCGCGGGTAAAGTTGGTTTCATCCAGCTCTGCATTAACCATGATGACACCAGACATATTCGCCCGCTTGAAGTTCGTTTCCGAAACCTTCGCATCACTGAAATCAGCATTTTTCAAGTTGGCACGTTTGAAATAGGCTTTGCGTATGTCCGCATTCCGGAAGTTGCCATTCTCGACATTGGCGCTGTCAAAATCAGCACCGCGTAAATTTGCACGGCTGAGATTTGCGCCCGACATCACGGCCTTTTCCATATCCGCATCCTGCAAAATAGCATTTTCAAGATCAGCCGATACAAGTGTCGATTTCTCAAGATCGGAGCGTCGCATATCGGCTCCTGAGAGGTCCGCATTACTGAGGTCAATTTGCTTCAGCATGGAGTCACGCAGATTTGTTTTCCTCATCTCTGCCCCCTTCATATCCTTGTATTGCAATTCAATGCCGCGTAAATCGCAATCAGGGCAGTTTCCGCTTTCATTCAGCTTGTTCAAATCATCAGCTTTATAAGCATTTACGGCAGTGACAGCCGTCAACATGAACAAGGCAGTGGCAATTGACAATCTCATACGGAGCTCCGAAAAACTGCAGAATATCTTTATAGCTATCTATAAATTAACTCATAAAGCGGCGAATTCAATCGCTCTTGATGTTTGACAGGATATAGGTCGCCTGTCACTATTTAGTAAAAGTAAGAAAAATATACTGTGTGGCGACGCATATCCAGTCATCTTGCAAATAAAGGTAATATCAAATGATAAAAGCCGTTCTATGGGATTTCGGCGGTGTTCTCACGACGAGTCCGTTCGAGGCCTTTACCCGGTTTGAAATGGAACACGGCCTGCCTGCGAATTTTATCCGCAAGATCAATTCTACTGATCCCGATACCAATGCTTGGGCGCAGTTTGAGCGAAGCGCGGTTACTCTTGATGAGTTCGATAGGCTCTTTGAAGGCGAGAGCGGGGAACTCGGCCATCCAATTCCCGGCGCAGAGATAATCAAACTTCTGGCCGGAGACATTCGCCCCAACATGGTCAACGCGTTGAAGCTGTGCGGTGAGAAATATATTTGTACCTGCCTGACAAATAATGTCGCTGCTGGAAATGGTCCCGGTATGACCAGGGACGCCGCCGCTCAGGCAGAAGTTGAGGCAGTGATGAGACTGTTTAAGCAGGTTATTGAGTCCAGCAAGATTGGCCTTCGCAAGCCGGATCCGCGTATTTATGAATATGCCTGTGAACAGATGAACGTCAAACCGGAGGAAGTCGTGTATCTAGATGATCTTGGTATCAACCTCAAGCCGGCAGCCGCAATGGGTATGACGACAATCAAGGTTGTCAGTGAAGAGCAGGCCTTGCGTGACCTCTCGGCGGCGGCGAACATTTCTTTTTCCTGAACGAGCCGGAAGTCACTATTTCTTCTCGGCCCGGAAGACACCGTCCCAGTTCTCAGGGGGCGGGGACGTTCTGAAGCGGCGAATGCGATCCTGATACAGCCTGACAAATTTTTCCAGTCGGGGGTTCAACCCGGCGATATGGACAAGCTTTTTCTCTGCGCTATCCCATTCACGCGCAAGGTAGAGTTTGAGAAATGCCTCTATCGCATCTTTGGCTTCAATAAATTCAGCATTTTGTGCATGTTCCTCATCTCCCAGAAGCCCATATATTTTGACCGCTTCTTCCTTTCCTTTCACGGCGATCAGGTCAAGCTCGATCATTGCATATTCTGGAATTGAATGTGCGGTGCTCTCGCCCATGATGATGCTGAAGCCATATTCCTTTGTTTGCCCTTCAAGGCGAGAGGCCAGATTAACCGGATCACCAAGAACGGAGTAATCGAAGCGCTGTTCTGATCCAAGGTTTCCAACGATGCAAACGCCCGTGTTCAGGCCAATGCCTACCCGTAGCGCCTTAAACAGACGGCCCTCAGCAGCCGCTTCCGCTTCCAGTTCTTTGTTTAGTGTCGCAAGGCGGATGATCATTTTCAGGGCGGCATCGGCGCTATCCTTTGGGTGCTGGGGGTTATCGAGCGGGGCATTCCAGAATGCCATGATGGAATCACCCATATATTTGTCGATGGTGCCATGATGCGCGAGAATCTCTCCCGTCATTGGCGTAAGGAAACGGTTGATAAGATGGGTCAGCCCTTGCGGGTTATGCTTATAACCCTCTGAAATGACGGTGAATTCCCGCACGTCGCAGAACATGAATGTCATTTCCCGCTCTTCACCGCCTAGAACCAGGCTGTCCGGTGAGGCCGATAATTGCTTGACGAGTTCCGGCGAGAGATAATGAGCGAAGGCCGTTCGAATGCGTGTGCGTTCCTGCTCCGTACCCCGGTAATTGGAATACACCATCGTGATATAGACGAGTATGGATACCGCTAATGTATAGCTGACATCTATCAGGACGGAGTTATAGACAAAGAAATATATGGAGGAACCGATCGCGGTTGCTGAAATAAAAACCAGCAATCCAAGCGTGGTTCTTGCCCCTGCGAGCGGCACCAGCAATATCAGAGCCAGCCCCGTCAATAACGTGCCCATCCATTCGAAAATGGCGATGAACTCGGGCCGGAAAAGATATGACTGCATCCATACATTTTCCAGCAGTTGCAGATGCATTTCCACTCCCGGCAGATTTGACGTAAGCGGGGATGCCCGTAAATCCTTGAGGCCAGCGGCGGACGTGCCGACTAAAACCAGCTTGCCTTCAAATGCCTTGTCATCGATCGTGCCGTTGATGACATCAAGTGCGGAGATATAAAGTGCCGGGTCATATTCCGCATATTTCACCCAGATGCGCCCGCGCGTATCCGTCGGGATGAGGGTTCCGGCAACCTTAAATCCGACAATCCCGTTTTCGTTGGTCTGAATGATGACATTGCGGCCCGTCGCCACCCGCAGCATATCCAGCGCCAATGAAGGAATAATCTTTCCATTTATCTGATTGGCAAGGGGGATGCGGCGGACAATACCATCGAAATCCTGATCCAGGCTGATCATGCCGCGCCCGGCGGCGGCTTCGTCCAGCTTGTCGATATTGCCGATCAGGGCTGGGTAGTTCTTTAGAAATTTTCTGGGATCCTGTCCGAGCATGGCAAAAGACGGTATCCGGTCAAGCCCTAGATTATTTGCGCCATCACTCTCCGGACTGACGGATATCCCAAGGACCACTCTGCTGTCGCCAATTTCACTTGCGAATTCATCATCGAAGGACGGCAGGCTTGCAAGTTGATCTTTTACCTCTGGTGGAAGCCCGGATATATTCTGAGCCATTTCCGCTGGTGACAATCGGTCCGATTCGGCAAAAAGCATATCAAACCCGATGACAGCGGCGCCGCTTTTGGTCGCATTTTCCACAAGTTTTGCGAGATATGTGCGGGGCCAAGGCCATTGGCCGAGGTTCAAAAGGCTGTTTTCGTCTATGTCGATAACGGCAACGGGCCGCGGATACTGTACCTCCCGTGGCTGGGACTGCTGGTATACGTCAAATATCCGGTCTCGAAAATTTGATAGGAAGGGCGGGTCGGAAATCTGCAGAAACAGAGCCGCCATTAGCAACGTGAAGGCAGGAATCCGTCCCCCACGGGCAAAGGAGAGCCATCTCATGACACCGTTCTTTTTTCCCGTTTTTTGTGCTGCTGTGGTTGCTGCCATGCAGGGATTGGCCTTTTTTCAGATCGTTAAACAAGTATATCGCACATTCATTCAAATAGTTGGATTAACTATGTTTGTGAAAAATTTTATGAAATTTGTCCAAAATGTGGCATACTTCAATTACTAAGAATACATTACTTTCTTGCTCGCCTGATAAGTACTTTTAAGCAATAGTTTGGGCAACTTTTTTATTAAGATTATTTGGTCGCCGGGTGCAGCGGAAGAATAAATTCTGACTATGCGGGGGTCTTTTTTTGCTGTTGGGGTATGAGAGATGAAACAGGGTTTTTCAGTAAACCTCGACGCCAAGCCACTTGCCGAATATCAGGCGCCTGATCACGGGGCAGTGCAAATTGGCGATGAGATCAAACCGCTTGTTGCGGACTTTGGTCGTGATGGCGTCGACCTGACCCTGACGGATGACACCGGCGGTCATATCATAATTCACGATTATTTTGCATCTGGGTCTAGTGCCGATTTGCTAACCGCGGGCGGTGCGCGGATACCGGCAGACCTAGTGAGTAAGTTGGCAGGTCCGGGACCAATGGCACAGTCTTCTGGAACGCAAAGTGACGCCGGAGGGCCCATCGGGGAAGTAACAGATCTGACCGGTACCGTGACCACGCGGCACGCCGACGGGACCAGTGAAGAACTTGTCGAAGGGGCGACGGTATTTCAGGGAGATGTGATCGAGACCGCTGCCGGCTCGTCTTTTACCATCGTATTTGTGGATGAGACACAGTTTACAATGGGAGAGAACGGGCGGGCTGTTCTCGATGAAATGATATATAATCCGTCAGCGGGAAGCGGGACATTCGGTGTTTCCCTTCTGCAGGGCGTGTTTTCCCTCGTCAGTGGCCAGATTGCCAAGGATGACCCGGAGAATGTCGATGTGCGGACTCCCGTAGGCACAATTGGTATCCGCGGCACGAGCTGGTCGGGCAACGTCAAGAGTATTGGCGAGGAATCAATTTTCACGCTCTTTACCGGCGCGATCGTGATTACGAACGAGGCGGGTTCACAGGTTCTGGATGTGGCCAATCAGTCCGTTATCGTAACGAGCTTTTCCACTTTGCCAAGTGTGCCCTTTATCCTGACGGGCGAACAGCTTTTCGATATTTATGGCGAAGCGCTGCGGCTTGTTAATCCCGACTGGTTTAATGAAGAGGATGATTTCAATCCCGATGAGATCAATCCAGAGGCAGGTGGTCGCCGGTCGCAATCAGGCGGTGGGGCAGGCTTCCAGCAGTTTAGTGAAGGTACGATTGATGGTGGATTATCGATTGGCGACCTGCTGAAAGCGGGTGGGTTGCTGGATGGAACCGATCTCGGGCTTCGTGATTTAAGCGAAGATGAGGAGATTGTCGGAATTGGGCCGCAGACCAGCTTGAGCGTTGTTTCTGTCGTGGATCCGGAATCCGGAAATCTCAGCAGTTTTGAAATTGTCATAACTTTGAACGAACCAACCGACCTTCCTGTGACGATTACGTATGAGATCAGGGGCGGATCGGCTACCCAGGCGGATTCGGGCCTTCCTGGCGACTTGGATTTCGTCAGTAACGGGGACGGGACCATTGTTATACCGCCCGGCTCAACCGAAGCCGTCTTCACCGTTGAGGTGATCGATGATGAAGTCATCGAAAATCTGGAGTTTTTCATTGTTGCTCTGACGGGGGCAGAAAACGCGGACATCGATGTCTCTTCCGGGCAGGCGCTTGTCGTTATCACCGATGATGATATTGGTATTGTAACGCTCTCTGACGTAACCGTCGGCGGTACGCCGGTCGGGGGAGGAGAAATCGCTGTCGGGGAGGATGCCGACGTTCTTTCCTTCGTTCTGACACTTGATAAAGCGGTCGCGCCGGGGGTGACGGTGAGCGTCGATTATGCGATTACCGGCAGCACGACGGCGGGCAGCGACTATATCGTTGATGGCGTGCAAAGAGTAACGTTCGATGGCGGAGCGACTGGACTGGCACCAGGGTCAACCGTAACAGTCAATATCCCGATTGTTGATGACAATCAGTTTGAAGGAACGGAAACTCTCACGCTTTCACTTATCGGAGCCTCAAGCAATGCGGTTATAGATGGCGCAGGAAGTTCCGTCACACTGACGATCGAAGACAATGACGATCCGGTAATTGTTGACGAGGGAATCCCGGCGGACCTTTTGGAGGCAGCAGACGGAGACAGTATTGAGGGTGCCGCAATTGGTATTGGTGGGGGCAGCGGCGAAATAGCAGCTGTTACTTTTGACACTGCACAGCCGGATTTTGATGCGGCAAATCTGACTTCCCAGGGTAATCCAATCGTCTTAAGTGGGCTTGGTACAAATGTCGTCGTCGGGACGGCTGGCGGGGAGACAGTTTTTACGGTTACGCTGAATACGGACGGTACATATGATGTCATACTGGACGGTCCTATTGATCATTTAGACGGCGCAAGCGGCAACCTCTCAAGCCTTGCCTTCACTCTCGCAATATCCGTGCTGGATGTGAACAGTTCGTCGGCCTCCGGTGCGTTGACAATCGAAATTGAGGATAGCGCACCGACCTTGGGAACTGCTCAGGCTATCAGTGTTGACGAAGATGATTTGCCGGGCGGAAGTGATATGACACCCGAAGCGACTACTGCCAGCGGCACGGCGGAAATAGATTTCGGACTTGATGGGGCCGGCACTGTCACGCTTGATATTAGTGGTTTGCCGGAGATTACCTCAGGGGGAGATCCTGTTTTCTACGAAGTTACCACGCTTGCAAACGGTGTCACCCAGCAGGTTACAGCAACGGCCTTTCCTGACGGTGGCGTACCGCGTTCGGTTTTCGTCCTCCAATTCGGACCGACGGGACCGGGCGACGACTATGGGTATACATTTACACTGAACGATGCCATTGATCATACAGGTGAGGGGCAAGATACGTTCGATCTTACCTTTGGCTATGATGTTGAGGATCAGGACGGCTCAAGCGTCAGCGGATCCTTCGTCGCCTCGATAGTGGATGATGTCCCGATCGCCAGCCCGGATGCGGTGGATTTACCCGCCCCGACATTACCGAGTTACAATCTTGTTTTTGTCCTTGATACGTCGGGGTCTATGAGCCTCGCCGTTCCGGGAAGCTCGCAAACTCGCATTGAAGTTTTGCGTGAAGCCGTCAGCAACGTGCTTTCGGAATATAATCAGGTTTCAAGCAATCTGAACATTTCTATTATTGCCTTCGCCGCCGCATCATCGGTGGTGTTTCAGGGAGACTCGGTGGCCGCCGCGCAGGATTTCATCAACAATCCGGCCAACCTGGTGCCGGGCGGATCAACAAACTATGCCGCGGCTGTAAGTGATACCAGCGACGGTGCACAGGGAGTTCTTGAGGCACAGCTCGCGGATCCGTCGCTTTCGGGATATGCGTCAAATGTCTATTTCATCTCGGATGGCGAGCCGAGCGCGAATCTTGAAGTGCCGACCGCGGGCGGTAATGAGTGGCAGCAATTTGTCGACAGTAACGATATCGAAGTTGTTGCTGTTGGCCTAGGCAACGGTATCAGCACAACGGAACTTGCCAAGGTTGAAAACGGAGGCGAAGCGCCGACATTAGTCGTTGATCCTAACGATCTGGAGACAGTCCTCGTTGATACGGTTCCGGTTGTCGAGACGGATAATGTTGTCAGCTCTGGATCCGTCGACAGCCTCGGTGCGGATGGCGGGACACTGACTTCGCTGATCTATAATGGATTCGAGTATGATATTCCGCAGAACGGAGATCCGTTAATTGTCGAAACGATACTCGGTGGCATGCTCTCCATTGATGCGGACGGCAACTACACCTATACCGCACCTTCGCAGGCGGACCCCGGCGAGGTCGAGAGTTTCGAATATGTTCTGACCGACGGGGATAATGATACAAGCAGTGCAATTCTGTCCTTTACCTTTGTTGAAGATGGCAATGGCGCCTTCGCTGCATTTTCGGCATTTGCCCCGGCGGCGAGTTCCTTTGCGGGCAATGACGAAAATCTCGCACTCTTTGGAACAAGCGATGGCGAGGCGATCATCGGTCAAAATGGTGACGATATTCTGCAAGGTAACGGCGGAGATGATACGCTGACCGGCGGGCAGGGAGCCGATATATTTGTCTTCACCGGTGCGGATAATGGTGACGTAACCATTACCGATTTTGTTCCGTCGGAAGATGTGATTAATCTCGACCAGATCTTTGATGATCTCGGTATTTTGGCGGAAAATCGTGGTGCCGGAGAGGCGTGGCAATTGACGGAAGCTGGCGGTCGGCCAACCCTGACATTACTCGTCGCTAATGGGCCCACCATAACGATCGATAATTATATAAATCCTGATGTACAGGCCATGGAGGATATCGCGGCACGGATTGTCGTCGATGAATCTTAGGAATGGGGTTTGTGCCTGCGCGCTTTAAGCTCGTTTATCTTCCGTTCTTCCCATTCTTTTCCGTGACGTGGCCCCTTAAAAATCATAATTCCTTGTATTATCAAGGAAACGACAAAACCTGCCGCGGGCCAGAGAAACCACCAATAATCGGGCGAAGTCGCCATATTTATGAAGAAAAGCATGAGCGTAATTGCTCCGAAAGCGGTGGCCCGCCTGTAGAAGGCAGCCTGTCGTTTGACATAGGCACGAATTTTCCTGTCGTCTTCGGTCTCTTCCTTAGGTGCGTTTTCGGAATTTAGTCTGGAAGCGGATGCATCGGTATAGACATCCGACATTTCGGCGAGCACAAGTGAATATACAGGAACAGGATCCGCGATATTCTTGACAGTTTTATTCCCAAGGAATTCAAAATGTTTCGGCAGTTTGTTTTTTACCTGATCGAAAACAGAGCCCGATATGCAGATACCGCCGACAGGCGCCAGGGCTTCCAGCCTTGCTGCCACATTAACTCCTTCACCGAAAATATCGTCACCCTCAATCAGGACATCCCCCAGATTGATACCGATGCGGTAGAGCATCCGATCTGCGGGCAATAGGGACAGGTTGTCCTCGTTTATCTTATTCTGAACCTCAACAGCGCATTGCACGGCATTTACGACGCTCGGAAATTCACAAACAAGCCCGTCGCCGGTCATATTGACGGTCCGTCCATTGTATCGGATGATGAAGTCGCTGAAAATCTCTCGCGTGGCTTTCAACCTGCTGAGCGTTTCCCCCTCATTCTTGTTCATGAGGCGGCTATAGCCCGCGACGTCGGCGCAAAGTATTGTTGTAAGTTTCCTGTCGGTTCCGGAGTTCATAGGGTTACCTCCACCTCAATTCAGGCAGGGTTCTTAGTGGTCAGACGCAGAGATAAATTTATTCTCAAGGCCTGTCGAAAATGAGAGACCTTCCGGGGTTAGAACAATCTTGTCTTCCCAGTTCTCTTTTACAAGACCTTTACGGCAGAGGGCCACCCAGACAGATTTGTTGTTCAGTCCGCTGGCATCGCGGCTTGCGACGACATACTCTCCGACATGCATGTGGTTCCCGTGTGCGTGGGGAAGGCGGGTAATGCGAACGTTACCAGCATCGCCCTCCGGAGTTGAGCTGTCTGGATCGCGCGCTAATATTTGCAAAAGGGTCAGGGTTTTGCTTTGCAAAGCGTTTAGTTTAATCCGTTTTTCGACCACGATATCGTCTGTCCTGTACTGGCTAAATTATATTTTTGCGAGAAATTCCGCGATTGCCTGACCAATCTCATCCGGGCTGTCTTCCTGTATGAAATGTAACCCATTGACGGTTACTTCGGTCTGATTGGGCCATGTGCGGCAGAATTCTCGCTGAGGGCCGACCAGGATAGAGCCGGGGTCGGCGTTCACAAATAGTTTGGGCAAATCCGACTTGCTGAGCCAGTTGGAATAGTCATCCACTATCTTGACAACGTCATCGGGCTCCCCGGCGATGGGAATCTGTCTCGGCCAGGTTAGGGTCGGCCTCCTGTCTTCTCCGGCATTTCGAAATGGGCGGGTATATTCACGCTGTTCTTCCTCTTCCAATGTCCGGATGATAGAAGTTGGCAGCACCCTTTCAACGAAGATATTTTTCTCAAGGACGAGTTCTTCGCCGGCCGGGCTACGAAAGGCCTGAAAAATATTCCGCGCAGCCTCTGGCCAGTTGTCCCAACTTGGGATCGGTTGGACGATCGCCTCCATATAGGCGATGCCTTTCATTGCGGATTGATTCTGATACGCCCAGTCAAAGCCCAGTGCCGATCCCCAGTCATGAACGACTAGGGTCACATTTCTGTCGACCATTAGATAGGCAAGCAGGTCATGGAGGAATGAACGATGCTCTTTGAACGTATAGCTGTCCGGTCCGCTTTCCGGCAGTTTTTCGGAATCTCCCATACCAATCAGGTCGGGGGCAATCAGGCGCCCGCGCCCTTCCAGATGCGGCATGACATTGCGCCACAAATAGGATGAGGTCGGATTCCCATGCAGGAACACGATTGGATCTCCCTCGCCCTCTTCGATATAAGACATTTTAAGACCCCGGATTGTCGCCGATTTCTTTTTATATCTTGCTGCTATCGTCATGTTATGCCGGTCTCCCTGATTGCTTTCTGAATGAGATGGAGCAATAAAGCATGGCCGGATAATAACGCGAGGGAGCAAAACTGCGCAACAAAAGAAGTCGCGCTTTGAATGGGGTAGGTTTAGCGAAGAGTTGAATAGAATCAGGAGAGGGGGAGGCGGATTTTTTCCTGATAGGTTGATACAACCTTTTTAATGTCTTCTACCGTCAGTCCGTCACGTTTTAGGACCGCGAGCATGATCGGATCAGACAACAGGTCTTTCAACGAAGGCTCGGGATATTTCTGCACACCAGGTTCCATTTTTACCTCCTTTAGCCCTGCCTTCGCTGGGCGCGATCTTTAAGTAGAAGAAGGTTGAGTCATTTCTATGACAATAATTTGTTTTTCTTAAACTGAATGTGTGAAGAAATTGCTAATTTTTGGGCGAGGGGGTTTCTTCATCATCCTGGTCAGGCGATAGCTTTTTCTGGTCAAGTTCGGCTTTTCCGCGTCGTATCTGGTCTTTATCCTGCTTTTTCTGCAGAGAGGTTCTGCCGAAGCGCACGCGGTTGTTGCGCGCCAGCTCTTCAGCTTTTTTCCGGCCCTGCTTTTTTCGAAACTGATTCAGGTTGACAACATCACCCATATCGCCGTTGCCCTAATTTGATTGGTTACTTGCCTTATATATAGGGTCGCAATGAGCAGTTCTCAAAGGGATATTTTGGGGTTCCGAACCGGTTTAGTCTCTTTTTTCTAGGAGTTCTTCCAGCACATAAAGACGGATTGCGCTGGACAGGTTGCCCTCCCGCGCCGCATCTATCTCTGTCAGTAACTCATTGATGCTCAAACGCTGTCGCCTGGCACTCGCCCGGATCAGATCCCAGAACTTCTGCTCCAGTGAGACGCTGGTGCGGTGGCCTGCGATGCTGACCGAATGCTTGACAAGCCGCGCAGGCGTCTCCGCTGAGAGATCAGGCGGCGGCACCATCTTTTTTCCGGGCAAAGAAATCATTTCCTTTATCATCCATAACGATAAAGGCGGGGAAATCCTCTACCTCGATCCGCCAGATTGCCTCCATGCCAAATTCTTCAAAGGCCTGAACTTCAACCTTCTTGATATTGTTCTGGGCAAGGATTGCCGCCGGGCCGCCAATGGAGCCGAGATAAAAACCACCATGTTTTTTGCAGGCATCGACGACAGCTCTACTGCGGTTCCCTTTTGCGAGCATGACCATACTGCCGCCTTCCGTCATAAACTGGTCGACATAACCGTCCATGCGACCTGCTGTGGTGGGGCCGAATGAACCGGACGCATATCCTTCCGGTGTTTTAGCAGGTCCTGCATAGTAGATGATGTGGTCCTTGAAATACTGTGGGAGTCCTTCACCATTCTCCAGTAGTTCTCGTAGTTTTCTGTGGGCGAGATCGCGCGCGACAATGATCGTCCCACTTAGGCTCAGTCGTGTTTTGATCGGATACTGAGAGAGTTTGGCCAAAATGTCTTTCATTGGCATGTTGAGGTCGATTTTGACAACATTGCTGTTCAGGTCTGTATCTGTCACCTCGGGAAGGTATTTTGCCGGATTCGTCTCCAACTGCTCGATAAAGACACCGTCTTTGGTGATTTTCCCTTTCACTTGCCGGTCGGCGGAACAGGATACACCAATTCCGATAGGAACGCTGGCGCCATGGCGCGGCATCCGGATCACCCGCACATCGTGGCAAAAATACTTTCCGCCGAACTGGGCGCCAATGCCGATTTTTTGCGAAATTTTGAGAATTTCCTGTTCCATTTCAAGGTCACGGAACGCACGGCCATGTTCGTTACCACTTGTCGGCAGCTCGTCGTAATATTTCGTCGAGGTAAGCTTTACCGTTTTCATTGTATCCTCGGCAGAGGTGCCGCCGATCACAACCGCGAGATGGTAAGGCGGGCAGGCCGCCGTGCCCAGAGACATCATCATCTCCTCGATAGAGGGAACGAGGCGTTCGGGTGTCAGGACACTCGGCACAGCCTGATGGAGGAAGGTTTTATTGGCAGAACCACCCCCCTTGGTGACGAAAAGAAATTCGTATTCGTTGCCATTTGTTGCATAAAGATCAATCTGGGCCGGGAGGTTCGTACCGGTATTTTTCTCCTCAAACATGCTGATGGGGGCGAGTTGGGAGTAGCGCAGGTTTGTTTCGGTGTATGTCTCGAAAACCCCGCGGGAGAGTTGCTCCTTATCGGTGCCGTCCGTCCAGACATACTGTCCTTTCTTACCCATGATGATTGCGGTTCCGGTATCCTGGCATCCGGGCAGAACCATTCCGGCCGCTATATTGGCGTTTTTCAGGAGCTCGGTCGCCACGAACTTGTCGTTCTCGGAAGCTTCGTCATCTTTCAGAATATTCGCGAGCTGCTCCAGATGCTTTGGGCGCAGCAGATGTGCAACATCATGCATTGCTGTTGCCGCCAGCAGGCTCAAGGCTTCTGGTTCAATTTTCAGAACCTCCTTACCATCAACATCTAATGTCGATACATGATCAGACGTCAGTTTACGGTATGGCGTGCTGTCTTTTCCAAGGGAGAAGACTTCCTGATAATGAAATTCGGGCATGGACGGGCTTTCATTCTTTGAACGAAACAGGGAACTTTGACGGGTAACTTAGCTATTTTTTGCGAAAGGCATCAAGGGTAATTATCTCACCCTGCTTTTCCTGCGGCTGATCCGTTTCCTCCAAAACCTCTTCCATGGTTTTCTCGTCGCTGTCATCAGTCGCCGGTGCGGCCTCCGCTTCTGCCAGAGTTGTCGAAAATTGCAGGCCAAACTGGACTGACGGGTCGGCAAACGCGGTCAGCGCATCGAATGGAACCTTGAGTGTTTCTCGTTTATGATTGAAGCTGAGATCAACAGTGAAATAGTCCGGCTCCACCACGATATTCCAGAACTGATGCTGGAGAACGATTGTCATCTCGTCCTTATAGCGTTCTGCGAGGTGACGGGGCACTGAAACGCCGGGAAAGTGTGTTTTGAAGGTGATGTAGAAGTGCTGGTCACCGGGAAGGCCAAATTCGGCAGCATGACGTAGCGAATTACGGACAACATCCATAAGCGCCGTTTCAACCATTTTTGTATAATTGATTTCGTCATCCATATGCTGAATAGTCCCCGCCTCCAACTCTCTACGCAAAAATAAGTGAAGGGGCTTCTGTTGCCAGGTGCCCCTCCGAACCCCGTGTAGTGCTATTAAGCAGCTACGGCAAATGCTTCGTCATTATCGTTAGCATTTATAGATTTGACCCCGTTATACGGTGGTATCATGCCGGGCAAAAATTACATCTTTACTGCGCGCGTCGAGCCTATTTCGCCCCCATCAGAAAGACAGCCGGTTAGTTGTCTATCGCTGTCTTTATGGTGGAGGCGCCGGGTACCGCCCCCGGGTCCGCAACGGTTATTCCATGCAACGTTTATCGCCATAGTTGGTTTCCCAACGACTGTAATATAATTCTTTTGGTTTGAATTTGAAAGGGGGCAGTGCGTCTTAATTTAATGCGCCTGCTTCCGTTCGAGCACAATAAAGCTGTGATCGAACATGTCTTTTTCCGATTTTGAATGGAATTCCTTCGAAATTTCGTGCCATTTCTCGGGGTCGAACTCAGGGAAAAAAGTATCCCCGTCAATGGTTGCATGGACCCTTGTCAGGTAAATTCTGTCAAGCTGATCAAGGCAGAGACGGAATATTTCCGCACCACCGATGACGACGACCTCGTCGGTCTTCATTTGCTCGGCTATTTCATTGCCGATCTCAAAGGCTGATTCAAGGGAATGGGTGACAATGGCGCCTTCTGCCGTGAAGCCCGGGTCACGGGTTATGACAATACTGGTTCGGCCGGGCAATGGTCCCGGAAGCGACTCAAACGTCTTTCTGCCCATAATAATCGGTTTGCCCATGGTCGTTTTCTTGAACCATTTCAGGTCATTCGAAAGGCGCCAGGGAAGATCATTGTCAACGCCGATAACCTGATTCTCGGATACAGCGACAATGGCCGAGAGTACGGTCTTCCTCATTCTGGCCTAGACCGCGACTTTTGCCGGGATATGCGCCGCGGCTTCATAACCGCTAAGCTCAAAATTGTCGAAGGTGAAGTCAAAAATATCCTTGATGTCCGGGTTTATTCTCATGGACGGAAGCTTGCCGGGTATTCGGGCCAGCTGGATATCGGCCTGTTCCAGATGATTGGCGTAAAGATGCGTGTCACCGAAACTGTGAATAAATTCGCCGGGCTCCAGATCGCAAACCTGCGCAATCATCATCGTCAGTAGGGCGTAGGAAGCAATATTGAAAGGAACGCCCAGGAAGACATCTGCGCTCCGTTGGTATAGTTGGCAGGAGAGCTTGCCTTCGGCAACATAAAACTGGAACAGACAGTGGCACGGAGGGAGAGCCATACTATCAACCTGCGCGGGGTTCCATGCGCTGACAATCAGTCGTCTGGAATTGGGATTTGTCTTAATCTGTGTGATAAGATTGGAAATCTGATCAATGGTCTGGCCATCCCCAGCGGGCCATGAGCGCCACTGGGAGCCGTATACTGGTCCAAGCTCGCCATTTTCATCCGCCCATTCGTCCCAGATTCGAACGCCGTTTTCCTGCAGATAGCGGATATTCGTGTCCCCTGCCAGAAACCACAAAAGCTCATGAATGATGGATTTCAGATGCAGTTTCTTTGTCGTCAGCATTGGGAAACCCTTCGCCAGATCGAACCGCATCTGATGGCCGAAAATGCTGTAGGTTCCGACCCCGGTTCGGTCCGATTTGAAAGTGCCCGTCTGACGTACGGTACGAAGAAGATCGAGATATTGCTGCATCCGGTGAAGCCCTGGAAACGATAAAAAAGACATGGATAAGATAAAGCACATTGGCCCTGATTGTCAGTAGTCAATCCAGGTAATTTTCATTCTATCTTTTCGTCAAGGAATGCGCGCCCCTCCCGATCCTCAATTTCCAGGACCCAGAGATCCGGATCATTATTGATCTGTCGTGTAATATAGGCGTCCGCACTTTCTTCCTCGACCCAGTCCGGACCGGTTCCTTTCAGCCACATCCGCGCACCATCTTCAAAATTCGTCGCGGGCGACAACACCATGCAGCCTGATCCCAGACGGTTGATCTTAATAAGAACAGAGCCCGCCGTGGCATCACCGCGCCGGGCAACCATCACCGGAACATTCCAGGCGGCGCATTTTCGAATATGAGCTTTGACCCAGAGTTCTGCTTTCAGACGTGGTTCCAGCGGCTTGTCCTTTCTCAGTCGGCATTCTGCATCTTGGAAATTAGTATCTCGTCGCGAAGGCGCAGCAGGCGGTTTCTGCCCGGCAAATCCGATTTCTTCTCGCATTGGCGGGCAGCCTCTTCAAGGAGGCCACATGCTTTCGCGCCGTATTTTTCCATATAATGCGCCGCAACGCGACCGGTCAGATCATGTATTTCGCGGACTTCTCTCATCTTGCCAATAATTTGACTTCTTGATGGCGGGGGCAACCGACAATGTGATCATTGACCATGCCGACCGCCTGCATAAAGGCGTATACGATGGTCGGTCCGACAAATTTGAAACCGCGCTTCTTCAAATCCTTCGAGATTGCCTGGCTGAGTTCTGTTTCTGCCGGAACATCGGTCATGGAGGCCCGATCATTTTGCAAGGGTTTTCCGTCAAGATAGTCCCAGAGGAGGCGCGAAAATCCATTTTCTTTCTCCTCAATCTCCAGAAAAAGCTGCGCCCCTTTTATGGTGCCGAGGATCTTGGCCCGGTTGCGGATTATTCCGCTGTCCTGCATGAGAGCTTCTACTTTTTTGTCGTCATATCGTGAGATGAGTTCCGGGTTGAAATTGTCGAATGCGGCATGGAAATTGTCCCGTTTGCGCAAGATCGTGATCCATGACAGGCCGGCCTGAAAGCCGTCCAGTATCAGCTTTTCATAAAGGGCTCGGCTGTCATATTCCGGCACGCCCCATTCCTCATCATGATAGGCTTTATAGAAAGGATCGTCCCCATACCAAGTACAACCACTCATTTCCTATCCTTTCTCATCATGTGCCTTTAGCCATTCTTCTATCAGTGCGGTAAAGCGGGTGCCATCGAAACTGTCAAAATGCCCGCCATGAACTACACGCGGTGACAAGCCATTAAGCCGGAGCATGGAGGCGTGATAGTCGTCAAGGTTGGAATGATATACATCCTCGATAAGCGGCCCGTCATATATCGTATCGCCTGAGAAGAGGATCCCGGTTGCTTCTTCATAAAGCGCGATCCCGCCGGGCGAATGTCCGGGCAAATGAAAGACTTTGAACCAGCGGTCTCCGAGATCGACAATATCTCCATCCGAGAGAAAATGTGTCACCGGCGCGGCGCGAACGGCGTAAAGTTCTGATCGATACGGCTCGGGCGGGAGACTGTCGAATATATCATCCGTCGCGTAATCTTCGGCGAGGGTGTTGGCTCGTGTTGGGTGCGCAATGATATCCGCTTCAAGACGGTGCGCAGCCCGATCGTCAAACTCGTGATGGCAGCCGATATGATCGAAATGGCTGTGGCTAGCGATTGCGGTCAAGGGTCTCTCGGTCACCAAAGAGACATGTTCACGCAAGCTGACAACCCCCATGCCGCTATCAATGAGCGCATCCCGGTCGCGACCGCGGATATGCCATATATTGCAGCGATAAAAAGGCTTGATATGGGGTTCGTCAATCAGGGTTATATCATCCCCGATTTTTTGAACCCGATACCATTTATGGGCAGCGACGCGAATCATTACACCATGAGCCTACTCCGGATTAAAGCAGACAGCTTCAATCCTATTGCCGTCCGGATCAAGCACAAATGCAGCGTAATAATTCTCTTCATAGTCACGCTTGCCTGGCCCACCGTTATCTTTACCGCCGCTGGTCAGTGCTGCCGCATGAAAGGCATGAATGGAATTCCGATCAGGCGCGCGAAAGGCGCAATGAAATCCCCTTGCATGACCGATATCCTTATGCTCGATCAACCAGAGAAAAGGATCTTCCCGAGAGGGGCCATAGGCAATGGTCTCACCATAATCAGCAACCATCTTGAATCCGATAGTTGACAAGACCGCATCGTAAAAATTCTTGGATTTTTCCCGGTCCGTAATTCCGATAGATACATGATCAAGCATTTCTCGCTCCCATCGCATATGTTCATGTTTTGTTCTATTTTTATAGACCGGAATATTGAGCTTTGCAAGCGGGTAATCGTCAGTATTTTTCCGCTATCGGCAGATTGATATATTCAGGTAGGATCAACTTAACTCCCTCCGGTTTCAGGGCCGCAGGGCCTTCCGGTAAATTCTCAAGACGAACCAGCGCGATACCCTGACCGTTGGCGAAAGATCGGACTTCAGCAATCTCGCGGCCATCCAGCGTGATCGCGTCCCCGGGTTCCAGCGACCCATCAAAGAGAACACGGAGCAACCGCTTTTTTATTTTTGCGCGATGCTTTGTCCGGGCGGTCAGTTCCTGGCCGACATAGCAGCCCTTAGTGAAGCTGACGCCGTTAAGTTCTTCGAAATTCGCTTCGAGCAGGAAGTTCTTCTCCGGAATAATATCCTGCCCTCCTTCCGGTATGCCTAGATAGAGCCGGTGAGCTTCATAGCTGCCTTCGTCTTTCACAGTCGCCGCGGGAAAGTCGTCCGCGGCATTAAAATCCGCTGTCGTAATTATACGGACACCGAGGTTCGCATTTCGAGGGTCAACAAGATAGAGATCATTCCCATTTTGGATAACGGTTCCGGCTTTCTCCGGTAAATTTGCCGATTTATAAGCGCCGTCTCCATAAACAGCGAAAACCTGACTTGCCGTTTCAGTCAGGGTGACGTCGGATCGGAGCTTGTAAAGAGTCAGACGTCGGATCAGGTCATCCTTGCGCTCTGTCGCGCAATCGATCATAAAAGTTTCCCCCTGTTTTATAATGATGAAATCATGCAGGAACTTTCCCTGTGCCGTCAGTAATGCTGCATAAAGACATTGCGCCTCATTCACCATTTTCATGTCATTGGTTACCAGATTTTGCAGGAAATCCCACACATCTTTGCCGGTCAGAGCAAGGATTGTACGATTTTTCAAGGCTGTGATACTCAAATCCGACATAAAATCAGGTCCAGTCCATGGGGTGTCATTAATATCTATGCCAGAGTTAAGCTACGACTGTGCCCTTGGCAAGGGCCGGGCGGCGTATTAAGAAGAAATGCGCGAAACAATTTTCAGATTAAATGGAATGTCCGATGGGTCAGCAAAGCAGTGAACAGGCAGTATCATCAAATAAGGCGGGACGACCGACGCTGACCTTACGGCGGCCTGATGACTGGCACACGCATTTACGCAGCGGCGATATGCTTAAAGCTGTGGCACCTTACACAGCGCGGCAGTTCGCCCGCGCGATTGTTATGCCTAATCTGGTGCCGCCTGTAACAACGATTGCCGCAGCGGAGGAGTACCGGTCACAAATTCTTGCGGCCTTGCCATCGGATGCCGATTTTACACCTTTAATGACATGTTACCTGACTGATAGTATTTCAGCAGAAGAAGTAGAAAAAGGCCATCACAAAGGTGCTTTTACGGCTGCTAAATTATACCCTGCGAATGCAACGACAAATTCCAGCCATGGCGTCACCGATATTCGCCGTATTTATCCTGTACTGGAGGTGATGCAACGCTCTGGCATGCCGCTTCTGGTCCATGGGGAGGTGACAGACCATGAAGTCGACATTTTCGATCGTGAGGCAGTCTTCATCGAACGGATACTTGTTGGTCTGCTGAAGGACTTTCCTGAGTTGAAACTTGTGTTTGAGCATATCACGACTGCTGAGGCCGCCGTCTTCGTTACCGAGAGCGGGCCCAATGTTGCAGCGACAATCACACCGCATCATCTGACATTTAATCGCAACGCAATTTTCAAAGGCGGTATTCGGCCGCATTTTTATTGTCTGCCCGTCGCCAAGCGGGAAAAACATCGGCTGGCGTTGCGAAAGGCTGCGACCTCCGGATTGGCGAAGTTTTTTCTTGGTACGGATACAGCGCCGCACGAAGCACGTGACAAGGAAACAGCTTGCGGCTGCGCGGGGTTGTTTAATGCACCTTATGCCATGGAGAGCTATGCGGCGGTTTTTGAAGAAGAGAGCGCCCTTGATCAATTAGAGATGTTTGCCTCAGTGGCCGGCCCGACTTTCTATGGCTTGCCGCTGAATGAAGAACGGATAACACTGGAGCCGGTTGAGACCGTGGTTCCGGACCATATTGCTATTCCGTCTGGAAAACTTGTTCCCTTCCATGCCGGAGAAACGCTGAAATGGCGGTTTAAAGCGGGCAGCAGTGCGGCTTAGCACTGCTACCCGAAAACTCAGGCTTGTGCGATAGACCGATAGAGGTCCACGCCTTCCTGTGCGTAGGTATTTGCGTCTTCAACGGCATGAGAAATGGAGCTGAGGCTCTCATTGATATCCTCAACTGCCATCGCCGCGGATTGCATGCTCACGGTAATTTCTTTTGTCGTTGCGGTCTGTTCTTCAACCGCGCCGGCAACCGCGGCGACGCTTGCTTCCACAGCGACGATCGCCGTTTTGATACTGTTCAAGTTGTTTACCACGTTCTCACTGATTGACTGCATGCCATTGATTTCGGAAGAAATCTGATCAGTGGCACTTCCCACCTGATTAGCAAGCGACTTAACCTCGGCAGCGACGACGGCAAAACCCTTGCCTGCCTCTCCCGCGCGGGCCGATTCAATGGTTGCATTCAGGGCCAGTAGGTTAATCTGACCCGCGATATCCTGAATGACCTCAATGATGTTGGTCATTGCCTGGGCGGCCTTGCTCAATTCCTTGGTGGAGAGATCGGCATTGCCGACTTCGCCGTTTGCCTTGTCCACCTCATCCTTAGATGAGTTCATGCTGCGGGCAATTTCATAGGCGGAGGACTGAAACTCCTCTGCGGCGGCTGCCACAGACTGCACGGTTTGCAGTGCCTGTCCCGATGCGGATGCTGCGGATGTGGCCTGCTGGTTTGCATCGCGAACAGAAACCAGGATTTTCTCAAGGTTTTCATCCACAACCTTCCCGACCCTGTTTGCTTCGTTACGGGCCAGCACCTGCGCTGTTATGTCTGTTGCTATTTTTACAACCTTAATAGGTTTGCCGCTTGGATCGAAGATTGGATTATAGGACGCCTGTATCCAGACTTCCTTGCCGCCTTTAGCAATGCGCTTGTATTCGGCCGCCTGAAACTCGCCGCGTCCAAGTGCATTCCAGAAATCCTGATATTCCTTGCTGCTGGCGAACGCGGGATCTACAAACTTGCGGTGATGTTCCCCCTGAATTTCCTCAATCCGGTATCCCAAGGCGTCCAGGAAGTTCTGGTTAGCGTCAATAATGGTGCCGTCGAGGTTAAAGGAAATGACAGCCTGTGATTTACTGATAGCGTCGATCTGTCCCTGATAGCTGGCATTCTGTAAAATACGCGCGGTGATGTCCGTTGCTATTTTTACGACTTTAATCGGTTTTCCGTTTGGATCGAAGATGGGGTTGTAGGACGCCTGTATCCAGACTTCCTTGCCTCCTTTCGCGACACGCTTATATTCGGCCGCCTGAAACTCCCCACGTCCGAGCGCGTCCCAGAAATCCTGATACTCCTTGCTGCTGGCGAAGGCGGGATCCACGAATTTGCGGTGATGTTCCCCGCGGATTTCCTCAATCTGGTATCCCATGACATCCAGAAAATTCTGATTGGCGTCAATGATGGTGCCGTCGAGATTAAAGGAGATGACGGCTTGCGATTTATTCATCGCATCAATCTGTCCCTGATAACTCGCATTCTGTAATGTGCGTGCCGTAATATCGGTCGCAAATTTGACAATTTTTGTCACAACACCCGATTTGCTGAAGATCGGATTGTAGGATGCCTGTATCCAGACCTCTTTACCGCCTTTTGCGATCCGTTTATATTCAGCTGCCTGAAACTCCCCGCGGCCGAGCGCGTCCCAGAATTCCTGATACTCCTTACTGCTGGCGAAATCGGGTTCCACGAACATACGGTGATGCTTTCCCCGTATTTCGTCAATCTGGTATCCCATGGCATCCAGAAATGCCTGATTGGCATCGAGAATGGTTCCGTCGGTCTTGAATTGAATAATGGCTTGCGATTTATTCAAAGCGGCAAACATCGCATCCATCTCACGAACATTATAGCCGTTTTAATTGCTGCAGATCGTATCTTTGGAACTACGACCTTTCATAAAGTCAAACATGGCTGGGCCTCCATACTACACAAAAAGAACAGACAGGCTTTATATCTGCTCCCTAAAACCCAAAAATTACTTCTTGGTGGGTGCATTAAGCTTAATATTCTCTAAAAAATGGTTAATTTTATGCATTTTGACTTAATTTGTACTTTGTCTTTTGTTTATTTTTTCTATTTCAATGAAATTTCGTCGGGAGAATTCTGCTTTTTAATACAACTATAGTTTAGTATTAAATAAGTAATTACAAACATTAGCCAAATTTATTGTTTTATTTGTTTTCTATATATAATAGTCGGCCATTATTATGAAATGTGGAAATGAAAGCTAATATGACCGGGCGACATATATTGTCGGCAGTTTATTGGGGTTGCTCAGCCCCAAGCGGTGTTCGAAATCGGACGGTATCTGATAAATGTCAGTGCAGTTTAAACTGGCTATCGGTGAAGTGAACTTCGTTGGGATAGATAAGCTTGTTGGAAGCATAGCGAACCGAGTGTAATCGGCCATCCAGTTCCTTCTCCCAAAAATCAAGAAACTTCCGAAGGGCCGGGTACTTTGGATCCAGATCATAATCCTGCCAGATGTATGTCTGCAGAAACTCCGGGTAGTCAGGGAGGTGATACAGTATTTCAGCAGTTGTCAGGACATAACCGTTCAGCTTTTTCTCCATTTCAAACATATGCAACTCCAGTTCCAGTAACGCGACATGGGAAGCCTCTAATGCTTATGTAATTAATAGTAAAATATATACATTAAAAAACAATAGCTTATATAAGTTTATGGTTCATTTGTGCCGTTGAACAGGCTATAACACAAGGAGCAGCGATCAATAAAAAAAGGAAAAGACGATGGGCGATACCTTCAGGGCATTGGTGATTGAAGATCATGACGGGAAGCAAAAGGCGGTATTCAAAGATCTCACCGTCGCCGACCTGCCGGACGAAGACGTGCTCGTGGAAATATCTTACTCAACTCTCAATTATAAGGATGGTCTCGCCGTTTCCGGTAAAGGCATTGCCCGCCGCTTGCCGATGGTTGGCGGTGTTGATCTCGCAGGAACCGTGCTGGAGAGTACTTCGAGTGATTTCAAGCCGGGCGATAAGGTCATCGTCAATGGTTACGGGCTGTCGGAGTTGCATTGGGGTGGCTATAGCCAGAAGCAAAAGCTCAAATCCGAATGGCCGATTAAACTGCCGGATGCCTTTACCATGCAGGAAGCAATGGCAATCGGTACAGCAGGGTATACGTCGATGCTTTGCGTACTCGCCCTTGAAAAGGCAGGAGTGACGCCAGATAAGGGTGATATTCTGGTGACAGGTGCGGCAGGTGGAGTTGGCTCTGTTGCTATCGCGCTTCTTTCCAAGCTCGGTTATCGGGTTATTGCATCAAGCGGGCGCGAGGAAACCCACGACTATCTGAAGAAGCTCGGCGCGGCTGAGGTTATCAGCCGGGAAGAAACGATGGGGAAAGGGCGCCCGTTTGACAAGGAGCGCTGGGCCGGCGCCATTGACTGCGTTGGGAGCAGTATTCTGGCGGCGGTGATTGCACAGATCAATTATGGTGGTGCGGTTGCGGCCTGCGGGCTTGCAGGTGGAAACGATCTACCGACGTCAGTCCTGCCGTTTATTCTCCGCGGTGTATCCCTTCTTGGTGTCGACAGCGTCATGGCGCCACGGGAAAAACGCGAAGAAGCCTGGGCGAGGCTCGCCAAGGACCTCGATAAATCATTATTTGAGGATATGATCCGCGTCGAGCCGATGAGCAACCTGCCCACTCTTGCCGGGGATATTCTCAAAGGTCAGGTAAAGGGACGTGTGGTTATCGACGTCAACGCGTGATCTAAGTTGTTGAGAGACGGCCCTTGGCAATAAAGTAGGGATTGTCATGGCCGTCTTTGCCATAAGTTAGCGGCGCACCATCAATAGTTTCAACAATGCCGCCTGCGGCTTCCAGAATTGCCTGACCGGCGCCGATGTCCCATTCCATTGTGCGTCCGAACCGTGGATAGAGATCGGCCTTGCCCTCGGCGACAAGACAGAGTTTAAGGGAAGAGCCGGCGGAAATAAGCTCTTTCACATCGAATTTTGAAATATACTCATCTGTTTCCGGTGTCCGGTGGGAGCGGCTGGCGACAACCGTAATGCCATCAACAGGTGCTTCGCGTGTCTGTATGGCGATTGCAGGCTGATCCGCCGTTTGCCGCCAGACTTTTCCGGGACCTTCCGCAAAATAAGTCTCATTTTTCGCCGGAATATGAATGACCCCCATGGTTGGGCGTCCTTGCTCTACAAGGGCGATATTCACCGTGAATTCCCCGCGCTTGTGAACAAACTCTTTGGTTCCGTCCAGCGGATCGACGAGCCAGAAAATACCGCCCGACAAATCGGGAACCTTGCCAGCGGCTTCACTTTCTTCGGCCAAAACGGGAATGTCCGGTGTTAGCGCTTTGAGCCCGGCGATAATGATTTTTTCCGCCTCCACATCCGCTTCGGTCACGGGAGATGCATCTGATTTGGTCTTTACATCAAAATCCTGATGGTAAATCGTCAGGATCTTGTCGCCTGCCTCCCGCGCAATTTTTGTAATGGCTTGTGTAAGGGCTGGGCGATCGAGAGGCATCTGGCATTCCTGAACTGTCGTCTGGTACTCCGACGTAACATATCGATAACCGACGGATTGTCACCCTAGAATGAGGAATACGGTAAATTTTTATAGGCGTTAAAATTCTGGATTCCTGCGGCTGGCTCGGCGTGTCAGGCCGATCGCCGGTTTTTCGATAAATGTCCATGAGAGAACCGCGCAAATTAGGACGAGCGGGAGAGTGTACAAAATATTGAGAAACGGATTGGTGATACCGAACGAGGAGATGAGCTGCTGCAGAGGAAAAGCATAGATATAGACACCGTAGGAATAATCCCCGACCTTGTTATATTCCCTGATTAATCCCCACGGTAAATATGCAACGAGAAAAACGGCATATGCAAGTGCCACCATAAAAACTTCACGGAAAAAAGGTGTTCCGTGGAACGCGATTGCCAACAAAACAAGTGCCCCTCCGATCATCCAGTTAAGCCGAAGGGCCTGCCGCCAAACATAGAAAATGATGCCGATCAAGAAAGGACATGCGAGCTTCGCGAGCGCGACGAGCCTCTGTTGTGGTTCGTAGTAAATAACCAGCCCATAGACAGCAACGAAAACGAGACAGGCAAGAAACATCAGCCGTGGGTTCTTCAACGCTCCGACAATACCGAATAGGACAACCGACATGTAGCAAACAAGCTCATGACTGAGTGTCCAGAGTGGGATGTTGATGACACCTCCGACGGGATTGCTTTTAAAAACACCCGGCAAAGACTGATCGAGCGAAAACAGTGTAAAATTACGTAGAATATATTCCGGTGCCGCGCGCCAGAGGGCTTCGTATGGTGCGGTGGTGACAAGCGGGGCCAGCACGAAGACCGTCAGTAACAGAGCAACGAGCAGGCCGGGGAAGATGCGCAAAATTCTCGCCAGCCAAAATCTCTTGATATTGGGGTTTCGGTCAAAACTCCGGGCGATCAGATAGCCTGAGATCGCGAAGAAGATTGAAACGCAGACAATTCCAAGATCTATTCCATTAAGGACATTGACGAGCGGCTGCTGCTTGATATCGCCGGTAGAGACCGGCCAGGCGTGAGAGACGAGAACACCGAACGCCGCCAGTATCCGGATGAGGTTCAGGTTGTTGTCACGCCCCTGTTCTATGTTGGCAAGAGTGCCTGATCTCATACATTCTTCCCCAACCACAGCAGAAAGGACTTTATTGCCATAAATGACAGGTTGATCCATGGCTGCTAAACTGCAAATTTAGCATGATTTGGAATACAAGGGAATGCGAGGGGGTTGCGGTCTCTGATGAAAGAATTTTCTATTACACCCGACCCAAAGGCGGCTGCCTTAAGTGAAGTGCTCGACGGCATAGATCAGAACGGTCAATCAGTTAGTCTGCCGGTCGTTGTCGAAAAACCCCTGACCCTTTTCCTAAATGGTCAGGAAATAGTCACCATGATGACAATCGGGGATTATCCGGATTATCTCGCGCTTGGATATTTGCTGAATCAAAATATGCTGCGGTCGGACGACCAGGTGACTGGGATCGATTTTGACGATGATCTTGGCGTTGTTGTCGTACGGACAGATCGCGAAACTGATTTTGAAGACAAGCTGAAGAAGAAAACCCAGACATCAGGCTGTGCGCAAGGGACCGTGTTTGGCGATGTCATGGAAAAATTCGAGGGTATCAGTCTTGATCCGGACGCAACTTTAAAAACCTCCTGGATTTATGGACTGTCCCGCAAGATTAATCAGCAGCCGTCGCTGTATCTGGAGGCGGGTGCGATACATGGCTGTGTTTTATGCGAGGAAGACCGCCCCCTTATTTATATGGAAGATGTGGGGCGGCATAATGCCATAGATAAAATTGCCGGCTATATGTGGCGTCATGGCCTGTCATCTGTCGGCAAGATTTTTTATACCACAGGGCGGCTGACGTCGGAGATGGTGATCAAGACAGCGCAGATGCAGATACCAATAGTCATCTCCCGTTCGGGTTTTACGGCATGGGGCGTCGAGCTGGCGCGTCAGGTAAACATGACCCTCATCGGCCGGGCCAAGGGCAAGCGGTTTGTTTGTCTTTCCGGCGCCGAAAGATTGATCTTCGATATTGATCCGGCATCGGTGCCCGAAGAGTCCTCAAAGCATCAGCGCAAGGCGGCACAATGAATGAAGTAATAACAAAATTTCCCTGCCTTCTGCTTGCAGGGGGACAATCGCGGCGTATGGGCGGTGGCAGCAAATTTCTGCAGGAACTCGGCGGACAGACTCTTCTTGAACGCATCGTTGAGACGCTTCGCCCACAAGTCGGTGAAATAGTACTGAACATGAACGCGGATATACCGAGGGATGCGCTGCCCGACCTTCCTGTGTTGAAGGACAGTGTCAGCGGCTTTGCTGGCCCGCTCGCGGGCATTCTGACGGGACTGGAGCATTTCAGTGTAAAAGACGGAACTGCCAGTCATATGCTCAGCGTGCCGACTGATGCACCTTTCATTCCGGGCAATTTGGTTGAACGCCTGTCGGAGGGATTACAGGGCGATAAAACAACTATCGTCATGGCTTACTCTGTCGGACGGGTGCATCCGGTTGTCGCATTGTGGCCGATTGCGCTTGCCGCAGATTTACGCAAGGCATTGACGGAGGAAAACATGCGAAAAATTCTGGTGTTCGCGGATCGATACAATCGCGTTGAAATTGAATGGACAGAAGATGAAGGTGATCCCTTCTTCAATGTCAATCGCCCCGAGGATCTGGAGGCTGCCCGTCAACGATTGCTCTAAGAATTTAGTCAGTCCCGCGTGCTCTCGTTGGCATATTAATCAAGGCGACCCCTAGAATGGCAATGACGACACCAAGCGCGACAACGAAAGACAGCTGTTCACCGAAAATGATCATACCGAGGAGAACGCCAATACCCATTCTTAAATAACTCTGGCTGGCGGCGTTCATCGACCCCAAAGTGTTGATCAGGCGAAAATAGAGCAGCAAGGCGACGGCAGTCCCGAAAATACCCAATATGATAACGGCGGCAAGGGACTTTAGAGATGGGGACAATGTCCAAGGCTGATCGACAACAAGGCTAGCCGGCACCAGAACGCAGGTTGCGGCAATCATTACGCCGGCGGCTGTCACGGTAGAGGGCAGAGCCGCGAACCTTTTTCCGATAATGGCGGCGTAACCATAAAACATGGCACTCAGAAGAAGGGCCAGTTGCGCAATAACTTGCTGGCCAAGGCTCTGCAAGGCGTCGATGCCTATGATCAGAATGACTCCTGCGAGGCCTATGAACGCTCCGATGATTTTCCGGCGGCTGACGGTTTCATGCCTGGTCACCAGCCAGGTTAGCAGGAAAACGAAAATAGGCGATGTGGAATTCAGCACCGCCGCAAGGCCACTTTCGACATATTGCTGCCCCCAGGCAACGAGCATCCACGCACCAAAGCTGTTGAAGAAGGACTGGATCACAAAGTTTTTCCAGTTTTCCTTGTCCATCGGCAGCCTGTAGCCTTGCCGCCAGATTACGAGTAGCAAAACGAGTGCCGCAACTGAAACCCGGATTGCAACCAATGTCGTCGGTGGAATGGTTTCAAGCCCGATGCGAATAAAAAGATAGGACGATCCCCAGAGGCTCGCCAGCAAAAGGAGCAAGAGGTATTCTTTGGATCGGTTGATGTGCTGTACGGAAATGGTCTTTGCCTCTGCTTGGGAAACTCTGGAAATGATGCAGCATAACCACGGAATCTTTTTTATTGCTTCGTTGGCGGTCGAACTGTCATAGGATGCAGGAACAGGCTCTTGCAGGGAAGAGAATACTGAGTTCAAGGCTCGCCAAGAAGCTTTTTGCGCTGTCGCTGAACAACATCGCTTAAGAACTGGCTGACCGCCTTTATGCGGGCTAGATCATGGATGTCCTCGGGTGTATTGAGCCAATATGTTCTCTTAATCTCGACTTCTTCCGGCAGAAGACAGACGAGGTCAGGATAGTCGTCCGCAACGAAGCAATGTAGGATACTGAGCCCGGCACCGGCCAGCGTCGCCTGAAATTGGAGAACGATACTGGAGCTTTTCAGAGTGACATTCGGGTTGGCAATAATATCAGAAAGATAGAGCAGTTGGGGGTCGGGCACCAACTCATCGATATAAGAGATGAAATTGTGATCTTTCAGGTCGTTTATTGACAGAATGGGACCGTGCTTTGCGAGATATTCCCGGCTGGCATAAAGGCGCAAACGGTAGTCTGTCAGCTTGCGGGAAATGAGGCGTCCGGACTTTGGGCGCGCGAGTGTAATAGAGAGATCTGCTTCCCGTTTCGACAGGCTGACAAATCGATCATTGGCGACAAATTCCAGCTCGATCTCCGGATGAATCTGGCGAAATGCGGTGAGCTCCATGGCAAGGAACTGGCTGCCAAACCCCTCCGGAACCCCAAGGCGGACCGTCCCGGTCAGGGTCTGGTTCTCGCCGCCGACAGAATCCTGTATTGCAGCCGAGGCACTTTCCATTGCTTCCGCTTGCGGAAGTAACCGTTCCCCTGCCTGAGTGAGAACAAATCCCCGGGGGGTGGCTTCAAACAACTTCGCATCGAGTTTCTCCTCAAGCGCAAGAACGCGCCGGCTGACTGTGGTATGATCAACCTTTAACGCTTTAGCCACTTCCGTCAGGCGTCCTTTCCGGCTAAGCTCCAGAAAGAAACGGATATCGTTCCAATCAAAAATAACAATTACCGTATGTGCAAATATACACAGGGAATGTGCATTCTTATATAATTACTTTGCATTTTTACCTATGTACAGTTCAGCCAGCAAGAATCTTTTTTGGGAGTAGACCAAATGACAGAGCAATTAAAACATTATATCGGCGGACAGTATGTTGCCGGTAAATCCGGGCGTTTCAGCCCCGTCTTTAATCCAAGCACGGGAGAGCATAAAGCGGATGTTCCGCTTGCGACCGAAGCTGAAGTTGGTGAGGCAATTGCCAACAGCCTTGCAGCATTCCCGGAATGGGCAGAGACATCCCCGATTACGCGGGCACGGGTTATGTTCAAGTTCAAGCAACTGGTTGAGGACAATATTGAGGATCTGGCCGCCCTGCTGTCAAGCGAGCATGGCAAGGTTCACTCCGATGCGAAGGGCTCGATTATTCGCGGCCTTGAGGTTGTTGAGTTTGCCTGCGGTATTCCGCATTTATTAAAAGGTGAGTTTTCGGATAATGTCTCCAGAGGCGTTGACATGTATTCCATGCGCAAGCCGCTTGGCGTTGTTGCAGGCATCACGCCATTCAACTTTCCGGCCATGGTTCCCATGTGGATGTTTGCCGTCGCCATTGCCTGTGGAAACACATTTGTCCTGAAACCGTCGGAAAAGGACCCCTCCCTTCCCATGCGGCTCGCGGAGCTGATGTTGGAGGCAGGTGCGCCGAAGGGTGTTCTTAACGTCGTAAATGGCGACAAGCTCGCTGTCGATACCATTCTTGACGATCCACGCATCAAGGCCGTGAGCTTTGTCGGTTCCACGCCAATTGCACAGTATGTCTATGCTCGCGGAACTTCCAATGGCAAACGGGTTCAAGCCATGGGTGGCGCCAAGAATCATATGCTTGTGATGCCGGACGCGGATATGGATAAGACAGTGGATGCCCTGATCGGAGCGGGATATGGTTCCGCGGGCGAGCGTTGCATGGCCATCTCCGTCGCTGTTGCCGTCGGCGATGCAGGGGATGAGCTTGTTGAGCGGTTGGCACCTCAGGTGCGCGGCCTGAAAGTCGGGCCGAGTGCCGCCGATGGTGATATGGGACCGCTGGTCACCAAAGAGCACCTGGAAAAGGTAAAAGGCTATGTGGATCTCGGCATCAAGGAAGGGGCCGATCTGGTTGTTGATGGCCGCGATCTGACATTGCAGGGATATGAAGATGGCTTCTATATGGGAGGCTGTTTGTTTGACAATGTGAAGACCGACATGCGTATCTACAAGGAAGAGATATTTGGTCCTGTCCTCTCAGTTGTTCGCGCACCAACCTTTGATGATGCCATTGATATGGTTGATAAACATGAGTTCGGCAACGGAACATCTATCTTCACACAGAACGGGGATGTGGCTCGCGCCTTTTCGAACAATGTGGAAGTCGGTATGGTGGGCGTCAATGTACCGATTCCGGTGCCGTTGGCCTTCCATACTTTCGGAGGCTGGAAGGCGTCGGCCTTTGGCGATCATAACCAGCATGGCCCCGAAGGTGTCCGCTTCTATACCAAGGTGAAGACGGTGACCTCAAGATGGCCCAACAGCATCAAGGCGGGCGCGGAATTCTCGATTCCGACGTTTAAATAAAAACAGACAAATAATGAACGCCCTGACCCAGGTTTTGTGTCAGGGCTTTTATATAGGAAAGAAGAAAATGGCGAAAATAGGATTTATCGGCGTAGGAAATATGGGGGGCGGCATGGCTATCAACCTGTTGAAAGCCGGCCATGCCGTTAAGGTTTTTGATTTGTCGGAGGCGGCAGTCGCCGTTTGTGTCGCAGAGGGAGCTACAGCCGCTGCCTCCGCAAGTGATGCCGCCACAGATGTGGGCGTTGTTGTAACCATGCTGCCCAAGGGGAAGCATGTCCGGAGTGTATATCTCGGGGATGAAGGGGTTTTGAACGCTGCGAATGAGGGAACTCTCTTCATAGATTGCTCGACGATCGATGTCGCGACAACCCGTGAAGTTGCGAAAGTGGCGCAGAGTAAAGGCATGATGATAGTGGACGCACCGGTGAGCGGTGGCGTTGGCGGTGCCAATGCCGGAACGTTGACCTTCATGGTCGGCGGTCTCAAGGGAGCCTTTGAGGCAGCACTACCGATCCTTCAGGCTATGGGCACGAACATTGTCCATACCGGCGGCGCAGGAACCGGTCAGGCGGCGAAGATCTGTAACAATATGATCCTTGGTATTTCAATGATTGGCGTATGCGAGGCCTTTGTGTTGGCTGAAAAGCTCGGGCTGGAACATCAGACGATGTTCGATATTGTGTCCACTGCTTCCGGGCAATGCTGGTCTCTGACGAGTTATTGTCCCGTCCCGGGGCCGGTTCCGGCGAGTCCGGCAAATAATGGATACAAGCCCGGATTTTCTGCACAGAATATGCTGAAAGACCTGCATCTCAGCCAGGATGCAGCGGATGGATTCGGCGCCTCTACCGAGCTTGGGAAGGCGGCGATGGAAATGTATGAGGCCTATGTCGGCGGTGAGGGAGAAGAGGCGGATTTCTCCGGCATCGTGAATATGATCCGGAAAAAGTGAGCCTGGCGGCCATCGACAAGGTTGTTACGATTTCGGGCGTGCGGATTGAAACTCGTATTATCGGAGATTTCGATCCGCAAAAGCCCCTTCTTATTTTTTTGCATGAAGGCCTTGGCTGTATTGAGCTCTGGCACGATTTTCCCGGTTTGCTTTGTGAGAGGCTGGGGCTTGCAGGACTTGTGTATAGCCGGGCTGGTTACGGCGGATCGTCACCTTGTCAATTACCTCGGCCGCTGGACTATATGGAGCGTGAAGCCGAAGATGTTCTTCCGCAATTGATCGAACATTTCGGTATCTCGCGTTTTATCTTGGTAGGCCATTCTGATGGCGCTTCTATTGCCTTGATATATTCAGGCTGCGTTGAACTGCCGCCGCCGGAAGCCGTGATTGCTATGGCTCCGCATGTGTTTTGTGAAGACATATCGATTGAAGGGATTGCCGCGGCCAAAAGCGCCTATGAGTCAGGTCATTTAAAGCGGAAACTTGAAAGGTTCCATGGAGTTAATATAGAATATGCCTTTCGCGGCTGGAGCGATGCATGGCTGGATCCGCAGTTCAGGAAATGGAATATTGAAAAGTTTCTGTCTTCGGGTACTGCGCCTATTCTCGTCATACAGGGACGGAACGATAGTTTTGGGACAACTGCACAAATTGAAGCCATCGAAAATTCAGTTGCAGGTCCGTTCGAGAAGCTTCTCCTAAACGATTGCGGCCATAACCCATGGCAGGAAAATCCTCAAGATGTACTGTGTCGCATAGCGGAGTTTGCTTCACACTACATACAATAAAAATCCGGTCGAAATAATTAGTATCAGAGGAATATTGCTTGCGATCTCGGATCATTTGATCGACTAATATTCTATGGGTATTCAAATCTCCGACAATATGCGTGGTGCGGCTTTCATGACGATAAGTGTGGCCGCTTTTGTCGTTAATGATACAACAATGAAACTGCTTGCTGATCACCTCAGCATTTTCCAAGCTATCTTTCTGCGTGGTATCTTCACGAGCCTGCTGCTGGCTGTATTTTGTCTTTACAAGGGGAATCTTCTCTATCGTATTCCGAAGGGAGACCGGGGACTTGTCTGCCTTCGATTGATCGGAGAAGTCGGAGGCGCGATTTTTTATCTCTCCGCTCTGTTCCATATGCCGATCGCCAATGCGACCGCTATCTTGCAAGCGCTGCCACTTGCGGTAACATTGGCGGCTGCAATTTTTCTCTCCGAAGCCGTAGGGTGGCGGCGTTATCTGGCTATTACGGCAGGTTTTATCGGTGTTTTAATGATCGTGCGCCCAGGGTCAGACGGATTCAACGAATTTTCAATCTATGCCATCATCGCGGTGTTTTTTGTGGTGCTGCGGGATTTGTCGACCCGGCGGCTGTCCGTGGGCGTGCCGTCGCTCTTCGTCTCCTTGCTGACATCAATTTCAGTCATGGTTGTCGGGGCGGTGCTGTCAATGACAATGGAATGGCGACCGGTTACGGCCGAGGCTAGCGGCCTGCTCGCTATGGCGGCCTTCTTTGTTATTTTCGGTTACCTCTTCAGTATCATGGCCATGCGCGTTGGTGATATCAGCTTCACTTCTCCGTTTAGGTATACAATCCTGATCTGGGCCATCCTGCTCGGTTTTATCGTCTTTGGCGATATTCCCGATCAATGGACAATTCTTGGCAGTATTATTATTGTCGGGAGCGGAGTTTATACATTCTACCGGGAAAGGAACCTGTTTCGTCAGGCTAACAGGAAGCCGGACATTGATACTGTGAAAGAGGGGTAACGATGGAAGAACTTGTCAAGCGCCGGGATGTTGACGGCATTTCGATCTTGAGCCTTAACCGCCCAAAAGCGCTGAATGCCCTTAGTCCATCCCTTTTTGTAGAATTACATGAACATGTTAAAGCCCTTGCCAACCAAACCGATGAAATAGGATGTGTTATCCTGAGAGGAGAGGGGCGATCCTTTTCCGCAGGGAATGACCTGAAGGCGATGCAGGCTGGGGAAGAGGCACCGCATCCCCGATTTCAGGCCGAAACTATCGAAATGATCGAGAATCTGCCACAGCCGGTCATTGCGGAGGTTGCCGGCCATTGTTACACCGGTGCGCTCGAGTTGGTTCTCGCGTGCGATTTAATGATTTGCGGAGAGAGTGCGAAGTTTGCGGATACGCATGGAAAATGGGCGTTAACGCCGCTCTGGGGGATGAGCCAGCGGCTTCCACGCCGGATAGGGGTGTTGAACGCCAAAGAGATGATGTTTACCGGACGGGTCGTATCCGGAGCTGAAGCTTTTGAAATCGGGCTTGTGAATAAATGCGTGCCGGATAGCCTGCTATCGGATGAGGCCTTGAAGATGGCTCGCGATATAACAGAAAACTCCTGGTATACATTGCGGGCAGACAAGATGCTGGTTAACAAGGGTCAGGATTACGGTTTGAAAGATGGTTTGCAGTTCGAATGCGAGAACAGCCCCGGCCGCGCGCAAGGCGACGACGAACGTCTTTCAGTGTTCAAAAAAGGGTAACATCGGACGAGCAGCTTTCAGGGTGCGCTTCAGAGTCGGCGATCTCCTTTAAGGATTTCCGCAATCCAGAGCCCATACTGCTGCTGATCATTTGACGCAGCAAGAGAGGCAAGTCCGTCATCCGCCACCTCCACGGAGAGCTGAACCCCACGGCGTTGATTGATCAGATCGACGAGAAAGGGCAGGGTGTGTTCCGGGTGTGGCTGCAGTGAAAAGCAGGTCGGAGAATATTTTAGGCCCGCATGCATGCAAAAATCAGACGTCAGCCACACGTCCGTATTTTTCGGTGGAGTGATGACCTGATCCTGATGAAAAGCCAGCAGACTTGCCTCCGAATTATTTGCGATGTCAGCATATGTAACACGCCCAACGCACCAGCCGCCGGAGAATTTTTCAACCTTTCCACCCATGGCTTGCGCCATGATCTGATGGCCGAAACATACCCCTACAGTTGGCTGGCCACTTGCGACTAACTTGCGGATAAAAACTTCCAGCGGCTTTATCCAATCAAAATCTTCATAGACACCATGTTTGGAGCCAGTAATAACCCATGCGTCACATTCCAGCGGGTGCTTTGGCAGTTTTCCTTCAATGGCGGGATAGACAACATAGTCAAATGGTTCCCCCTCAAAGAGGTCCATGAACATTTCCGGATACTCGCCATATTTAACGCCGAGCGACCCACCAAGACGCCCTGTCTGGATTATACCGACAGTCGTTTTCCTCTCCAGATCAGGGGACATTTCAGGCGGATTTCCTTTCGACATTGACAGCGCAGAATTTAACTTCCGCGATTTTGCCGAAAGGGTCAAGCGCATCATTCGTGAGGAGGTTGACGGCCGCTTCCGCATAGCAGAAAGGGATAAAAATCATACCATTCTGCACGCCGCCATCCGCGCGAACACGTATATCTATTTCGCCGCGGCGCGAGCGCACAGTCACAATATCGCCAGGTTTCGCATCCAACTGCTCCATCATGCCCGGGGCCATGTGAACAATCGGTTCGGGTTCCACCGCATCGAGTACTTCCGAACGGCGCGTCATGGAGCCGGTATGCCAGTGTTCCAGCAGGCGACCCGTGGTCAGAACGATCGGATAGTCTCTGTCCGGAATCTCGTCCGGGGAGATCAGGCTGGCCGGTACGAATTTACCAAGGCCATTCGCGGTCGGGAATCTCTCGGTGAAGATCAGCGGCTGACCGGGGTCTTCAGGGCTTTCACATGGATAGATTACTGACTCCTGTGCTTCCAGCCGTTCCCAGCTCATGCCGCGGATACTCCCCATAACCTGAGTCATTTCCGCAAAGACATCTCTCGGGTGACTATATTGCCAGTCAAGCCCCAAGCGCTTCGCTATTTCCTGAATGATCCAGAGGTCCTGTCGCGCATCGCCCGGCATAGGAACAGCGGCTCGGCCCATCTGTACCTGACGGTTTGTGTTGGTCACCGTGCCATCCTTCTCCGGCCATGCTGAGGCCGGCAGGACTACATCTGCATAGGCCGCCGTCTCCGTCAGGAACAGGTCCTGCACAACAAGATGGTCAAGCATCGAGAGGGCTTCGCGCGCATGTGTGACGTTGGGGTCCGACATTGCCGGATTCTCGCCCATAATATACATGGCATTAATAGCTCCCCGGTGTATCGCTTCGGTGATCTCGACGACGGTCAGACCTTTTTCGGGCTGTATCTCGGCACCCCAGAATTTCTCAAACTTCGTGCGGATGACAGGGTCTTCGACAGACTGGTAATCGGGCAGGAACATGGGAATCAACGCGACATCCGAGGCACCCTGAACATTATTCTGTCCGCGCAAGGGATGCAGGCCCGTACCGGGACGCCCGACCTGGCCAGTCATGAGGGAGAGGCTGATCAGACAGCGTGAATTATCTGTGCCATGTACATGCTGACTTATTCCCATTCCCCAGAATATAATTGCTGCTTTCGCCTTGGCGAAAACATGAGCCACCTCGCGGATCATCGCGGGATCAATGCCCGTCGTCTCCGCCATGGCTTCGGGACTGAATCCGACCAGATGCGTCTTCAGTTCTTCAAAATTTTCGGTGTGATCGCGAATATAACTTTCGTCGGTCAGCCCGTCTTCGATAATGACATGCATGATGGAGTTGAGGAGAGCGACGTCCGTTCCGGGCTTTTCCTGCAGCATATAAGTGGCATGACGCGAAAGGGACTGTCCGCGCGGGTCGATGACAATCAGTTTGCTGCCTTTTTTAATCGCATTTTTGAAGAAAGTTGCGGCAACTGGGTGATTGACCGTCGGATTGGATCCGATGACCATGATGACGTCCGCATTCTCCGCCTCGTTAAACGGGGCCGAGACAGCGCCGGAGCCAACAGTTTCCAACAAGGCTGCGACCGAGGATGCATGACAGAGCCGGGTGCAATGATCGACGTTGTTCGTCCCGAAGCCAGTGCGAACAAGCTTCTGGAAGAGATAGGCTTCCTCGTTTGAACCCTTGGCGGAACCAAAGCCAGCCAGAGCATTTCCGCCTTTGGTATCCCGGACCTTTTTCAATCCGCTTGCCGCGGCTTCCAACGCCTCATCCCAACTTGCCTCACGGAAATGAGTGAAGGGATTTGCCGGGTCAAGATCGGCGACATCCGCCTTGGCGATACCCTTCTTGCGGATCAGTGGCACCGTAAGACGCTGCGGATTGTGAATGTAATCAAATCCGAAGCGTCCCTTGATGCAGAGCCGTTCCTCATTGGCAGGACCATCACGCCCATCGGCGAAGAGAATCTTGTCATCGCGTATTTTGAATGTCAGTTGACAGCCGACACCGCAGAACGGGCATACGCTGTCAACTTCACGGTCGATATGGTGATCTCCGACAACGGATTTTTCAAGCAAAGCTCCTGTGGGGCAGGCCTGCACGCATTCACCGCAGCCAACGCAGGTGCTATCCCCCATGGGATCATCGAAATCGAAGACGATCTTGGAATGGACGCCACGGCCAGCCATACCGATCACGTCATTTACCTGGACATCACGGCAGGCGCGGACACAAAGATTGCAGTTGATGCAGGCATCCAGATTGACGGCCATGGCCGGATGAGAGAGGTCATCCAAAGGCATCTCGCGTGGAGCAAACCGGCTATCCGATATGTTTTGCTGATCGGCTATTTTCCAGAAATGACTGTCCGCGTCATAAGATGTTTCGCGGTCAGGCTGATCTGCAATCAAAAGCTCCATGACCATCTTCCGCGATTTCACCGCACGGTCTGATGCCGTTTTAACGACCATGCCATCCGCCGGTTTGCGGATGCAGCTCGCGGCGAGAACACGCTCACCTTCAATTTCCACCATACAGGCGCGGCAATTTCCGTCTGCTGTGAAGCTGACGCGATCTGCGTGGCATAAATGCGGAATTGTTGTGCCCTGACCTTTTGCAACATCCCAGATTGACTGACCGGGTTCGGCTGTAACCTGCTGACCGTCCAGTTCGAACGTAATCTGCTTGCTCATGACACATCCTCCGGAAAATGCTTGAGAATGGACAACAGTCCGTTTGGAGCGGCTTGTCCAAGTCCGCAGATAGAGGCATCGCGCATGACCGAGCTCAACTCTTCCAGTAGACCTGAATCCCAGCGGTCATTCTGCATTATTTTCAGAGCCTTTTCGGTGCCAGCTCGGCAGGGAGTGCACTGTCCGCAGCTTTCATCCTCGAAAAAACGCATCAAATTCCGGGCAACCATTTTAAGGTCGTCCTGATCTGAAATTACAATGACAGCCGCAGAGCCAATAAAACAGCCGTGTTTCTCCAAAGTACCGAAATCAAGCGGAATATCCGCCATGGACGCTGGCAGTAAACCACCTGACGCGCCACCGGGAAGATATGCCCGGAATTTATGTCCTGCCTTCATGCCGCCACCATATTCTTCAATCAGCTCTGCGGCTGTAATTCCGGCGGGCGTAATATAGACTCCCGGTTTATTGACATGGCCGGAGAGGGAAAAGCTGCGAAACCCCCTGCCGCCATTGCGTCCGCCTTCCTTGAACCAGTCGGCGCCTTTACGAATAATCTCCGGCAGCCAATAGAGGGTTTCCACATTGTTTATGAGGGTGGGGCGCCCGAACAGACCGACATGGGCCGGGAAAGGAGGCTTGTGCCGGGGCAGCGCCCGCTTGCCTTCTATACTTTCCAGCATGGCGCTTTCCTCCCCGCAGATGTAAGCACCGGCGCCGCGCCGCAAGTATATCTCTTTTCCGCGAGTGAGGTTTTGTTCGACCAGAACCCCAATGCAATCTGCCAGAATCTTTGCGGTCTCGGGATACTCATCGCGCAGGAAGATATATATTGCCTCGGCCTCGACTATTTCCGCCGCGATCAGCATTCCATCCAGGAACTGAAAGGGATTGCTGGTCATAAAGTACCGGTCCTTGAATGTTCCCGGTTCGCTCTCGTCGGCATTAACGGCCATATAGCGCGGCCCCGGAACGGACAGAACGGAATTGAGCTTCATGGCATGCGGGAAACCGGCGCCCCCAAGACCTCGATGGCCGCTGTCACTTAATATCTCGATTATGTCAGACGCCGTCAGCTTTCCGCTACGGAGTTGCTCTATTGTCGTGAAACCTTCCGCACCTTTATAATTTTCAAATGTCTTGAATGAAGGAATATCAAGCGGTGCATTCCTCTTCTCGTCTTCCAGCGCGGTATCGACAGTCTCCTGCGTTGCATTGCCGACATAGCGGTCTTTTATGCGCACCACGGGGGCTTTTTCACAACGGCCCATGCAGGCGCCATGGGTGACGCGGATATTGGCGCCGTATTTGGCCGCAAGATCGCTTTTCAGGGCCATCGATCCCGTCATTTCGCAAGTCAGGCTGTCGCATACCTTGATTGTCAGTGCCGCAGGCGTTGTGTCACTCTCCTTGACGACAGTGAAGTTGTGATAAAAGGTCGCGACCTCATATACTTCAGCCAAGGCAAGACGCATTTCATCCGCCAACGCCGTCAAATGGGCCGCCGATAGATATCCGTAGGCATCCTGGATTAAATGCAGATGTTCAATTAATAAGTCGTGCTGCCGGGAACGATCCCCGAGAAGCGCTGCAACTTCACGGGCGGCAATCGGGTCGACCTGACGACCTTTCTTCTGATAGCGCGCTTTCCGCCCACCTTTGCCGGGCGCCTTCGGAACGGCAAATGTCGACTTTCCTGATGTCAATTCTGGGTTCCTCCGGAGTCAAACATAGTCGCTTAATCGCCGTATATGTCATCGTCATTTACGACGACCAGGTCAACGACACTCGCAATGATTAATTGTTTGCCAGCATGCTCAAAATTCACCGTGACACGATCCGCAACAGAAGACTGAACCTGACCTATACCCCAGCCCGGCTGCTGCGGATGACGAACATATTGACCTGGTGAAAACTGGGCTAGCATGATTTTTCTCTTAACATGTCAGACTGGATTGTTGCATATTCACTTTAGCAAATTGTCGTACAGGCGACAAAGGTTGTTCCTTTTTGTAAAGTTATGAATGTATTGGATTCCGGTGATAATATGATTGATCTGAAACTCGCGTCTTTAATGAGTTCCAAACTCTGCCATGATGTCATTGGACCGATTGGCGCCATTTGTAATGGCGCCGAGCTTGTTGCGGATGATGGCAATGAGGATATGCGGGCGGAAGCCCTCAGGCTCATAAGTGAAAGCGCGGGCGAGGCTTCGGCTCGGCTTCAATTCTACCGGCTTGCATTTGGTCTCGCCGGCAGTATGGGGCAGGATATTTCGTTACGAGACGCCCGCAACCTTAGCCGTGACCTCATGTCTTTCGGAAAAATCAGGCTCGACTGGCCGGATGAGGCAGGTGGCGCTGAAATGCTACCAAAAGATGTAGTGAAGATTCTCTGTAATTTGCTGGTTGTCGCTGCCGCCGCCTTGCCTCGGGGAGGCGACCTAAAGGTCACAGGCGATGTCTCCAAGGGAGGCTGGTCCTTTATTTTCCGGGCGGAAGGAATGCGGGTGCTCCTTCGAGAAGACGTGACCCATATTCTGCAAAACGGATATAACGAGTCTGAACTGACGGCGCAGAATGTTGGCGTACAGTATCTTATGGCTCTGTGTGAAAACAACAATGTGAACCTTGTTATCCAGGATATGGATGACGATCACGTGAGCCTCGCTGTCAGGTCCGGTTAAATAATCCGGAGGTCCTTTCTGCTGCGAGATAAACTGCCAATTACTGGACAAACTAAAAATCGAATCCGCTGAAAACCTCATCAGCATAAAAAGGGCGTAAAACTGCTCTCTCCGTAACCGCTTGTTAACCTATATCCGGCATTCTGTATCTGAAAATATCAGGGTAATTACGTTCCCGGATATCATGCAACGTTACGGAAAGTATACGGTTAAATGGATGATCTTCTGAGCGAGTTTCTCACGGAAACCAACGAAAGCATTGGCATTGTTGACACGTCACTCATTGTTCTGGAGCAGGACCCGAGCGATGAGAGTCATATCGGAAATATTTTTCGCCTGGTCCATACAATCAAAGGGACATGTGGCTTCTTGGGGCTTCCAAGACTTGAGGCGGTGGCCCATGCCGGCGAAAATGTCCTTGGTAAAATCCGTGACAAGGAACTGACTGTCACTGCCGACGTTGTTACGATCATTCTGGAAGCCATGGATGTCATTAAAGACATTCTTGCCACGATTGAAGAAACCGAAGAAGAGCCGGCGGGGGATGATGCCGACCTAATTGCCCGGTTGAACGCAGTTGCCTTTGGCGCAGCTTTTGCTCCTGTTGAAGAGGCACCGGTTAAGGAAGAAGAGAATGTTCCTGAGGGTAGTGTCTCCGAGGAGGAGCTGGAAGCGGCATTCCAGGCCGCAGAAGGTCCGGACGATGAGGTTAGCTCTGGCGAGGTTTCACTTGAAGAGCTCGAAGCGGCATTCCAGGCTGCGGAAGGCCCGGACGATATGCCGGAGCCCGTTGCTGAGTCAAAGCTAGAGGTTAAGGACGAAGAAACGAAACCTGTAGCCGAAAAGACATCAAAAGAGAAAGCATCGAAGGAGTCGAGCATTGCAAATCAGAGCATTCGGGTGAATGTCCAGATGCTCGAAAACCTGATGACGATGGTAAGCGAACTCGTACTCACAAGAAACCAGCTTTTGCAGATGGTCCGCGGCATGGATGACAACGAATTCACGGTGCCGCTGCAGCGCCTGAGCCATGTGACGACGGAGCTGCAGGAAGGGCTGATGAAAACCCGTATGCAGCCTATCGGGAACGCCTGGTCCAAACTGCCGCGAATCGTCCGCGATTTGAGCCATGACCTTGATAAGAAAATCGATCTGGTTATGCGGGGCGCCGAGACGGAACTCGATCGCCAGGTATTGGAGTTGATCAAGGACCCGTTGACCCATATGGTGCGCAACTCTGCAGATCATGGCCTGGAAATGCCAGCGGATCGCATCGCGAACGGCAAGAATGAAACCGGTAAAATTGTTCTTGAGGCTTTCCATGAAGGCGGTCACATCATCATTAAAATTTCTGATGACGGTCGCGGTTTGAACAGCGAGAAGATTAAGAAAAAGGTCATTGAAAACGGACTGGCAAGCGAAGCCGAACTTGAAGGCATGAGCAAGCAGCAGATCCAGAATTTCATCATGCGGGCAGGATTCTCGACGGCGGAGAAAGTGACAAACGTCTCCGGCCGGGGTGTTGGGATGGATGTCGTCCGTTCGAACATTGAGAAAATTGGAGGAACAATTGCCCTGACGTCGGAAGAAGGGCAGGGGTCGACCTTTACTATCAAGATTCCACTAACGCTTGCCATCGTTTCTGCATTGATTGTTGAGTGTTGTGGTGAACGCTTCGCGATCCCGCAAACAAGCGTTTTGGAGCTTGTCCGGGCATCAACCAACAGCAGCAGTGACCACACCATCGAAATGATCAATGACTCACCCGTCCTGAGGCTGCGTGATCAGCTCCTTCCGCTGTTGCACCTTAATGACATTATGCGATTGGAAACCGCCGCAGATGAAGTTGCAGATCAAAGCAACGTCAAAGGCGCCGAAGAATTTATTGTCGTCATTCAGGTCGCAAGTTTTGTTTTCGGCATTGTTGTGGATCGGGTTTTTGACACCGAAGAGATTGTTGTTAAACCTATAGCACCAATTCTCAAGAACCTGTCTATTTTCTCGGGGAATACGATCCTTGGTGACGGCAGCGTCATCATGATCCTGGATCCAAATGGCATTGCCGCAATGTCTGGTGATGCCGCCGTAAGCTCTGATAATTCCGAAAAAGACGAGACCAAGCTAAGCCAGTTGCAAGACGAGAAAACAGCTCTCCTTGTTTTCCGGGCAGGTGGGAAAGATCCGAAGGCAGTACCTCTATCACTCGTCGCCCGACTTGAAGAAATTGATGTTAATACGATTGAAGATACCAATGGCAAGAAGGTTGTTCAATATCGCGGCCAGCTTATGCCATTGACGACGATTGATGACAGCGTAAGCATTGTTGAAGAGGGTCGCCAGCCGGTTCTGGTCTTCAGCGATCAGGATCGCACCATGGGTCTTGTTGTCGACGAAATCGTTGATATTGTTGAAGACACGCTTGATGTCGAAATGATGTCTGATCGCGAGGGTTTCGTAGGAAGCGCCGTTATCCGGGATAAGGCAACGGATATCGTAGATGTCGGATATTGCCTGCAAAAATGCTTCGGAAGCTGGTTCGGCGCGCAAGAAACGCGGCCATTCGGTCACGGAAACGACAAGCAGAAAATTCTGCTGGTCGATGATAGCCCGTTCTTCCGCAACATGCTTGTACCACTCCTCAAAACGGCCGGTTACGCGGTGACGACAGCCGAAAATGGTGTTGACGCCCTCGAAAAACGCGATCACGGCGAACATTTCGATATCATTATTAGCGATATTGAAATGCCGGAAATGGATGGCTTCACCTTTGCTGAAAAAGTGAAGGGCGACGAGAGGTGGCATGAAACACCGATCGTGGCACTGTCATCTCATACGACACCTGGCGATTTTGATCGTGGCCGGGCGGTTGGCTTCTCCGATTACATCGCAAAATTCGACAGGGATTCATTGATGTCGGCGCTCACGCAGACTCTCAAAGCAAGTGGAAGTGCAAAATGACCACAAGTAACATGCAGGAATATGTGACGATTTTAATCGCGGACCAGCTCTTCGGTATCCCGGTTCTTGAAGTGCATGACGTTCTTCGGGACCTGAAGCTGACCAAGATTCCACTTGCCCCGGCGGAGGTTGCCGGCGCCCTTAATTTGCGCGGACGGATCGTAACCGCGATTGATGTGCGCAAAAGGCTCGGTCTGTCCCAGCTGGAGCAGGAAGACGGCGGTATGAGTATCGTCGTTGAGCATCAGGGCGAACCCTACAGCCTGATGATTGACAGTGTGGGAGAGGTTCTCACATTGGACGTAAATGATTTACAGCCGACACCGGTAACCTTGAATGCCTGCTGGAAAGAGATTTCCGGCGGCGTCTATCGCCTTGAAGATAAATTGCTTGTTGTCCTGCAGATCGAGCGGATGCTTGATTTCGGCGGCAATTCGACAATCGCAGCATAAGAAAAACGGAGAAAATTGATGCCATCCTGTTTGATTGTAGATGATTCCAAAGTCGTTCGCATGGTAGCCAGACGGATATTGGAAGACATGAGCTTTGGAATCCTGGAGGCTGAGGATGGTAAAGGCGCACTCACGACCTGTCAGGAGAAAATGCCTGATGTTATTTTGCTCGACTGGAACATGCCAGTTATGAACGGTATCGATTTTCTAAGGACCTTACGGGGTACGGAAAATGGCGAGCAACCCATCGTAATTTTTTGCACCACAGAGAATGACATGGCCCATATTCGCGAGGCTATCTCTGCCGGAGCAAACGAATATATTATGAAGCCTTTTGACCGGGCGATTATCGAAGCAAAATTCTCGCAGGTGGGAGTTATCTAGGTGATCCAGGCTGAAACTATTGCGCAGAGTCCGAAGAGCGCATCCGGTGATCCGTACCGGGTGATGGTTGTGGATGACTCAGCCGTCATTCGAGGGTTCTTGTCCCGATGGCTGGACGCGGAAGCGGACATACATGTCGTAGCTCTTGCCAGCAATGGAGCCATGGCGCTACGAGAATTTGAGCGGGCGAAGCCGGAGCTTGTTATTCTGGACATTGAAATGCCAGAGATGGACGGGTTGACGGCCTTGCCGAAGCTTGTTGCTCTCGATCCGGACGTGCAGGTCATCATGGCATCAACCCTAACCCGCCGTAATGCTGATGTTAGCCTGAAGGCTTTGTCGATGGGAGCAGCAGATTATATCGCCAAGCCTGAATCGACCCGTGTGGCGGACGATAAGGAAAACTTTCAGCGCGGCCTTGTGGAAAAAGTAAGGGCGCTGGGATCGACAAGACGATCCCGGGATAAAGCCGCAGGTAAGGTTGTTTCACGCCCAGTCATCGTGCCGGAGCAGCGGGAGCACCGGACATCGCTTGTCGCAGTAAAAACACCTGCGACTCTAAGGCAGATTTCGAAAATTCCCCAGATCAAAGCACTTGCAATCGGTGCGTCGACGGGTGGGCCGCAAGCGCTTTTCAAGTTGCTGGCTGGGCTCAAAGACAAGATAAACCTTCCCATTTTTATTACGCAGCATATGCCAGCAACCTTTACGACGATTCTGGCGGAACATCTGAGCAAGATTTATGGCAAAGATTGTCTCGAGGCGGTTGATGGTGAGAGGGTTCAGGATAATCGTGTCTATGTTGCCCCTGGAAACTGGCATTTGACTGTCCATGGTCAGGTTGGAAATGTTGTTATCAAATTAAATCAGGAAGCGCCGGAAAATTATTGCCGCCCGTCCGTTGATCCAATGCTGCGGAGCCTGCAGTCCGTGTATGGCACGCATGTATTGACAACCATTCTAACGGGGATGGGGCACGATGGTTTGGAAGGCTGCAGAAAACTTGCGGAGTCAGGAGCAGTGGTGATCGGTCAGGATGAAGAAACAAGTGTTGTATGGGGAATGCCGGGGGCGGTTGCGTCCGCCGGTCTGTGCACAAATATTCTGCCTTTACAGAAAATCTCTGGTGCAATCGAGAATTTCGTCAATGGGAGACCCGCATGAATAGCCAGGATTTTCAGCTCTTCGGCGATATAGTCCGGAAACGTTCCGGCTTGGTGCTGACGGAAGAGAAGGTATATTTGCTTGAAAGCAGGCTTGTTCCTCTTGCGCGCAGGCGCGGCCTTGAAAGCCTTGAAGCGCTGGCCGAAGAAGTACGCCGGACGAATGATGAGCGTCTGTTAAATGAGATCACGGAGGCGATGACCACGAACGAAACGTTCTTTTTCCGTGATACAAAGCCATTCGAAATTTTCCGGTCGGTTATTCTGCCGCAACTCATTCAGTCGCGGGCCGCGAAAAAGAGTTTACGGATATGGACGGCGGCGTGCTCGACAGGGCAGGAGCCCTATTCCATTGCGATGTTGCTCAAGGAAGAAGCCGCAAAAATGGCGGGGTGGCGCGTCGAGATCTTGGCGACGGACCTTTCAAACGAGGTGCTTGAGAAAGCAAAAGCTGGTCTGTATTCGCAGTTTGAAGTGCAGCGTGGCTTGCCTATCCAGCTTTTGATGAAGCATTTCCAGCAGGTCGGCGAGATGTGGCAGATCGACAGCTCCATTCGTGCCATGGTGAAATTTCAGCCTAAAAACCTGCTTGAGGATTTGGGCGGTATGGGGCAGTTCGATGTTGTGTTCTGCCGCAATGTGCTGATCTACTTCGATCAGGCGACGAAAGGAAAAGTTCTGAATCAGGTTCACAACATTCTGGCAGATGATGGCGCTCTCTTTCTGGGCGGTGCAGAGACTGTCCTTGGCATCTGTGACAGCTTTAAGCCGATTGAAGGTCAGCGCGGCGTCTATACGTCAGCCAAGGGCGGGATAATGGCGGCGGCGAGCTGATAAGCACGCCGTCTTTATATCTACTAGGTAATTTCACAACACAATAAACCCCGCAGTATTTTAAGTACTGCGGGGTTTATTGTGGCTTCTTGTCTTGATGATTGGTTAGCTAGCTTTGGCTTGTACGTTCTCGTCAGGATCCCTGAGGACATAGCCCCGACCCCAGACAGTTTCAATGTAATTATCTCCGTTGGTGGCCGCCGCCAGCTTTTTGCGCAGCTTGCAAACGAAGACGTCGATGATTTTGAGTTCCGGCTCGTCCATGCCACCATAAAGATGGTTGAGGAACATCTCTTTTGTCAGTGTTGTACCCTTACGCAGGCTCAACAATTCCAGCATGCCATATTCCTTGCCGGTGAGATGCAGCCGCTGGCCGCTGACTTCCACAGATTTGGAATCCAGATTGACAGTCAGCTTTCCTGTCTGGATCGTCGATTGTGCATGGCCTTTGGAACGGCGGACAATCGCATGGATACGTGCAACAAGTTCATCTTTATTAAAAGGCTTGGTCAGATAATCATCCGCACCGAACCCTAAACCCTTAACTTTGTCATCGGGTTCGGACATGCCGGACAATATCAGAATGGGGGTTGAGACCTTGGCTGTCCGAAGCTTTTTAAGGACTTCATAGCCAGACATATCAGGCAGGCCCAAATCCAGGATAATAATGTCATAATCGTAGAGTTTACCGAGATCGACCCCTTCTTCTCCAAGGTCGGTTGTGTAAACATTAAGGCCCTCTGCGCTGAGCATCAATTCGATGCCACGTGCCATTGAGCTGTCGTCTTCAATCAATAATACCCGCATAAATCACCTCCTGTACGCAACTATTATTAATAACTTAACTTAACAAATAGTTAAAATAAAAGATAAAAATTAACTATCTTTGTTAACCCGGGTAAACAGCATTTACGAAACTTTAAAAGGTATAAGTCAAAATGGGTTTATAGGTCGAAGCAAGATGCAAAAACTGAAAACCCGGAGCGTCATACGTGCAAGATATAATTTCCGAAATCAGCAGAGTTCCCACATCACAATTCTATGGTCGTGTCGCTGCGATCCAAGGCCTGCTGGTTGAAATCGGGGGTATTCAAAGACGCCTGAGTATTGGCAGCCGGGTTAATCTGCGGTCCCGGGATGGCGGGAATGTAAAATGCGAGGTTGTCGGCTTTCGAAACGATCGCGCATTGCTTATGCCTTTTGCGGCGCTGGAAGGCGTTGGTATTGGCTGCAAGGCGGAAATCGCGGAACGTGATCCTGTGGTTTTCCCGAATGAAAGCTGGCTTGGCCGTGTCGTGAATGCGATGGGAGAGCCGATTGATGGTGGCCCTCCTTTAAGTGCGGGAAGCGCTGCCATTCCTTTCAGGAATTCACCGCCCCCCGCCCATGCGCGTCAACGTGTTGGCGAGAAAATTGATCTTGGCGTACGGGCTCTGAATACATTTGTTACCTGCTGTCGCGGGCAGCGGATGGGTATCTTCGCTGGTTCCGGTGTCGGTAAATCCGTCCTGTTCTCCATGCTGGCCCGTAATACGGCGGCGGACGTCAATGTGATCGGGCTTATCGGGGAGCGAGGGCGTGAAGTTCAGGAATTTATTAAAGACGATCTTGGTGAAGAAGGTCTGAAACGAAGCGTTGTCGTCGTGGCCACTTCTGATGAATCCGCGCTTATGCGTCGGCAGGCGGCCTATCTGACATTGTCCCTTGCCGAGTATTTTCGGGATAAGGAGCGCGAGGTGCTCTGCCTTATGGACAGCGTTACACGTTTTGCCATGGCGCAACGGGACATTGGGCTCTCCGGCGGAGAGCCTCCGACCAGCAAGGGTTATACACCAACAGTTTTCAGCGAACTTCCGAAACTGTTGGAGCGGGCAGGACCAGGCTCAGGAAAAGGGAGCATTACAGGGCTTTTTACTGTCCTCGTAGAGGGAGACGATCATAACGAGCCCGTAGCCGATGCTGTTCGGGGCATTTTGGATGGTCATATCGTTATGGAGCGACAGATTGCCGAACGCGGCCGCTATCCGGCTATCAATGTGCTCAAGTCTATTTCGCGGACAATGCCCGGATGTAATAGCGAAGATGAGAATATTCTTATCTCGAAAGCCAGGCAGTATCTCTCTACCTATGATGATATGGCGGAGATGATCCGGCTCGGCGCCTATCGACCGGGCACCGATCCGCAGGTGGATGAGGCAATTCATTTCTTTCCCCTGCTTGAAGAATTTATGAGTCAGAATAAAAAAGAACGAACAAGTCTACCGGAATGCTATGCGGCACTTTCTGAAATTCTTGAACATCAGATAGAATTTGAATCCGCTTAATTTCCGGTTTGATATCCTAATGGCAATGACGACATGAAGAGTTTGCAAAACCTGATCCGGGTTCATAAATGGAAGCTGGATGAAAAACGCCGTGAACTTGCAGATTTTGCGGAAATGCGCGAGGGATTTCTGGTGCGACTTCATAAGCTGGATGAAGAATTGCAGCAAGAGATCAATATTGCCGACAAGGACCCGGAACTTGGGTTCGCCTTCGCGAGTTACGCCGCGGCGGCAAAAACACAGAGGGAAAATATCCACGTCAGCATAAAAGATTTGGATGAGAAAATCGCTGCGCTCAATGAAGAGGTGGCGGACTGCTTCCAGGAGCTAAAAAAATACGAGATTGCGCTTGAGGCCCGAATGGCTCGCGAAAAATATTCACGCGATCGCACGGAGCAGATGACAATTGATGATATGGCCATCGAACTGTATCGGCGCAAATCCGCTCCCCTATAATTGAACGGTTGCTATCCATATAAATTTCCATATCGTTTTTCCTTGATTAGGTCGACATATTAATGATAAAGAACATATCATGAACATATGGGCGGAGGCTGCTAATTTGTCGGAAAAAGCTGAAAAATTCAAGGCTCTGCATCAAGGTGACAAAGCCTTTGTTCTTCCAAATCCGTGGGATATCGGGTCTGCAAAAATGCTGGCTGCCTTGGGGTTTGAGGCTTTGGCAACCACAAGTGCGGGCTTCGCGTTTTCGTCGGGCAAAGGGACATCAATCGGCGAGATCAGCCGGCGGGAAGCGCTGGATCATGCTGCTGAAATTATTGCGGCGATCCCGCTGCCGGTCAGTGCAGATCTTGAAAACGGTTATGGCGATGCTCCTGAAACGGTTGCTGAAACGGTTCGCCTGGCTGCGGAAATCGGACTGGCAGGCTGCACGATTGAAGATACGACGGGTGATCGGGATAATCCGATTTACGATCGCACACTTGCTATTGAGCGGATTGCAGCAGCCGCGGAAGCGGTTGCGAAGCTTGACCGGCCTTTTATGCTGACAGCCCGCGCAGAAAACTACCTTTTCGGACGGCCGGATTTTGATGATACCCTTGCGCGGCTCAAGGGGTATGAGGCTGTCGGGGCGGATGTTTTATATGCACCGGGATTGCCTGATCTTGAAACCATTTCGGAAGTTTGCTGTTCTGTATCGCGGCCTGTGAATGTCGTTGCCGGAATAGGCTTGCCAGGGGTTACGCTGGTGGAACTGGAAAAGGCAGGGGTGCGCCGGATCAGTGCCGGCTCTGCTTTTGCCCGTATTGCCTATGGGGCCATGATTGATGCAGCGACGGAAATTCAAAAGACAGGATCTTTTGCCCCCTTTAAATCAGCCGCTTCTTTTACCTCGCTTGAAAGGCTGATCAAATCGGTATAGCGAACTGGAGTGACGGTTATTTACTGCCGAGATGGCTTTCGTTTCGTGCTCTTGCAAGTGCGATCTGCTTCTGGCGATCCGCAAAACGCTTTTTCTGATCTTCGCTCAGGCTGTCGTGACAACGGGCACAGGAAACACCTTCAAGGTAGAGCGGGGATTCTTTGTCTTCCCCAGTGATCGGATAGCGGCAAGCATAACATTGATCGTAGGATCCTTTTTCAAGATCGTGATTAACGGTTACCCGCTGATCAAAAACGAAACATTCTCCCTCCCAGGTACTTTTCGCTTTCGGAACATCTTCCAGATACTGAAGGATGCCGCCCTCAAGATGAAACACATTCTCAAACCCTTTTGACAAGAGATACGATGTGGATTTTTCACAGCGAATTCCTCCCGTGCAGAACATCGCGACCTTTTTGTCGCGGACGGGATCGAGCTTTTCCTCAACGAATTTCTTGAATTCCCGAAATGTTTTTGTTTCCGGATTGAGCGCACCCTTGAATGTTCCAACCTCGACTTCATAGTCATTGCGTGTATCGATCAACAGAACATCTGGATCGCTAATCAGGTTATTCCAGTCTTTCGGTTTCACATAGGTGCCAACAGCTTCGCGCGGATCAAGTCCGGGCGCGCCAAGAGTTACGATCTCCTTTTTGAGGCGAACCTTCATCCGGTAGAACGGCTGGGTTTCGTTGATCGATTCCTTGTGCTGTAGATCATTGAATCGCGGGTCCGCCCTCAGAAAAGAGAGAAGGGCGTCAATGGCTCGGCGAGTGCCGGATACCGTCCCGTTAATACCTTCCTCCGCCAGCAGGAGAGTGCCCTGAATATTGTTTTCACGGCAAAGCGTTAGCAGCTCTTTCTGCAATTCCTCATAGTCGGGCAAAGCCACAAACTTATAAAGCGCCGCAACAACATACATGTTTCGTAATTCCATCCGATCAGGTGTTGGACGGGAATATGACGCAGCGCGGCTGTTCTATCAAGGTTGAAATTTTATGCTATAAAGTTCTCTATTCTGAAGTTGCCGCGAGTTGTCATTGGGGAGAAAAGGCCCGTGAATAGATCAGATTTCGACAGATTTTGTGTATCTTTACCCGCGGTTGAAAATGTTGTGCAGTGGGGGAACGCCTCGGTCTGGAAAATCGGCGGAAAGATTTTTGCCATTTGCTCGCATTGGGGCCCAGGGGAGACAGAGAAGATCAGTTTCAAATGTAGTGATCTTGCATACGCCATTCTTATCGAGCAGGACGGAATTGTCCCGGCGCCCTATCTGGCGCGTGCCAAATGGGTTCAATTGACTTCAAAGGATGCCATGGTGGAGGACGATATCAAGGCTTATATCGAAGAGGCCTATTCGATCGTAAAGGCCAAGCTTACCAAGGCAATGCGCACTAAGCTGGGAATCTAGCGCCCGTTTCCGTATCATTGCCTGCCTCCCACTCCTTGAGCGGATCGACAGGGAACGGGGTGATAGTTTTGAACGTCAGCTGTCCGTTCAACCCCGAAATTTCCATATGTTCGCTGAACAGTTTCGTGATGTGCTGCCGCATTTCTTCCGTGACGTCCCGATGACTGCGGACGGCAAGGTCAAATATATGGCTCTTGAACAGGCCGTCCAATTGCAGCGGCCCGGATTTAGTCAGGTTGAGCTCTATCAAAAAGCGGGTCGTTTCTGCCTCTCCCTCGTCGGCATCCGGATTTTTATGGCGCCGGTGGAACATGCGGACCTGGCGCAGATTGGCGCCATCAAAAAACGGAAAATTCAGACTCTTCCAATCTTGGCCGCCGCTATCGGCTTGCAGACGGGAAAAAGTGGCGAAATCTTCTTCCAGTGCTTGAAGCAGGGGAGTTCTTCCGGCCGCTTTCATGGCCTGAACAAAATCCTGACCAAGCCATTTTTCAATAGACCCCAGGTTTAAGGCCGCCATAAAGAACAGCAGGCTGTTTGAAAGCTGCGGGTTTGCTTGCGGGATAGTCTGGCTGATAACTGTTTGGGCAACAATCGGATCCTGACGTGCAACCTGATTTATTGCCTCGCGGAGATTACTCCAGTCACCCATGATAGTTAGCTTCGGTGCCCGTTCGCCGGATTGCTGGATAGTTGCTTCTGGTAACGGGAAAATATTAATTTCATCAGCGACCGCAAACTGAACATTGGTTCCTGCCGCAGGGGGAGTTGCAGTGCTATAAGAAAGCGTCCCAAGGGGTGTCTGCATGGTAACCTTGGAGAGGCCTCCAGCATTTGGAGCATTGGCAAGCGCAACAACGGTTCCTTGCAGAATACCGGCGCGGGGCACCAAAGGAGCTGTTCCTTTTTGCGGCCGGATGATCAGGTTGATTTTGTCGCCTACCTCAAAGACTTGCGTTACTTTTGACGGTTCAATTTTTACAGGAGCAGGCTGTCGAATGATATGAGCTTCAACGATCGGCGATCGATTGGCATGCGGCAGGTTTGGCGCAGCTTTTGGTTCCGCTACCGTTGTGGGCGGAGCAGCTAAGGACGGGCTGTGATACCGCTGATAGACCGCGATACCCTGTGGATTGATGCGGGGCGCAGTATCGTTCTGGATCGTGGCGGCACTATTCGCTGTTGCCGGCACAATATTCTTGTTCGCCGACGGCACCGACGCTGTTGGTTGAGTTGCGGGAGGCGCAGGCGATTGTGTTGGTGCAGGCGAAGGCAAAGTGACCTCTACCTTCGTGACAGCTATTGGCGTTGCCAGAGTTTGCAAGCCCGCCTTCAATTCAAGCGGGTGAAGCTGACCAGCCTTAATATACCCTTCCGCGCCCGTTGGTGATTTTGCAATCGTTGGCAGCAATCGCACATCAAGCGGAGGTGACAGCGCTTTGCCGTTGACGTTCAGCAATCGCGCCAATATCACTTCTTCGGCCTTCATCACTTCAAAGGTGATATGACTGCCCACCGTGAGAGAGGTCGGGGTCGTGATACGGAAATTGCCGAGCTCTGTATGCAGGACAATATTCTCATTTGATGATTTTGCCGTAACGACGGCGTTGATCAATTTGATCTCTGTCGGTGTCGGTGCGGTCGCCGTTGGTTGCGGATTGTTTGCAGGCAGTCCGCGCTCACCTCCTGCCGGGGTAGTCGGGGTCGTGGGGTTGACCGGTCCCTGACCAGAGGCCGGGGACTTGGAACTTCCCGTTACGCCCGACGAAACGCCGGAAGGTGAGCGAATACCACTCATACTCCAAGACTGCTTGTTATGCAGCTCCCTTGATAAGATAACGCGCCAGGTTGTCGACAGCGTTGGCAGCGCGGCTTGTCGGATAGCGTGTCATAAGACCGGCCTGTGCGCGGATCGCACTCGACACCTTTTCATCCAGTTCGATAATGCCAGCGAGAGGCGGTTCGATATTCAGGAAATTCCGGCAGGCTGTCAGGAGTTTTTCATACACCTTCTGCCCCTCGGCTTCGGACTTGACCATATTCACCAGGATGCGCAGGTCTGCGTTCGGTGCTATCTGCGACGTCACCTTGATATAGGCATAGGCATCCGTGAGGGAGGTCGGATCTCCTGTCGTGACGACCAGTTTAGGGCCGGCGCCTCCGGATAGTGTCCGAACGGCATCATCAATACCCGCGCCAAGATCAAGGATGATGAAGTCATAGCTGCTGCTTAGGTTGGCAAGATCCTGCCGGATTTTTTGTAGTTGGCCAACTGAGAGGGTACCAAGGGAACCAGAGCCGGATCTTCCGGCGATAAGATCAAAACCGCCCTCCGCGCAGTTGAAAACCGCATCTTTCAGATCCATTTCTCCCGTCACCACCGTGGCAAGGTCTTTCTCTGGCATAATCCCGAGCTGAATATCCACGTTGGCGAGGCCAACATCTCCATCAAACAGAAGAACGTTCTTTCCGGACTTGGCAAGCGCCTGCGTGAGGCTGACTGCCAGTACAGTCTTTCCGACACCGCCCTTGCCGGAGGCTACGGTTATGAGGTTACTGCCGATGACCTGCGTTGCCGGATGTATGGATGGCCGGTTACGGCGTGGGCTTTCAGTCTGGATCATGGTTTTACCTTGTCAAATTCTTTGCCGACTTCTGCATGAGTCGGGTCTCTGAGCAGAAGCCGGGCCAGATTTACCGGGTTTATAATATGCAGGCCATTTGCAACGGAGGAGGACACGCTTGCATATGAAAAACTGAGGTTTGCGGTATGAGCGGCTGTGAATATGCCGCCATAACGCCGTGTGGTATCAAGTCGGGTAACAATCATCCGTTGTGCTCCAAGAGAGGAGAAGGTTTCTGCTGTATCGCTCATCTCCGCGGTATCGGTGCCTGCGGCCAGGACGACAACAGGTTCCGCCTTTGCCGCGATGATATATTTCGTAAGAGCGGCAACTTCATCCTCGTCATAGGCATTGATCCCACCTGTATCGATCAGGATATCCGAGCCTGCATCTTGCGCCTTTTGTTCCACGATGGTTTTGAGCTCATCCGCGGTTTCCGCAACGTTAAGATCGAATTCGAGAATGTCCGTATAGGCTTGAAGCTGCTCTATGGCGCCGGCGCGCTTGGTATCGGTGGTGATAAGCTGAACCGTCCGACCTTCCATTTTTGCAGCGGCGGCGAATTTGGCGATCGTTGCGGTTTTCCCGACGCCGGGAGGGCCGACAAGCATCAGCGGTACTTTCCGTCCTGCGATCCGGGAAGAGTAATTGAAATGTGTATCCAGGGCGGCAGCCAGGGCCATTGCGGTGTTCTCGGTCTTGACAGACAATGCCATCCGGCAAAGCCTTTCCGCCAACTGAGTTGGAACGCCATGAAACGCCATGGATTGAACGAGCAGTTCCATCTTGGGCGTAATCTTGGAGGCGCTTTCTACGTTGCGTGAACTTCCTGCAGGTTGAGGAACGGGCGAAGTTTCTTCTTTAGCCGCGACCTTCTGTTCCTCGGCGACAGGTGTCTGTGCCTCGACTTTCCAGTCCTTGTCCCATTCCGATGCCCAGCTATTGGCGTTTGACGGGACGGGGGCTTCCAGCTGCTCGACGGCCGCCGTCAACTGAACCTCTCCGGTTTTCAGATTCTGGCTGGACAGGATGATTGCCTCCGGTCCCATTTCCAGACGGAGCTGATTGATCGCCTTTTCCATGGTGGGGGCTGTGTAGGTCTTAATACGCATCTATCCTGCCCCTATACCTGTGAAAGCGTTTTCAGGCGTGCTTTGGGATGGATCTCGTTCTGCGACATAACCACGGTTGTCGGGCGGAAACGCTCTACAATAGACCTCACATAAGGGCGGATCGCCGGACTTGTCAGCATGACCGGGTTGTGCCCCTGACTTGCCAGCGTGTCATATACCTCGCGAACCCGTGCAATGAACTCCTGCAACTGACTTGGGGCCATCGAAAGCTGGCGGTCATCCCCTTGGCCAATAATGGCATTGGCGAAGTTCTGTTCCCATTGCGGTGTCAGGGTGATCAGTGGAATATATCCGTCGTCCGCTGAATTGGCCGCTGAAATCTGACGGGCAAGACGTGCACGGACATGTTCCGTGATGATATTGATATTTTGGGAGTATCCTGTCGCTTCTGAAATTCCCTCCAGAATGGTCGGTAGGTCGCGAATGGAAACCCGTTCCGCAAGAAGGTTTTGCAATATGCGCTGGACACCGCTCACAGAAATATGGCTCGGGATCAGATCCGCAATCAGTTTCTGATTGGCGGTCGGCAGATCATCGAGCAGTTTCTGCGTTTCGGCGTAGGACAGCAGGTCCGGCATATGATCTTTCAGAATTTCCGTGAGGTGGGTGGTAATCACGGTCGCTGGATCGACAATCGTATAACCGCGGAAGGAAGCTTCCTCGCGCTGGCCACCATCTACCCAGACTGCGGGCAGGCCAAATGTTGGCTCCACTGTTTCCTCGCCGGGCAGGTCAATTGCCTGACCTTGCGGGTCCATAACAAGGAGGTTGTTCGGACGAACATCACCTGTGCCTGCTTCAACTTCCTTGACGCGTACGAGGTAGTTATTGGCGGGCAGTTGCATATTGTCGAGGATGCGCACGCTCGGCATTACAAAACCCATCTCGCTAGCTATCTGACGGCGCAGCGCCTTGATCTGATCCGTCAGGCGATAGCCTTCCTTGTCATTGATCAGAGATAACAAACCATAACCAAGTTCAAGGCGGAGATCATCGATAGCGAGCGCAGCAGCAATGGGTTCCTCTGCCGGAACGGCTGCTTTTTTGTTCTCAAGCATTAGTTGCTCTTCCTCAACAGCCTTGATGACCTGCCGGCGATTGAGGATAAAGGCAGAATAACCGATGCCACCCGCGAGAATAAGAAACGGGACCATGGGAACGCCGGGCAGCAAAGACAGGCCGACAAGAAGGAAGGCGCTGACCCCGAGGGCGCGGGGATAGCCGCCAAGTTGACTGAGCAGAGCCTTGTCGGTTGTGCCGACAACACCGCCACGCGAGACGAGCAGACCAGCCGCGATGGAGACGATCAGAGCCGGAACCTGGCTGACCAGGCCGTCGCCGACGGTGAGCAGGGTATAGCTATCGGCTGCCGCAGCGAAGGACATACCTTCCTGAGCGACGCCGATAATGATGCCGCCGATGATGTTGATGAACGTGATCAGAAGACCGGCGATTGCATCCCCGCGCACGAATTTCGACGCACCGTCCATGGCGCCGAAGAAGCCGCTTTCGTCCTCCAGATCCTTTCGGCGCTGGCGTGCCGTATCTTCATTGATCATGCCTGCAGACAAGTCAGCGTCAATCGCCATCTGCTTGCCTGGCATGGCATCAAGGGAGAAGCGAGCCGCGACCTCGGCAATACGCCCGGAGCCCTTGGTGATAACGACAAAGTTCACCAGAACGAGAATGGAAAAGACAATGATACCAATAACGAAATTGCCGCCCATGACAAAACTGCCAAAGGCCTCAATGACATGTCCGGCCGCTTCGGGCCCGGTATGACCTTCAGATAGAATAAGCCGGGTGGAGGCGAGATTGAGTGCAAGCCGCAGCATCGTTGCGATCAGCAGCACCGTCGGGAAAGAGCTGAAATCTAGAGGCTTGGAGATAAACAGGCAGGTCATCAGGATCACCACGGAAAAGGTGATCGAGATCGCTAGACTGAAATCGAGGAGCCAGCTCGGCATGGGCAGGATCAGAACGATCAGGATACAGACGACACCGAGAGCAAGGCCAATATCGCTGCGACCGACAACCTGCATGATACGTTGCATCAAGTGGCTGCCACCCGTTTGGGGCGCTGCCGTTATTTGGGGTTCACTCATTTACTACGTACTTTCCAGAGCTTTAATTTTACAGGTGCCGGCGATCAGGCCCGAACCGGGTAACGCTGCTCGCTTCCGGCAGAAGGCACCTCTATGCCGTCATCCGAGTAGAGCTTCAGTTTGTTACGCAAGGTGCGAATTGAAATTCCTAGGATATTGGCCGCATGAGTGCGATTCCCAAAGCAATGATCCAGAGTATTCAGGATCAGGTCTTTCTCGACATCTGCGACTTTCCGTCCAACAAGGCTGTTGTCGCTCGTCGCCGAGCTGCTTGAGTTAGCAACTACGGATTCCGTGGAGTTTGTCGGCGCGGCGCTGCCGTCGGGCATCAGGATCGCATCTCCGGTGATCGTATCTCCCTGACAGAGCAGCACGGCGCGGTGGATCGTGTTTTCCAGCTCACGCACATTGCCCTTCCAGGGGTTGGTCTTGAGCCGTGCCAGAGCGCTCTCATCAATGTTGCGCTCGGTAAGACCGTTGGATTCGGAGTATTTTTTTGCGAAATGTCGTGACAGAACCTCGATGTCAACCGGACGTTGGCGCAGCGGTGGAATCTTAAGTGTCACTACGTTCAATCGGAACAACAAGTCTTCGCGAAATATTTTCTCGGCAACGGCCTCGGCAAGGTCGCGGTTGGATGTCGCAATGATGCGGATATCGACAGGAACCGGCTTTGTTCCGCCGACGCGGTCAATCGTTTTTTCCTGAATGGCACGCAACAGCTTTGCCTGAAGCTGGATATCCATCTCGCTAATTTCATCGAGCAGCAGCGTGCCGCCATTCGCTTCTTCGAACTTGCCGATACGGCGGGCAATTGCGCCGGTAAAGGCTCCTTTTTCATGGCCAAAGAGCTCTGATTCCAGCAGGTTTTCCGGAATTGCCGCGCAATTGACGCAAACGAAAGGCTTATCCGCACGGTTGCTGTGGGAATGCAGATAACTCGCCATAACTTCCTTGCCGGTTCCCGTTTCACCGTTGATCAGAACGGACGCGGAAGAGGGGGCAATCTGCTCGGCAAGGGCGACAACGTCCTTCATCATCGGATCTGCAAAAACAAGCTTGTTGTTTTCTTGGGAGACGGCCTCAAGAACGGCGGCAATGAGCTCGGGATCCGGCGGCAGGGGGAGAAACTCTTTTGCCCCGGCACGGATCGCATTGGCCGCAGTCGTGGCATCCGCATTGACACCGCAGGCAATGACCGGAAGATTGATCCGTTCACTGGACAGCATCAAGATCAGATTCTTGATCGGAAGATTGACATCGATCATGGCCATATCGGCACCCTTGCCCGCGCGAAGGGAGGCCATCGCCATTTCGATATCATCCACCTGGCTCACCTTGGCGCCACGCGATATCGCGATCTGGCTGGCAGCACCAATTTGACCATTCAGTGAACCAATAATTAGCAACCTCATCGAACTACTCTCCTAAGAACTTAACTGTAGTACTGCACGCGGTTTGCGGGCGGCAGCAGGGTGTTTAACAACATTTCAAGGCGACGGGGATTTTCCTGTCGTCCGATTGACGCGGCGCCGAGCATGAACACGCGGTTCAGCAATACTTCCTCGGCAGAACTTCTCTCCAGTTTTGACGCAAGCGGATTGAAAAACATGTTGGCGAGCACGGCGCCATAAAAAGTGGTCAACAGCGCAACGGCCATTGCCGGTCCGATACTGGAAGGATCATCGAGATTGCCGAGCATTTGAACCAGCCCGACCAATGTGCCAATCAGGCCCATGGCAGGCGCGACCTCTGCTGCTTTTCGCAGAACGCTGGAGCCCGAATTATGGCGCTGGATCATGCCGTTGAGGTCGTTTTGCAGGATGCGGTTAACCTCTTCCACCGGCAGTCCGTCAACGACGAGTTGAAGCGCTTTACGCTGAAAGCTGTCATCATGGAGGGACTGCAGGTGGTTTTGCAGATGCAGTACGCCTTTTCCGCGGCATTTATCGGCGAGATCCAGCATGGAGTAGGCCGCATAGTTCGGTGTTATCGTGCGCGTGAACAAGGCATTGAAAACCAGTTTTTGGGCGCGGATGATATCCGACAGCGAAAAACTGATAGTTGTGACAAGGAAAGTTCCTCCGAGCACGAGCAGGACCGATGGCAAATTGAAGAACGAGCCAATCGATCCGCCGAGCAGGACAGCCCCTGTCACCAGCGTAAAGCTGCCGAACAACCCGATAACTGTTGCAAAATCAATTTTATTCACAGCACTATCCGTTTACTAGCGGCGATCCGCCTTGATAATTTCGGTCATGGTGACGCCAAGGCGATCTTCCACGACGACAACTTCACCACGAGCGACCAGCCGGTTATTGACATAGATATCGATGGCCTCGCCGACTTTGCGGTCAAGTTCAATGACAGCGCCGCGTCCCAGTTTCAGAAGCTGGCTGACGCGCATACGCGATTTGCCAAGAACCGCTGTGACATGTACGGGAATGTCGAAGACAGCCTCGAGATCGGCTGCTGTTCTAGCAATTTCCGTATCGTCCTCGGCGTCAAAGCTATCCGCAATGACATCCGTCTCCGTATCATCCGGAACGGTCATTTCCTGATCCGGCGCCGGAGTTTTACTTAAGTCCTCAAGATCGAGCTCTTCATCATCTGCCACGTTCTTACTCCTTAAAACTGATCAGCTGCAGGCTGATCTGAATAACTGTTTTTTTCGTCGTTTGTTGTTCCGGTTGACCGGATAAAGCGATTGATTGCGCTTTCCAGCCGTTGCTGAATATCTTCAAGCCGCCGTTCGGTCCCGCCATCGGCCCATTCAATCCGGCAGTCGCCGCCATTTTTGGAGTCATCGGGGAGCAGGATCAGTTTTCCCTGAAATCCTGTTGCCAGCGTAATTTCCTCGATCTTGCCGGATATATTCTGGCAGGTCGCCTCGCTCGCCCGAATGACGACTCTGGGCTCGTCCTGAAGATCCATCAGGCTTTCCTCAATTAGTTTGCGGACTTCCGCCTCAGGTGCGAGATCGATGAGGGCCGGAGCGAGCTTGGATGCAATCGCTAACGCCAGGTTCGCAGCGTCCTGCTTCACACCGGCCACTTTAGCTTCATAGTTACCGAGAAGCTGACCGAGCTGATTATTGATCGCGGTCATTGTATCGCTGATCGCGGATTCGACACCTTGCAAGGACTGTCCCTGGCCTTGCCGAACACCGTTCTCAAAAGCTTCCGCCTTCAATGCAGCAACATCGCTTTCCGTGTAGACCGGCTTTTCGCGCTCGGCAGGCTGGGCCTCAGCCTTTTTCCGCGTGCTACTCGCGCCGAACTCGGTATCGAACAGAAATCTGGTGGTAGAACTCATGGTCGCTTGCATCCTAGTAAATCAACTCGTCGTCACCGCCGCTGTCCGCGAGCATGATTTCCCCGCTATCCGCGAGCTCCTTGGCGATATTGACGATTTCCATTTGCGCTTCGTCCACGTCTTTGAGACGTACCGGACCCATGGCCTCCATATCTTCACGGAGAATTTTCGCCGCCCTTTCAGACATATTCGTAAAGAACAGGTCTCGCAGGCTTTCCGAAGCCCCCTTCAGGCAAATACCCAGACGTTCCTTGTCGACATTGCGAAGCAGGGTCTGTACTCCAGCCGGGTCGAGCTTGAGCAGGTCTTCGAACGTGAACATCAAGGCCTTGATCTTCTCCGCTGAGTCGCGATTGCGCTCTTCCAGAGCCGAAATAAAACGGCCTTCCGTATTACGATCGAAATTGTTGAAAATTTCGGCCATCATTTCATGGCTGTCACGCTTGTTGGTTTTTGCGAGATTGCTCATGAACTCGCTGCGCAGGGTATCTTCGATTTTATCGAGGACTTCTTTTTGCACGGATTCCATCTGCAACATCCGGTTGACCACCTCCAGAGAAAAATCCTCGGGCAGGGTGGAGAGGACCTTGGCCGCGTGGCCAGGATTGATCTTGCTCATGACCACGGCGACGGTTTGCGGATACTCGTTCTTCAGATAGTTCGCCAGCACCTGCTCATTCACATTGGCAAGTTTGTCCCACATGGTCCGGCCAGCGGGACCGCGAATTTCTTCCATGATGCCCTCGACCTTGTCGCCGGCAAGTGCTTTCATGAGAAGGCGTTCCGTTGCTTCGTAGCTGCCAACAATATTTCCGGTTGAGGAAATCTTGCTCGCAAATTCGACGAACAGGGATTCCATTACGTCCGAGGACACAGATCCAAGATTGGACATCGCCTGGGAAATCTCCTTGATTTCCTCTTCATCGAGGCGGGTCCAGAGTTCCTTGGTATGGTCGTCACCAAGGGCCAGCATCATGATGGCGGCCTTGTCCGGTCCATTCAAATGTTTTGCATCACTGATTACCATGAAATGACGTTCCCTTATGCGTCGTGATAGAGCCAGCTGCGAAGAATTGAGATTGCTTCGTCTGGATGTTTGTCAACGATTTCGCTGACCTTGTTGAGTGCTGAGGTTTTAACCTGTCCGTCGACCTTGTCGATATCGATCATGCTGTCGACTTCATTGAGGGTTTCGGCCTGCGCCGAACCACTAGTACCGCTTTGTCCATTGGTAATGGCTGGTACTGAACCACCGCCCGCCAGGGCACCGGCCGCGGCGGCTCCGCCAGGTCCGGCAAGAGCCGGGGTTGCCCCACCCACTGCCAATGCGCGGTTCAGCAATGGCCGAACAACAAGCAGAAGCGCCAGCATGGCGACGATGACAAGTACGCCCATTTCCCCCATCTTAAAGAGATCAGCCTTCGTCAATCCCATGAAGATCTCGTCCGTCACAATTTCTTCATCGGAGAAAGGCACGATTACCTCTGCAAAAGGCATGTTTACCACTTCGACCACATCGCCGCGCTCTTCATTAAACCCAATCGCAGATTTGACAAGGCGGCTGACTTGGTTCAGGGCCTCTTCATTGAGAGATTCATATGTCCGGGTTCCGTCCTCCGCAATTTCCGAACGGCCATTCACAAGCACGGCGACCGTCAAACGGCGAACCGGACCGGATTCACGTACCTCTGTTGTAACGGTCTTGGAAATTTCGTAATTGACTGTTTCCTCGGACCGGGAAGAGGCATTCTTTGAACTGGATCCGGCGCCCGTATCGGCCCCAGCTTCCGGCAGGTTGTTTGCTACGGAAACCGCCTGATCCCCGGCGATGCCTTCATTCGCGGTGCTGTTTTCTTCTACTAGCTGGGACGACCGTACTACCTGACTGTCCGGGTCATAGGTTTCCGACTGGATCGTGCGCTGATCGAAATCCATGACGGCGCTGACTTCAGCGCGGACATTGCCCGGTCCAAGGGATTTCTCCAGGAGCTGTTCGATCTGTTCTTTAAGGCGGTTTTCATAGGCGACGCGTTTGAAGTCCGTTTGGCTGATACCTGTGCCGGGCGTTTCCTTGCCATCGCCCCGCGCAAGTAAATTGCCGTTCTCGTCAACGATCGAGATGTGTGAGGGAGACAGGGAAGGGACGGCAGATGCCGTTATATGCTGTACTGCGGAAATCTGATCATCGGTAAGACGGCCGCGACCGTTCAGTTTCAGGACAATTGAGGCGCTGGCCTCCCGCTTGTCGCGACTGAAAACCTCCCGCTTGGGAAGAACGAGGTGGACCCGCGCTGCCGAGACATTGTTAAGGGCGCGGATGGTGCGGGCGAGTTCGCCTTCCAATGCGCGAACAAAATTGACATTCTGAACGAAGCTCGTGGTTCCAAATGTGTCGGAATTGTCGAATATTTCATAGCCGACGGAACCACCGTTGGGCAGCCCGACTTCTGCCATCTTCAGGCGAACCAATGCTACCTGGTCTTCGGGAATGAGAATATCACGACCGTTGCCGGAAAGCTTGAAGGGGATGTTTTCCGTTTCAAGCCGCGAGACAATCGCCGCGGAATCCGCTGATTCAAGACCGCCATAAAGCAAAGCGTAATCCGGGCTGCTGATCCGGGTTGCCATCAGCATGATCAATGCTATCAATCCAACGGCGACGCCGCCCAGTATGACGACCCTGACTGTTCCCAAACTTTGCAGAAGCTGGCTTATTCCGTTCACGTCGGTGCCTCACTCAATTAAAATAAACGTAAAAGTTATTCGACTTGGTGAACGATACGATGAGTAAATAAACAACTGGTTAACAGCGGGCAAAATTTGCCGGGTAAGCGGAAAAATTTGCCTAGTTGGTTAGCTGACCGTTTGCAGGTTTTGAAAACGTTATTTGATGAACGAAGATAATAAGCAAAATAAAAGCCCGGTGTTTCGACCGGGCTTTTCAGAAAAAGGTACTAACAAGTGACTTAATTAGTCATTTTTATAAACTTGGTCATTCGGACGGTATTCCTGAATCCGGGTCGTCCGAAGGCCCGGCAAGCCATGCTTATCGATCGCCTTCTGCCAGGATAAGAATTCCTCGACGGAAAGCGTGTAGCGCCGACACGCATCGTCCAGGCTGATCAATCCACCACGAACGGCGGCAACGACTTCTGCCTTCCGTCGGATCACCCATCTTTTGGTGTCCTTCGGCGGCAGATCGTGAATCGTCATTGGCTGACCATCCAGACCAATAATCCGATTTATCTTGCGGTCCATTTGCGACTGCATCTGCACACTACCTCTTACTTACATTGTGTCTTGAACTGAGATCATATGCCTATCGATTTAACAAACAGCTAATGAGGTTGGTTAATTTTATCTTCATGGCGGGGATGGCTTTTTTCCGCCATGAAGATATCGATTTAAGGCGTCTGTTAATTACCGTTTCAGACGGATCAATTCCTCCAGCATTTCGTCTGCGGTGGTGATGATCTTACCGGCCGCCGAGTAGGAGCGCTGGGTGACAATCATGCGGGTAAATTCCTCGGCAATATCCACGGTAGAAGCTTCAGTGGCAGAAGAAATAATCTTTCCTGCACCGCCCAATGTCGCTTCGCGAAGAGTAAATGTGCCAGACTCCGGAGTTTCATCAAACGCGTTTCCATCACGATTTTGCAGTCCGTTCGGGTTGGCGAAGGTTGCAATCGGAATCTTATAGATTTCCTTCGACGTTCCGTTATCAAACTTGGCGATCACCGTGCCTTCTTCATCAATAAAAACAGATTCAAAGGCACCAAAAAGAGCACCATTCACGTCGGAGGAAACCAGTTGCGAGATAGCCCCTGACTGCGTGAAGCCATCGGAGAGGCCATCGTTGCCGAAGTTAAGATCGATTGCCTGCGGACTGGAGATACCCATGCTCGCATCCCAGGGAATATTGATGGTATTGCTCAGCGTTGTCGCGCCCATATCCAGCGTACCGTCGGAGTTAAAGCCGACGATTGCAGATGTCAGCATATCTTCCACGCCGTCATTGTCGATATCAGCAGTTACTTCGACGGTCCATTCGTTGGGGGTCAGGCCCGAACCGGTCCGTAGAAAATTGAACGTCATGGTATGAGCCGATCCCAGGCTGTCATATATCTGGAAGGATCGGACGAAATGCGGATCAACCGTGCCCGCAGTCATATCTCCTGCAACATAACCGGGGCCGAAGGTCGCCTGATTGGAAGAAAGGTTTGCCTGCAGACCGACAGTTGATGTCGCTTCGGCATTACCGGTGAGGCCGGTTACGTTCGCCGGTGTCAACGCGGCAAGGTCCGAGCGATTGGCAGGGATATTGCCATTTGAGTCAATCTCCCAGCCTTGCAGGTAATAACCCTGTGCATTTCGAAGCAGGCCTGTTGCATCCGGCTCGAAAGTACCAGCGCGGGTGAAAACATAGTTGCCACCTGTTAATGTCGGATTTGGCGTACCCGTCACAACGAAGAAACCGTCGCCGGCAATCGCCATGTGGGTATCGATGGATGATCCTGTCACCAGTCCCTGGCGGTCCACCTGTGAACGCGGATGGACTTGAACACCGCCTGCCGAATAAGTGGTGTCGGTCGCGCTCTCAGTCACCAATGTCGAGAAAATCGCATTGGTGCCCTTGTAGCCGATCGTGTTCGTGTTTGAAATATTATCCGAGATTGTCGCCATAGCGGTTGACTGTGCGGCCAATCCCGAAACACCGGAAAACATTGCTGCTGTTAAACTCATTTCATCTCTCCTATTTTACCGCCCGCCGACTGTCTGGCGAGAGCGTTCTGGGTTAGCCGCGTTCAAGCGGACGGATCAGTTGTTTGAGGTTGGGTTACGGATGTGATGTAGCCAAGCCCTATGGGGACATCGCCCACTTTCAGGACGGTTTCACCATTCACCGTATCAATACTGGTGGCGATACCTTCGAAACTGTAGCCTACGTTGATATCGTTGCCGCCTTCGGTTTCAGCGGTCACAACGAGATAGTATGCGCCGTCTGCCGCATCGGCTCCGCTATTGGTTGTGCCATCCCAGCTATACTGCTGGGCGCCAGCCGTGGCGGCATCTTTGGTTTCGGAATAAACGATGGAGCCGTTCTGATTATAAATGTCATACTTTACATTTGCCGCGCTACTGCCAAGATCGATATTCCACGTCGCCTCACCACCGTTTAGCGCTGAGACGTTGAGGTTTGTCCTGACGGACTTGCCGAGATAATTGATCATGGAAGCCGAGAGCGCATTCTGCTGAGACATTTGCGTCAGCTCGACTAGCGACTCCAGGTTCTGGTTTGTTGCAATTGCCTGCTCCACAGAGGTGAAGTTTACAAGCTGGTTGGTAAACTCCGTCGAGTCCGTCGGGTTGAGCGGATCCTGATTTGTCAACTGCGTCGTCAGCAGCGTCAGGAAATCGTCGAAATTGCTGGCCAGATTAGTTTGCGCCTTACTGGCGGCGCTGTTCTGGGCCTGATAGGATGAAGTTATTTCCGGCATATTGAATTCTCTCTTTATTAAAAATCAATTCACTAAAATCAGACTTGTATATCCAGACTACCGTCGCCATTAATTCCGCTGGATAGCGGTTGCTGCGGCAGCATGGAAAAATCACTTTCATCCATTGCCTCGCCTAGCGGCAGATCAAGATCGGCAAACTTTCCTCCTTCGCCTTGAGCATCCTGACGGAGCCCGAAGTTAAGGCTGTTCGATCCGGTATCAAATCCGGCGTCCTGTAGGGCCTTTTCGAGGGTGCGCGCATCGCGTTGCAACATATCGAGGGTTTCTTGCTTGTCGACAGAGACAACGGCAAGGACACGTCCGTCATGACCAATGTCGAGTTTTACTTCCACCCGTCCAAGTTCAGAGGGATGGAGGCTGATCTTGATCCGGTCTTGGCCTTCTTTTATTGCAGTGCTGATCTGGGTTGAGACTTGCTCTGCCACGGGCAGATGGGCTGACGCTCGGGCGGCATTTGCCGCCTGACTGGCAGTATTTGATGCTGTTGCCTCAACCCCCTGGACAGAGCTGGTCGGCGCTGTCGGCATGGTTGGATTTGCCGTGTCCGTCGGTAGACCGCCAGCGTTCGCCGTGACGGTTGGCGTTACCTGCGGGATGATACCGTCCGCATCACTCACAGTTCCGGGAAGCAGGTTCATGGCTGGTGCGGTTGCATTACCGGCCATAGAGGCGGTAACCAGATTCGTGCTGCTGGCAAGGATTGACTGAAAGCTTTGCGCTTGAGTTGAGCTGTTCAAGCTGATTTTACCTTTTCCATCCTGCAGCATTTCCGCAATTTTGGTGGAGAGGATATCCTTCTCGCTCATCTTTGCTTCAGCCTGCGTCCGCACCGCAGCTATTACATCGAACCCAGCGGGAGCCGGTTTGGGCTCTGGCGCACCAGTTGTGGTAACTTTTTCTGCGCTATGAGGCGGAGCGGCATTGTTCTCTGCAGGCTTCTCAATAATTGCCGGTCCAGGGAGTGGCGCTTGCGCAACGACTGCAGCCTGACCCTTTCCCGGCTTCACCGGATTGCTGATTACTGTTGTAGCGTTGGCTTCAGCTTTAGGTGTCTCTGGCTTGGCATTTTTTGTGGGGACCGCTGCGGCGGCTGTATCTACCGAGATATTGCTTGTGCCTTGAACCGGCGGTTGGGCAGGCTGGGCTTTGACAGCTTCCGGAGCAGCTTCTGGTGCCGCGCTATTGGACGCAGGTATGGCAAGTACCGCGGGCGTGGCGGATGCAACGGCCACCGGTTTTGCTTCTTTCGCTTCTGCGCCTTGAGCTTCTGAAGTCTGCGAATTGGTATCAGCCGTTTGCGCCTTTCGCTCGGCGCCCGCTGTTGCGGGTTCGGTAGTTCGTTCGTTAGAAGCCTTGTCAACAGGTGCTTTCGTAGGTGCGTCTTGTGCCACCTGTTCTTTAACAGGCGGTTCAATCTCGCCGGGTTCCTTTTTTGCGGGAGTTTCCTGTTTTGGAGCGGGTTCATTCAAGAAGGTCGCGAAATCATCACTCTCTTCTTTGCGCGGTTCACTTTCCCGGCGCGGCTGCTCCTTTGTCGTCCCAATAATCTGCCCAATATCCATGGCGTATCTCACATTCAATTCGCTGTTACCGCAAAGTGCGGTCTGTTCGCTCCTACATGAAGCAAACTTCGGGCCAGTTTTTGAAAAATAAAAATTATCAATAAAAACAATATCTTGATGGATATTTGATTCCATGGAAAAGGCAAATTTGTCCTGCTTATCAGGTGCCTTTTGGACCGATGGAGACGATTTTGCCGACTTGGATATCTGGCTGTTGGGCCCCGAAGAGGATGGCGTGCCCATAGTTCTAAAGGATTGGAAAATCTGAGGGTTTAAAGACTCGCGCGCGAGGAGGGCTGTCCTCAATTTAAGCAAATTGAATACTGGCATCAAAATTGCTTCTTATTGACACGAAAGACCACCTTTTGGGTCAACCCCGCTTAACGGATAACGAGACGGTATGAATAAATATTTTGAAAAACAAATGGTTACGATATTTTTGACTTCGGCCCCTTTGCTCTGCATGAGGGCTGCAGCAGGCATGTTTTACCATGCTAGGGTCAAAACTTCCGTAGGCGAAGCACAAATGCCATCCGTGTTGGAGTTAGTATCATGAGCCTGAATGCAATTTTAAACTCTGGTGTAAGTGGCATGCTGGCTCACCAGACAGCTCTGAATGTGACATCAACAAATATTGCGAATGTTCAAACTGAGGGTTATGCGCGTAAAACGGTGCAGTATAGCTCCATATTCGTAAATGATATTGGCACCGGAGTGGAAGTCAGCGAAGTCCGCCGCATAACGGATGAGTTCATCTCTAAGGAGTTGCGCCTAGCGACGGCCGGCTCCGAACAATATAAGGCGATGTCCGAAATCTATGGGCAGTTGCAGTCCCTTCTTGGCGATCCGGCGGCAAATAATTCCCTTACCGGAAAGCTGGACAGCCTGAACTCCGCCTTTGCCGCCTTGACAGTCGATCCGACCATGTCCGTCTCCCGCACAGCAGCGCTTAATGAAATCACGAATTTCGGCATTGAGACGAACCGGTTGCTTTCGCAGATACAGGATCTACGCAAAGAGGCGGACACGCATGTTGCAGAGGAAATCGCAGTTGTAAATGCTGCCATCCTTCGGCTTCACGATTTGAACCTTGAGATCAAATCCGCCTCTCAAAGCAATAAACCAGTTGCTGACCTGCTGGACCAGCGCGATCAGGCGCTGACCGAAATCTCGAAAGTCATGGATATAAAAACATATCCGATGAGTGATGGCGCGATTGCGGTCATTACAGATGCAGGGCAGCAGCTTCTCGATTTTCAGCCGCGCCAGCTCGTCTATTCGCCGGCCGCGTCCGTAACCAGCGAAACGATCTTTAGCCAGATCACATTGAATGTCTATGACACCGTGAACAAGACTGTCGCGCCGACCGGCCTGGCCCTTGATCCGGAATTGCAAAGCGGGTCGCTCCGCGGCTGGCTGGATATGCGCAATACAGAGCTCCCGAACCTCGCGGCTCAGATTGGCTCTCTTTCCGCCGAGGTTGCTGCCCAATTCAATGCCGTTCACAATGACAATATCACTGTTCCGCCTCCCGCGGCGATGACAGGCCGGAACACGGGCGTGGTTGCAGCGGATGCGCATGGATTTAGCGGGCAAGCCAGCTTCTACAGTTTCGATGCAAACAACGATGTGGTCACCTCCTACACCGTTGATTTTGACAATCCGGGAACGGCCACGATGGCCGATGTGATGGCAGAGGTAAACGGGGCGCTTGGCGCCGGGACCTTGAGCCTTGCCAACGGGGTATTAACAATGTCGGCCCAAGGAGGGGCGACTGGCGTTGGTATTGCCCAGGAAGCGGGTAGCCCGTCCGATCGCGGTGGGCGTGGGTTCTCGCATTTCTTTGGCATGAATGACCTGATCACAACCAGGATCAATACGACATATGATACCGGGTTGATGGCGACCGATGCGCATGGCTTCACGGGAACAACCACGCTGGAATTCCGGGGACCTAATGGCGAAGAGCCGGTCTCGATGACCCTCGATTTTGGCGCCATCGGCGGCACGATGGCGGACGTTGTGAACGAGATAAACAGTAATCTCGGGGGCTATACAACCGCGTCGCTGGACGCAAATGGTGCCTTGATATTCAGCGATGGCCCGGGATTTTCTGATTACAGTGTGAACGTGTTGGCCGATGCGACAGATCGTGGGGCCACGGGGATGAGCTTCTCTGATATGTTCGGGATTGGACTTAAATATCCGGGGGATGCCGGTTTTGACTTTTCCGTAGATTCCGCGATTGCGGCAAACCCTCAGCTCTTGGCAATGGCCAAAATCAATCCAACCGGGACACCCGCCGTGACAAATGCGGATAATCGTGGCGCGCTTGCCTTCCAGGATCTGGCGACGGCGCGATTTGCCTTTGGTTCCATTGGCGGATTGACCGGATCAACAGTTTCCCTCGGCGACTATGCTGCCCAGATATTAGCGAAATCCGGCTTGGATGCTGCGAGAGCGGATAGCCTGCAAAGTGATCGGGCGGCCCTGAGCGGTGAGTTTCAAAACCGACTTCAGGAAGTATCCGGCGTCAATATGGACGAAGAACTTGCAAATCTGATTGTTTACCAGAACGCCTATAATGCCTCGGCGCGGATTATTACTACCGCGCGTGAGATGTATGACGTTCTCATTAATCTCGTCTAGGAGAAAACCATGACACGCATCTCTACATTTCAGCAAAGCCAGACGCTTATAAACGAGATGATGAAGAGCCAGAACAGGCTTGCGGATTCTCAGCGCCAGGTTTCGACCGGCCATGTGGCGGAGTACTACAAGGATATCCATATGGATACCACCAGCCTAGCCGGTGCTAAATCGCTATTGTCCCGACTTGAGCAATATGAAGCCAACAACGGTAAAATCATGAGCCGGCTTGCACATTATGATCAGGCTCTCGCCGGCATGGAGAGTGCAGCAGGGGATGTCCTTTCCGCCGTGATGTCAACGATCAACACAGCGTCACCACAAGGACTGTATGGTTCGATTGAAGGTGCGTTTGAAACAGCTCTTAACTTTCTTAACAGCCGGAATACGGAAGGCTATTTGTTCAGCGGTTCCAATGGTGATACGCCGCCTGTGAATATCACGTCCATCAATGATTTAATGGCCGCGGCGCAACCACCAACCGATATTTTTGACAATAATGATCTGAAGGCATCGGTTCGGATTGATGAGAATCGGACCCTGGAAGTGGGTGTTGTTGCAGATGAAATCGGGCTTGAAATTATGACGGCATTGCAGCGCCTCGCTCTTTGGGCAAATGGAACGGTGCCGACGACAGCGCCGGTCCCTGCTGGTCCGTCCGGCAGTTTTGCTGTTCCTCTCAGTCAGGAGGACCAGAGCTTCCTGTCCGGCGAGATCGCCAATCTGGAGACTCTGATGGATAACATGGCGGGCTTCCGCGGTGCCAATGGTCTCAATCAGAAGACAGTTGAAGACACAACTGAAGCGCTTGGGCTGCAGGTTGATCAGGCCAAGGTGTTTATCAGCAACATCGAAGATGTCGATGCTGCTGAGGCGATCGCCAACCTGACTCAGCGTGAAATCGCCCTCGAAACTTCGTATAGCGTATTAAGCCAGCTTAACCGTTTAAGTCTTCTAAATTTTCTGTAACTTGAGCTTTGCCTGACTCTCAGGCTTGCATATTGAGGCGGGCCCTCTATATTGCGCGCCATGAATTCACTTGGTTTTGAGACAGCACCGGAAGATACCCGCATCGTCGTCGCCATGTCAGGCGGCGTCGACAGTTCGGTCACGGCTGCGCTGTTGAAGGATCAGGGCTATGACGTTGTTGGCATTACGCTACAGCTATATGATCACGGCGCCGCCGTTCAGAAAAAGGGCGCCTGCTGCGCGGGGCAGGATATCCATGACGCCCGCCGCGTTGCCGAGGCCATCGGAATTCCCCATTACGTCCTTGATTATGAGAGCCGCTTTCAGGATAGCGTAATGGATGAGTTTGCGGACAGCTATTTGCGCGGTGAAACGCCAGTCCCTTGCGTAAGATGTAATCAGACTGTGAAATTCCGGGATTTGCTGGAAACATCCCGGGACCTCGGAGCCGTCGCTCTGGCAACAGGCCATTATCTGCGCCGTGAGAATGTTGACGGGAAGGCCCGGCTTTTCCGGGGGCGAAATACGATCAAGGACCAGAGCTACTTCCTGTTTGCAACAACTCAGGAGCAGGCTGACTATTTGCGCTTTCCTCTTGGTGATTTAACGAAGGAACAGACGCGCGCTCTTGCGGATAAATACGATCTGGCTGTGGCCGCAAAACCTGAAAGTCAGGATATCTGCTTTGTGCCTAACGGCAATTACGCGAAAGTGATCGAACGCCTGCGCCCCGGATCTGCCGTGGCCGGCGATATTGTAGACATGGAGAATAATGTCCTTGGCCAGCATACAGGTATCATCAATTATACGATCGGACAGCGCCGGGGCCTCGGAATTGCGACGGGAAGCCCGCTCTATGTCGCGCGCATCGATCCGGAACGCAACCGCGTTGTTGTCGGACCGGCGGATGCTCTGCTCGTCTCCAAACTCACGCTGCGGGAAGTGAACTGGATAGGGGACGAGCCGCTTGAAGCCGCCGGAGTTATGGTCACCGTAAAAGTCAGATCAACGCAAGAACCAATGCGTGCGACTGTGTATGGCGCGCCGGGTGATTGGGCGGAAGTACATCTGGCCGAACCGGAAGCCGGTGTTTCTGCCGGTCAGGCCTGCGTGATGTATGACGGAGACAGGCTGCTCGGCGGAGGCTGGATTGCCGGGACAGAAGCGCCTGTTAAAATCGCCGGGGTCCGTCATCAGATGAGCGTATAATTGTCATTTCCTCGCTTGACAGGTCTTTGTAAAAAACCTAAAAACCGGGCTTCGACGCGCCTGCTGGCAGTGAGATAAAGTGTCATCGGCGGTCGCATTTGGCTCCTTAGCTCAGTTGGTTAGAGCGGTGGAATCATAATCCATGTGTCCCCAGTTCGAGTCTGGGAGGAGCCACCAATATAAAAGCCGGGGTTGAGGCCTATCCTCCCCTGGCTTTTTAATTTTCTACGGTCCTCATTGGATCCATTGTATCATGATCGATGATGGTTGCCTCAGGATAGGTCAGGCGGATTCCAGTACGTGAATCACCCGACTTTCGAGCAAGTCCTTGGTTTTTGCTCCATAGGCTTTCATATGGTCCGAAGTGGCGTGGGCCATTAGAGCATCCATGCTTTCCCACTTTTCGATAACGGCAAAGCTGTCTTCGCCGAGCTTGGCCTGAAATCCGCCGACGCCTTCCATGTCGACAACGGCGTTATACTCAATGCAGCCCTTTTCGGCGTGAACTGCAGGCATATTTGCCTTGAAGGCGGTCAGAACTTCCGCACGTTTTCCGGCTTTTGCGGTAATAATGGCAACGACGTTAACGACAGACATGGTATTCCCCTTTTTTATTATGGTTGTTGCAATCGCATGAATTCTACAGCATAGCTTGGGGCAAAGGCCATGATTAATCACGCAATAAATTTGAAACGACGACCGGAAGGTATCTGACATGCTCGACGGAACTTTGAGATTGCTTTGCACATATATCCTGACATCGGTGCTGGCGATTGCGGTCGTTTTCCTGCCATTGAGTGCGTCAGCTGAATCCTGGCGTGAATCCGGATGCGCCGGCGTCGTCGAGGCGGAACTCAAAAAGCTGGACATTTCCAAATTGGGCAAGCCGGATGTAAATTATATCGTGTCCAGCCGGAGTTCCGCCGCGTCGGACGGCTCGGAAGAGCTAAACGGGTGGGTCGGATTTGAAAACTGCAAGGGAAATCTGACAGTTCAACTGTCCCGAAACTGTCAGGTCACGGCAACATATACAAGCGGTGCCTGCCGAATTCCCGGTGTTCCCCATTTTTAGTCCGTAAGCGGTTGTGCCTTGCATTTTTCATTGTCGTTCGACCACACCTTAATCTGGTGGGTAAACCGATCGCCATCACTGAGTGTAATATTTTCAAAGCCCAAAAGTGTGATCAAATCAAGAAACGTCAGATTCTCAGGCGAACCGCTTTCCTCGAATATCGGGGTTGTCCGTGCACTGTTGGTTAGATCCGCAAGCAGCGCACGCACCCGGTAAATGGTTTTCAGGTGGCCGTCCTTTTTGGCAACGATAATCAGCTTTCGCGACTCGCCGCCTTTCACGAATACGGAATAAGAGGATTCATATGGCTGGTTGGCCATTCCTTCCTTGACGCCAATGACAAAGCCGACCCGGCGCCGTTTGTCCATGTCCGGCAAAGGCGAGACTCGGGCGCAGTAAATCTCTATCTGAGCCGGTGCCGGGTAATAATAGCCGACATATCGATCCTGTTCTGCGGACGCGCCGGGAGGAAACATCAACAGCATCCAGCTTACGGTCAGAAGCCAAACCAGGGTACGTCTCAACATTAAATCACTCCCGATATCAGATCGTCCAAGGCGCACAGATTATTGAGAAAATCTGCCTTTGGACACCCTAAAAATTCGGGAAAGGCCTGATTCAGCTGACCGCGTGAGCGTCATTCCAGTCGCGCAGCATCTTATGAGCTTCTGCTGCCGCAGTTGCTTGATCCGGCGTTTTTTCCGGTACTTTTGCTGTAAGCTCTATGACATAGCCATTCGGATCGCGGAAGTAGATGGAGTGGATAGTGTGGTGGTCGGAAATGCCGCGCGTCTCCATGCCCAGCTTTTTTCCTTTTTCAAACATTGCATGCAGATCATCCATCTCCACTTCAAGGGCGATATGAAGGTCAAAGTCATGCTGATCCTTGAACTCGAATTCTCTATCTGGCGCCTCAAAGAAGGCGAGGAAAGACCCATCATTCATCTCGTAGAAAGTATGAAGAACTTCCGTTTTCCGACCGGTTTTCGTTTCATTGATCGAAAGTGCATGGGCAAGGGGAAGGCCAAGAAAGTCTTCATAGAATTTCCGTGTTTCTTCAGAGTTTCGGCATCTATAAGCGTTGTGGTGAAGTCCTTTTATCATCATGACCCTCTCAAGCATGTTAATGCGCCCGTTAGTAATTAGTTGGCGCTCATTCTGATAATTTCAACTTCTGACGCTTTAGTCCAGCCCTAGCCCGCTTTGCGCAATTTAAACCGCTGTATTTTCCCGGTGGCCGTCTTTGGGAGTTCGTCAACGAATTCGATCCATCTCGGATATTTAAAACTTGCGAGACGCTCTTTCACAAAAACTTTCAATTCTTCAGCCATGCTGTCGAGGTCCATATCAAAGCTTTTCGGAACAATAATGGCTTTTGGTTTGATAAGGCCGTCCGCATCCGCCTTACCAACGACGGCAACTTCAAGAACTGCTTCATGCTCAATCAGGGCAGCTTCAACCTCAAAAGGCGATACATAGATGCCGCCGACTTTCAGCATATCGTCCGTTCGACCGCAATAAATGTAGTAGCCGTCTTCATCCTGACGGTATTTATCTCCAGCGCGCGTCCAGGGGCCCTGAAATGTCTCAATGCTCTTCTCGCGCCGGTTCCAATACATAATTCCGCTGGTGGGACCTGAGATTTCTAATGCTCCCATCTCACCTTGTGCAACAGGAAGACCGTCATCTCCTGTCAGCCGGATGTCATATCCCGGCACCGGTTTTCCGGTTGACCCTGGACGGATGTCGTCAGGCCGGTTCGAAAGAAAAATATGAAGCATCTCCGTGCTGCCGATGCCGTCGAGAAGATTAAGACCGGTGAGTTTTTGCCACCGTGCCAGAATTTCTGCAGGCAAGGCCTCGCCCGCGGATATACAAAAACGTAAGTTATGGCTTTCTCCCTCGGGCAACAGATTACTTGCCAACAGCATGCCGTAAAGAGTTGGGACGCCAAAGAAAATGGTTGGTGATTTGTTTATCAAAATGTCGGCGACGGCTTCTGCGGTAGGAGTGCCCTCCAACAAGATCGATGTGGCGCCAACAGCGAGAGGAAAAATCAAACCAGCCCCAAGCCCATAGGAAAAGAATAACTTTGGCGCAGGATACACGACGTCATTTTCATTCATACCCAGAGTGCCTATGGCATATAGCTCTGCTGTCATTTTCAGGCTTTTATGAATATGGACAGTTCCTTTTGGCATTCCCGTTGTGCCTGAAGTATAAGCCCAAAAACACATATCATCGGCCCTTGTCCTAGCGACGATGGCCTCCTTGCTCTGGGATGCCAGAAGTGAAGAGAGCGCATGATGGTCCCCGCTGGCTTCACCAGAAACGATGACTGTATTAAGCTCGGGGTGTGATGCGAGGTGACCTTCAAATGATGCCAGAAGATTGTCGGAAACGACAACGGCAACGGCCCGGCTGTCCTCTAAAATAAAAGCGTAGTCATTCGCGATAAGTCGCGTATTGATCGGAACCGGGATGACGCCCGCCTTGATCGCACCTAGAAAACAAACGTGGAAATCAATGCTGTCATTCATGCAAAGAACAATACGCTGTTCCGGCAAAATACCCAATTCCCGGAGGGCATTGGCGAAGCGGTTAACATTATCGCTTAGCTCTTGATAACTATGGGAGCCCGACTTGTCGATAATCGCTGTTTTCTGTCCCCGCCCGGCAGCTAAATTATGATCAATTAGATCTACTGCTGCGTTGTAAAGTTCGGATTCACCGGTTTCGATGGACATTGCGTTCCCTTCCTTGACGTTCGTATATGCTGCCAGCGTTATACAGCTTATTAGTTTATCTTTCATTAAGCGTATCTGGCAAGCATGTCCGCTTTATGAACACTTAGGAAGTCGTCAGTTCCTCAAGCCATTCTTCCGCCCATTCGGCGGCCTGGTCTTCGGGTAGTTCTCCGGAAGAGGCGTCATGGCGCATAATCTCGCCCACACGTGTTGCGCCAAGTTTCTGGAATGCGGTATCGAACAAGGTGCCGGCGTTACAGAAGGTCTGGTTGTAAGTGATGTCCCCCAACGCAAACACACCGAACCTGATGCCAGAAAGATTTGGTTCCACTGTTGTCAGGTTGTCAATAAAGGCCTGGCCATTGTCCGGTACATCTCCCTGGCCATAAGTTGATGTGCAGATGATATATGCAGCATCTGGGGTCAGGATGTCGGAATCCAAGTTGTCCATAAGAAATATTTCCGCTGTCGTGCCTTTTGCGGAAAGAGCATCAGCAATTTCTTCAGCGACGAGCTCGGCTGTCCCCGTCATTGTGCTGACAAGAATTTTTATATGATCGGCCAAAATTTCGTTTCTCCAAAAAATGCCTACGCAAAAAACGGAATAGGAAATATAATGCACTTTGTCCAGCGCATTATAAATAAATGTCAGTGAGCTGAGGAATGAGTAATAAAGCGAGCGATCCTTCCCGTGAGGAAGGTAGTGGTACCGATGAGTTTTTAGTTGATCTTGGAGCGCATGTGCGGGCAGTGCGGGCACAGCGCGGCATGACACGGAAGATTCTGGCCCGGGATTCTGATGTTTCGGAGCGATACCTTGCCAAGCTGGAAACCGGGCAGGGAAATGTCTCCATACTGATATTGAGGCAGATTGCCGATGCGATGGATATGAATCTTATCGACATTCTGGCGGTCGGGGACCAGCTTAGTCCGGAAATGCAGGAGCTTTATCAGCTGGCGCGGCATTTGCCGGCGGACCAACTGGCAACTGCGACATCGGAAATCAGGAAGCAGCTTGCGCGTTCTGAGCGTGTGGCCAAGGCCCGCCGGATCTCTCTGATTGGCCTTCGCGGCGCCGGAAAGTCAACGTTGGGGCCACTTCTCTCGGAAAAGCTGGGGTGTGAGTTTATAGAGCTTAACAAATGTGTCGAAAAAGAATTCGGGGCAGGGCTGGACGAGATTTTCGCGCTGGCGGGGCAGCCTTCCTTTCGCCGATTGGAACGTAGATGCCTTGCCGACATTATAGCCAACCATGACGACATCGTCATTGCGACGGGCGGTAGTATCGTTGCGGATGAGCAGACTTTCTCAATGCTGTTAAATCGAACTCACGTCATCTGGCTGCAGGCCGAGCCGGAGGAACATATGTCTCGGGTGGTTGCTCAGGGGGATATGCGCCCAATGAGAGGAAGCCGGGAGGCAATGAAGGATTTGAAGCAAATTCTTGCGGCGAGGACGAGCCTATACCGTCGTGCGGACGCAAAATGCAGCACCTCAGATAAATCCATTGAAGAGAGTTTACGTGACTTGGAGGGCGTGGCGAAGCGATTGGTTGCGCTGGAATAACAACTAGCGCTTGACATGAATTAAAGTGCATTTTAAGAGAGTACTATAATTCATAGCAAAGAGCGTCCTCCATGATCACCTTTGACAGACACCCTGACAATTATCGCCATTGGAATCTGTCAGTTGATGGGGCAGTTGCGATGCTCACATTGTCCGTGGATGAGGACGCCGGAATTGTCCCTGGCTATCAACTCAAACTCAATTCCTACGATCTTGGCGTTGATATTGAGCTTAACGATGCTCTGCAGCGAATCCGGTTTGAGCATCCCACGGTTAGAAGCGTTATTATCACCAGCGGCATCGACAAAATGTTTTGCGCTGGCGCTAACATATACATGCTGGGAACCTCTTCTCACGGCTGGAAAGTAAATTTTTGCAAGTTCACCAATGAAACTCGAAACGGTATGGAGGACAGCAGCCGTCATTCCGATATCAAGTTTATTGCGGCATGCAACGGGACGACGGCCGGTGGCGGTTATGAGCTTGCGCTTGCCTGTGACGAAATTTTTCTGATTGATGATCGTTCCAGTACGGTTAGCCTCCCGGAAGTGCCGCTTCTCGGTGTATTGCCAGGAACAGGCGGCCTAACCCGCCTGACAGACAAAAGAAAAGTTCGCCATGACCTGGCGGATGTCTTTTGTACGAATCCAGATGGTGTGCGCGGCTGGCGTGCCAAGGAATGGGGGCTGGTGGATGAAGTTGTCCCTAGAAATTCTTTTGATGAAAAAGTTCTTGCGCGCGCCGAGGAGCTCGCTGCAAAGAGCATGCGTCCGACAAACGCATCCGGCGTCTCCTTGTCCCCTCTTGACCGGAATATCGATACTGTCGGCTATCATTATCGATATGTGGATGTGACGATTAATGAGACGGAAGACTACGCTACCCTGACCGTCGCCGCCCCCGGAGATGATATGGAAGTTTCACTTCAGGATATTCATAAAGCGGGCGCCGATTGGTGGCCGCTCGCCATGGCACGTGAATTGGATGATGCCATTCTGATGCTGCGAACGAATAACGAAGAAATTGGGACCCTTCTTCTCAAAACATCCGGTGCCATTGACAATGTTCTCAAGGTCGACGCGGCACTCGCAGAGCATGAAGACGACTGGTTCGTTCGTGAAGTAATCGGGATGTTGCGGCGTACTCTGTCACGTCTCGACGTTTCCTCCCGTAGTTTGTTTGCCCTCATTGAAGAAGGATCCTGTTTTGCAGGTACTCTTTATGAACTCGCGCTTGCCGCTGATCGCATCTACATGCTGGATATCGCGGAAGAAGAGGGGAGCCCGCCGCATATCGCACTGAGCATGCAAAACTTCGGCGCGTATGAAGCCGCAAACGGCAAGAGCCGATTGGCGCAGCGGTTTTATGATGACGATGCTGTTCTGGATACCCTGAAGGAACAAACAGGGATTAAGTTGGATGCAGCCGAGGCCGAGGAAAAGGGTCTCGTCACGTTCATTCCGGATGATATCGACTGGGAAGAAGAAATACGTCTGTTGATCGAGGAACGCAGCAGTCTCTCGCCCGATGCCTTGACCGGTCTTGAAGCAAATTTGCGTTTTGGCGGCTCTGAAACCCCTTCAACAAAAATTTTCGGGCGATTGTCGGCCTGGCAGAACTGGATATTCAATCGCCCCAATGCTGTTGGCGAAAAGGGGGCCCTAAAACTGTTCGGCAGCGGGACCAAGGCCGAATTTGACAAGAGGAGGGTGTAGGGTGGCAATAAACTATCAGGAACGAATCCCCAACAATGTTGACCTTAGCAACGACCGCCGCCTCCAGCGGGCACTCGAGCACTGGCAGCCCCGCTTTCTTGACTGGTGGCAAGAAATGGGGCCGGAAGGATTTCAGTCAAAAGATGTCTACCTGAGGACGGCAACATCGGTTGATGCGAAAGGCTGGGCAAGCTTCGGTAAGGTGAAAATGCCCGATTACCGTTGGGGCATTTTTCTCAATCCGGAAGAAAAGGATCGGACCATCGGCTTTGGCGATGATTATGGCAAACCGGTCTGGCAGCAGGTGCCGGGAGAATACCGTTCCACTCTCCGCCGTCTCATTGTAACACAGGGTGACACGGAGCCGGCATCCGTCGAGCAGCAGCGATTGCTGGGCCAGACATGCCCGTCGCTTTTTGACCTGCGTAATTTATTTCAGGTGAATGTTGAGGAAGGTAGGCATCTATGGGCAATGGTCTATCTTCTCCATGCCTATTTTGGTCGTGACGGACGGGAGGAGGCAGAAGATCTGTTGATGCGCCATTCCGGTAAAGAGGATAATCCACGTATTTTGGGAACGTTTAACGAGCCAGTAAGTGAGTGGCTCTCCTTCTTCATGTTTACCTATTTCACGGATCGGGATGGTAAGTATCAGCTCAAATGTCTGGCGGAGTCGTCTTTTGATCCCTTGGCGCGCACTTGCCAGTTCATGCTGACGGAGGAAGCACATCACATGTATGTGGGAGAAACGGGGATCACCCGCATCATTCGCCGCACACTGGAGAAAATGACGGAGCTTAAAACGGACGATCCTGCGGTTCTGAGAAAGGCCGGCGTCATCGACCTGCCATTACTGCAGCGCTATGTGAATTACTGGTTTTCCTCTTGCATGGACCTGTTCGGAGCCGAGATTTCATCCAATGCAGCGATCACTTTCGCCAATGGTATCAAAGGACGTCCGGACGAGCGGCAGTATGAAGATCATATCGCCCGTGATGCTGGCCTCGAAATAGAAGTGCCAAATGAGAAAGGCGGTGTTTGTTTACAGCAAATCGCCGTGCGGAGTGCCATCAATACCCAGGTGCGTGATGCCTATATTAAGGATTGCATGGTCGGGGTTACCCGCTGGAATCGCCTGATCAAAAAAGCCGGATTTGATTTTACAATAGAGCTACCGGCAAGCCGGTTTCGCCGTAACATTGGTGCTTGGGCGGGCGTGAAAACGACACCACAGGGTGATTTAATATCGGAGGCGGAATATCATCGTCGCCGGGATGAGTTTCTTCCTTCTGAAAGTGATCGCGCCTTTGTTCATAGCCTAATGCATCAGGTGACGGAACCCGGCAAAGTCGCAGGCTGGATTGCCGCGCCGGATCGCGGCATCAACAATATGCCGGTCGATTATGAGTATGTGGTGCTGCAGTAATACGGTGGGGCATGCTAACTTGGGAATTGAGGCAGCGTGGAAATTGTGCTCGGTCGCTCTTTCACATGATCCCACCAATGGATCAGTTTAGGGTATCTGCTGAACATAGCGGCGCCTTCGGGCACCATCAGAAAATATTCAATCATCGGAATGAGATGCGCATCGGCGAGTGAGTAGCTCGGGGCAGCAATATATCTTGCATCACGCACTAATTTTTCAAGGGCGGCGAGAACAGGCGCGCTCTCTTGCAAACCTTTGTTCAGCATAGTTTCATCTATTTCCTCCTTGAAGGTGGAGCTGAAGACCTTGCGGACAAGTGGCCAGTAGCCGTAGCTGTCGATGATCGCGATGATCTGCCGCATTCTGGCTCGCTCAAAGGCGGTGTCGGGTTGCAGCGATGGACCGTTGAAGGTTTCATCCAGATACTGCGTTACCGGGCCAGTTTCATAGAGTGTGAAGGCCCCATGGCGTATAGCGGGCACTCTTTTGAAGGGATGGATGTCAAGATAGCTTGCCGGGACGTCGCTTGTGAACGGGTTGATTTCATGGGTTTCAAAATCGATTCCCTTTTCTTCAAGAACGATCCTAACAATCCGAGCGTAGACACTGAATTTATAACTAAACAACTCGAGCTTTCTACCGGGCATTTGGATAGCCTATTGGTAATTTCACTTTATTGCTTCTCATCTTGCGCCGATTGGGGTCGGAAACACAAGCAAAGTTGCCACTTTTCCCTTGCACTTGTGGATCATCTCGGCGATAACGCGACACCTTGTTTTGGGGATGGCAGAACGGCTTTTTCACGGGTAGAAATGCTGAAAAATATCAGGGAAAATGATGAAATTGACGACGCAGACGAGGCGCGGGTTGACTATTTCGTCCATAAGGACGGCCTGACATTTGCGGGCACCCATCTGATTGTCGATCTCTGGCAGGGAAAGGGATTTAATGATCCCGATCTAATCGAGAGCACATTGCGACGTTCAATCGATGCGGCAGGGGCTACCTTGCTGCATTTCCATATCCACGCATTTGAGCCGGATGGCCTCTCCGGCGTTGCGGTATTGGCGGAAAGCCATATCAGTTTTCACAGCTGGCCCGAACGCGGCTTTATGGCGCTGGATATTTTTATGTGCGGCAAGGCCGATCCGTATAAAGCCATTCCAGTTCTGAAAGAGGCGTTCAAGCCGGGCACGGTTCAGGTTAATGAAATAAAGCGGGGAATTGTCAGTTGATGGAGCTCTTCGATGAGGGGTTGCATTCTGGTGTTAATCTCGCGCTCAACGTCGAAAAGGTGATCTACCGCGAGAAGACCGACCTTCAGGACCTGGTCATATTCGAGAATAATCAGTTCGGGCGGGTCATGTCCCTTGATGGGGCAGTTCAAACGACGGAAAATGACGAATTCATCTATCATGAAATGTTTGTGCATGTTCCGCTTCTTGCCCATGGCAAGGTAAGGCGTGTCCTTGTGATTGGCGGTGGCGATGGCGGCGCTGCGCGGCAACTGATGAAGCATAAGAATGTGATGGTTACGCTGGTTGATATTGATCGCACCGTCATCGAACTCAGCAAGAAGTATATGCCATCCATTTCCGGCGGGGCCTTTGATGATCCTAGGCTCGAGCTTGTGATTGCGGACGGATGTAAATTCGTCAAGGAATCGGACGCGCGCTGGGATGTGATAATTATCGACAGCACGGATCCGCATGGCCCGGGTGAAGTCCTTTATACAGAGGAATTCTATCGCGACTGCAAGTCATGCTTGAGCGAAGGTGGCATCATCATCACCCAGAACGGCGTTCCGTTTGTTCAGGAGAGTGAGCTCAGAGAAAGTTATGATCGGCTAGGCCGCCTATTCAAGGATGTGACCTTTTACCTTGCCGCTATCCCGAGTTACGTTGGCGGTGTTATGGCCTATGGGTGGGCAACGGACGAGACAGGTCATCGCCGGGCGGACCTTGCAAGACTGGCGCAGCGATATATCGATGCTGAAATAGAAACGGATTATTATACGCCGGAAGTCCATCAGGCCGCCTTCGCGCTGCCGCTTCATATTCAGAAGATGCTGACGCGGGAACTTTAGACCGTTAGCATTCCACCACATTCACGGCGAGCCCGCCTTGTGACGTTTCCTTATACTTGCTGAGCATGTCGACACCGGTTTGACGCATGGTTTCAATCACCTCATCTAGGGAGACCACATGAACGCCATCCCCGGACAGCGCCAGACGGCAGGCGTTGATTGCCTTCATGGCGCCCATGGTGTTTCGTTCGATACAGGGAATCTGAACAAGTCCGCCGATGGGGTCGCAGGTCAGACCGAGATTATGTTCCATCCCGATCTCTGCCGCGTTTTCTACCTGCTCATTTGTCCCCCCGAGAACAGCCGTTAGCGCTCCTGCTGCCATGGAGCAGGCGACACCTACCTCTCCCTGGCATCCCATTTCCGCCGCTGAGATTGAGGCGCGCTTCTTGTAAATGGCGCCAATCGCAGCAGCTGTCAGCAGGAAGTTACGACTGCCCTCTTTGGTCACGCCAGGGCAGAATCGCTGGTAATATTTGAGGACAGCCGGGATTACGCCGGCTGCTCCGTTCGTGGGGGCAGTGACAACGCGGCCACCCGCGGCATTTTCCTCATTCACGGCCAAAGCATAGAGATTGACCCAGTCGAGAACGGTTAGCGGATCGCGCGATGCCCGCTCCGGATTTTCCATCAGGTCTTTATAGAGCTTGTTGGCGCGGCGTTTTACATTCAAGCCGCCGGGCAATACGCCTTCACCTTCGCACCCTCGCTTTATGCAGTTGATCATGGCGTCATTCACATCATCCAGAAAGGCGAAGGTCTCTTCTTCTGACCGCCAGCTACTTTCATTGGCGAGCATCATCTCGGCGATACTGAGGCCGCTTTCCTTCCCCAAGGCGAGCAATTCACCTGCCGATGTAAAAGGGTAGGGCAGCCGGATGTTATGGCCACGGGTTTCTGCGCGGTCTCCCTCATTATGCGAGACGACATAGCCGCCACCGACGGAAAAATAGTCCCGGCTGAGCAATTCCTCCCCGTCCTTGCTGTATGCATAAAACCGCATGCCGTTTGAGTGTTCAGGCAGAAGCTTGTCTTTCAGGAACAGGAGGCTTTGATTCTCATAAAAAGGAATGCTGTGCGTACCATTTAGTAAGAGCGTTCCGGCTTTCCGGATTTCGGCGATCAGGGGCTGAACTTCCTCCGGATCAACGGTGGAGGGGCGTTTGCCGTTTAAGCCTAGAAGGATGGCGATGTCGGTTGCATGCCCATGCCCGGTGAGCGCGAGGGATCCATATAGCTCCACAAGAAGCCGGTCCGTTTTCAGGAGCAGGTCTTCACTATTCAGTCGGTCGACAAATCGCTTCGCCGCCCGCATGGGGCCCACCGTATGGGAACTAGAAGGGCCGATACCGATCGTATAAAGATCGGTCACGCTTATATTGACGTCCATCTGCGACGTCGGATTTACGGAGCTTGTTGGCTTTGATGGCACAACGGGTGTGACATTCCCAAGGCCGGTTTTGGGAGTTGTCGTCATCTTGGGCACCCTTCCTCACTCTGGTGAATATCACCAACGCGCTAAATGATGCCCCCTCTGTCCGGGTACCTGAAAGATTACGCCGGAAAATTCCAGCTTACCTCTTCGGTGATGCGCCTCATATGATGGGCGCATTCTCTCCAGAGCCTTTTATCCTGACGGTACAGGTGCCTGAGAGTTTCCGGGGCGGTTGCTCCTTCGGCGCCGGAAATTCCGGTCTCTCCCATCAGGAAATTCAAGGTATGCCGATCATCGAGCGGCAAGTACAGCAACCTTAGGTATGGTATCTGCTTATTGTCAAGCGTCGGATGCCTGCGTGATACTTATCGTGTACCGTATTTCAGCACCCATAGTGGCAGTAATGCCGCAACGTCAGGGCTCTTCTCATCCAGTTCGATTGCCGTTGTCATATTATGTACATCGACACGGACAATCCGCCCTCCGAAGCGGCATATTTCCGGAGAGCCCACGGGTCCGACGATTCCCTGCACGGGTTTGTCTAGTTCAACCTGATCCGGAACACCGTTTATCATCATACCGTCAAGGGACCAGTTTTCAGTCGAAAACTGTGTTCCATCGATCTCTACACTCAGCACAGGATTGGAGACACGGAAGGCTCCACGTTTTTCAAATCTGTTCTCAACCGACAAGTCATTCATTTCAGCTTGCAGCACGATTCTCTCCATAAAAGTTTGTCCGGCAACCAATATGCAGTGTTCGTGCCAGAACGAGGTCTTCGGAAAACATAAAGATTCCCAAGCGCTGCGGCGAGAATGATGTGAAAACACAAGTATCGGAAATTGAAGGTGGGCAAGAATGTCCTGACAGGAGGACCATATTTGCCTCTAAAGGTGTTCGAGGTGCCATATTGGCATTTTACAGAGAATCAAAATTATCAGAAAATGCGGCCGAGATTCAATTTCAGGGCGATTTTTTCCTAAGCCTGCCTCAGGTGTAGATTTTTTTCATATTCGACCGAAAGTAATAATATTCTGTTTTGAAACGATTTTTCGTAATAATGCTGCAGGTGCGAAGACAAAAAATGAAATTTTGTCAATAATGACAATTTGTCATCTTTGAAAAATCCTGCTAATAATCGCCTCAAGCCGGGTAACTGGGCGGAAGATCCAAGCTTGGCTAAACTTTCCATTAAACTAGGAGTCATCCTTTATATGTCAATGCCAGCTGTTCTGGAGGGGAGACTTTCTCTTCCGGTCATTGCATCGCCAATGTTTATTGTTTCGAACCCGGAACTAGTGATTGCGCAGTGTAAGCAGGGCATTGTGGGCTCCTTTCCGGCACTGAATGCGCGGCCGGTTTCCCAGCTCGATGAATGGCTGCATCAGATAAAGACGGAACTTGCGGAATATGCGGAAGCCAACACGGATAAGAAGGTGGCCCCATTTGCGGTTAATCAGATTGTTCACGCCTCCAATTCCCGGCTGGAGGAAGATGTCGCTCTCTGTGTGAAGCATGAAGTGCCCATCATTATCACCAGCCTCCGAGCGCCGAACGAAGTTGTGGATGCGATACATTCCTATGGCGGTATTGTTCTTCATGACGTGACGACCATTCGTCATGCGCAAAAGGCTCTGGAGGCTGGAGTTGATGGACTGATCCTTGTCTGTGCGGGGGCTGGCGGCCATGCCGGCAGGTTAAGCCCCTTCGCCTTAGTGTCTGAGGTCCGCCAGTTTTTTGACGGTCCTATTGTCCTTTCCGGCGCGATTGCGAACGGTCGCTCCATCCTCTCAGCGCAGGCGATGGGGGCGGACCTTGCCTATATGGGCAGTGCCTTCATTGCGACGAGGGAAGCAAACGCGGTTGAAGATTACAAGACCATGATCGTCGAGAGCACGGGTGAAGACATTGTGTATACCAATACATTCACCGGCGTTCACGGAAACTATCTCCGCCCGAGCGTTGTTCGCGCAGGGCTGGATCCGGAAAACCTGCCGGGGGCTGACAAAAGCCGCATGAATTTCGGGAGCGGCGGTACCGGTAAGTCGAAGGCTTGGAAGGATATTTGGGGGTCCGGGCAGGGAATTGGCAGTGTCGGTGACGTGCCGAGCGTTGAAGAATATGTGAACAGATTAAAAGAACAGTATGCCCAGGCCAAGGCTGAAATCAATAATAAGGCCATGTAGACTGAATTTATCCCTCGCCCCTATGGGGTGGGGGTAATTTCTTCATAATTTCCAAGAAAACTGAATGAGTATAAATGCCGCGCAAATTAGCTCCGGGCAGTCGTCACCATGCCGCCGTTCGAGGTTTCGCGAATGATTTCCCGAATATGAACAGAGCATTTTGCACATTGCGGAGCAGCGCCCAGTAGTTCATATACATTGGCAATACGTTGTGCGCCGGAAGCAACCGCCGTTTTCACGTCGCGATCCGTCAGTCCATTACAGAGGCAAATATACATTGTGCGCATCTTCTTTGTTGAAAGTGCCAATCATTCTTAAAAGATAGTGATTTTGCGAATGGTTGTCAATGGCAATGAACTTTCAGTGTGCGCTTTTTACCTCATATCATCTATTTTCTTAGGAAGTCTGTGATTGGATATAGTTTTCAAGACCCATTCTGCCGATCAAGCCACGCTGTGTTTCCAGCCAGTCTATGTGCTCTTCCTCTGATTCCAGAATATCGACCAGTAAATCACGTGAAACATAGTCCTGCTTGCTCTCGCAGTCCTTAATCGCATTTTTGAGATCAACATGAGCTCCATGCTCCATTTTGAGATCGCACTCAATGATTTCCTGTACATCTTCACCGATCATGAGCTTGCCGAGGTCCTGCAAATTCGGCAAACCTTCTAGGAATAGGATGCGTTTGATGAGCTTGTCCGCATGCTTCATCTCATCAATGGATTCGTGATACTCTTTTTCCCCCAGTTCGCCGAGACCCCAGTCTTCGAGCATGCGGGCATGGAGAAAATACTGATTGATTGCCGTCAATTCGTTTTTCAAGATGATATTCAGATGCTTGATAATTGACGTGTCGCCTTTCATAAAACCCTCCTTGTGTATTTACGCTCAGTCCAGTAACTATATCGAAGGGCGACAGTTTAATAAATGCTGTAAAAAAGACTTGTTGAACAAGCGAGGCGAGAGATGTCGGAAAAGCCGTTTAATCCAGAAAACCATAAATATGCTGAGGCAAGTTATTTTGAGGACCTCTCGGTTGGCCAACGGTTCCATATTCCGTCCCGGACATTGCGGGACGGAAACTTCTCGGCGTTTCAGGCGGCTTCGGGTGACAATCACCCTATCCATTATGATCTGGAATATTGCAAGTCTCAGGGCCATCCGGAACTGCTTGCACATGGTTTCCAGGTGTTGATACAGACAGCTTCCGGAGCAGGTGTATTTCCGCATGTCATAGGCGAGGCGCTTGTTGCCTTTATCGATCAGTCATCAAAATTTCTGGGGCCCGTCTATTATGGCGATACGGTCTATCCGGAGTTGGTGATCATCGATCTGAAAGAACAGAAATCGACAGGCGTTGTGACCGTACGCTCCACAATTCACAATCAACGCCGCGAGCTTGTCCTGGAGGGAGAGCAGCGGTATCTGGTTCGCCGGCGGAAATAATGTTACATCGCTTGCTGGAGTTTGAAATTCCGGGTTGAGGCCAGAACCGAACCGCAGAGCTGTTCCGCACCATCTTTAACGACAAAAACATCCGCAGCGCCGACGGAAATGTTGCGGCCGTTCTGCAACACACGACCGCGGGCAATGACTTTTTCGCCCCGTGCCTGCGCAGTCATTTTTACGGTGAAATCGAGCGTGGCACAGGCCCAGCCGGCAGGCAGGAGAGAGTTACAGGAGCTCACCGCGGCAATATCGCCGACTGCACCTATAAACGAGGCGGGAAAGAGATCCGGTGGTGTCGACAAGGCTGTCCTAAAGGGAGCTTCAATGACAATCTGCCCGGGTGTTTCATCCAGCACGGCGACACCATAACTCTGCACGAACGGCATCATGGGCAGGAAAGCGGAGGGTTTTGCCAAACCCTCCGATTCGTCTGATTTTTCTGCTTCTTTATGCGGCATAGCGACGGACCATCTGCTTGCCGAGGGAGGACATATGGACCTGATCCGGTCCGTCTGCGAGCCGGACTGTCCGGGCATATGCGAAAGCTTCCGCGAGGAACGTGTCCTGGCTCAGTCCCATTGCCCCATGAACCTGAATTGCCCGGTCAATGACAGTCTGAGCCATTGTCGGCGCCATGATTTTGATCATGGCGATCAGGTCCCGTGCCTCCTTGTAAGAGACGTCATCCATCCGCGCCGCCGCTTTGAGCGTGAGGAGGCGGGCTTGCTCTATCTCGCAGGCGGATTTGGCGATATCTTCACGAATGGATCCTTGCTCGCTCAGTTTCTTGCCGAATGCGACACGGTTCTCCGCGCGTACGCACATCAGTTCCAACGCCCGCTGGGCACAGCCGATCAGACGCATACAGTGATGGATGCGACCGGGACCAAGGCGCCCCTGCGCGATGGCGAACCCTTCGCCTTCCGCGCCGATAATATTGGACGCCGGAACGCGGACATTTTCCAGAAGAACTTCCGCATGGCCATGCGGGGCGTCATCGGAACCGAGCACTTTCAATGGCCGAATGAGAGTGACGCCCTTAGTGTCAACAGGCACAAGTATCTGGGACTGTTGTGTGTGGCGCGGGGCGTTGACGTCAGTTTTGCCCATTACGATCATAATTTTGCAGCGGGGATCCAGGACGCCGGACGTCCACCATTTGCGCCCGTTTATCACATACTCATCCCCTTGGCGATCTATCGTGCATTGGACATTTGTCGCATCGGAGGAGGCAACAGCAGGCTCCGTCATGGCGAACGCGGACCGAATCTCGCCGTTCAGGAGCGGTACAAGCCATTCATCCCGCTGTGCCTGCGTTCCATAACGAGCGAGCACCTCCATATTGCCAGTGTCCGGGGCGCTGCAGTTGAAGGCTTCTGAGCCGATGAGGGAGCGCCCCATAATTTCGGCGAGCGGGGCATATTCCAGATTGCTCAGGCCCGCGCCGTAATCTTCAAACTCCGCGAGGAAGAGATTCCAAAGACCTTGCGCCTTCGCCTTTTTCTTCAACTCTTCCATAACCGGTGGAATGGTCCACCGGTTGTCAGAATTCTCTATAAAGTCATGGAATTCGGCCTCTGCCGGATAAACATTTTCCTCCATAAAGCCTTCGACGCGGCTCACCAGATCATCGACTTTTTCGGTAAAGGTAAATTTCATTTCTTTGCCCTCATAAACATCGCTTTTCAGAGAATAAAATAGCGCTGGAATTAAAATCATTAAAATTTATTTTTCTAATGATTTAGTATTCACATTAGTTATAGTTATAAAATGCAGCTTAATCATATCGATATGAACCTTTTCCTCACTTTTGAGGCGATCTATACCCATGGCAATCTAACACTCGCGGCGCGGACTCTGAATGTAACGCAGCCGGCGGTCAGCAACGCTCTTAACCGGCTGCGGGAGCGACTGGAAGATCCCCTTTTTATCCATGCCGGAAAAAAGATGAACCCGACCCCGATGGCGCAAAAGATGATTGGCCCGGTGCGTCAGGCGCTCCGACTTCTTCAGTCAGGTATCAGTGCGGAAGAACAGTTTGACCCTGCGGAAAGCGACAAAGTTCTCCGGATTGCAATTGGCGACATTGGCGAGACAATTCTGCTGCCGCGGCTCGTCCAAATATTAAGGCAGTCAGCACCGCATATGAAAGTGCAGGCGTTTCATGTCCCCCGGCGGTCAATTCCGCGCCGTCTTTCGCTGGGAGAGATCGATTTTGCCGTCGATATTCCGTTCCTTGATAACGCTCAACTTGTGCATGAAAAATTGATGGCTGAGGAGCAGGTGTGTGCAGTTGGCCGCCATCACCCGTTTGCCGATAAAGCTGCCATCACACTGACCGATTATCTTGATATGACGCATATTCTTGTCTCGTCCAGGCCTCGAGGTGGAGGGCTCGTTGATCTTGAGTTGGATAAATCGGCACGTTCACGGCTCATCGCTATCCGGTTACAGCATTACCAAGCTGCCTTTCACATGATAGAGCGAACAGACCTCGCGGTAACTGCACCGCGACAACTGGCTCAACTATATGATTGCAAGACGTTCCGCGTTCCCTTTGAGGTGCCTAATCTGGACCTTCATCTTTACTGGCATATCTCGGCAGATCAAATGGAGGTCAGTAAATGGCTGCGGAAGCAGATTTTCTCGGCGGTCTGAGCATAGGGGAAAGTGGATCGTTGCGCATATCCTCATTATATGGTTAGTCCTAATCCATGACAGATATTACCGACGAGAGCGAACCGACATTGTACCTTATCCCGACGCCAATCGGGAATCTGGAGGATATTACTCTCAGGAGCATGCGGATATTGCAATCGGTGGACGCGCTGGCTTGCGAGGATACACGGCACACCCGCAAGATATTTGAGCGACATTCCCTTGCCAGCCCCTCAATTATTTTTCCCTGCCATGCACATAATGAAGACAGGGCGGTTGGGCGTATTCTCTCGCTTCTTCGCGATGGAAAATCAGTTGGCCTGACTTCTGATGCCGGCGCACCCGGGGTAAGTGATCCTGGGCAGCGGGCTGCCGCAGCGGTGATCGAAGCAGGATATCAGGTCGTTTCTCTTCCTGGGGCAAGTGCCGTGATTACGGCCCTGACTGTCTCGGGACTGGCAATTCCCGCTTTCACCTTTCTCGGATTTCTGCCAAGGCGACCTGGCCGGCAGCGCAAATTATTCGCCGCCTTTGCCGATGCGCCTTCCGCGCTGGTGTTTTTTGAATCTCCCTTTCGCGTTGGCAAAATCCTGACTGTTGCTCATGAAATTTTGGGGGATCGTCCCGCAGCTGTCTGTATTGAGCTCACCAAGAAATTCGAGAATATTCATCGTGGGCCTTTATCCAGCCTCGCCGAGCAATTCTCTAGCCAGAAAATCAAGGGCGAGGTCACCATCGTAATAGGTTTGCCGGCCCGAGATGATTCGGACGGGGATGAGGCGGGTGACCTGAAAGGTCTTCCCTAAATATTGTCACGGTGCAGTTGCAATTGAGTTTGATAAATCAATCTGGTAAATTAGGTTTATTGAAAGTATTGCTTTTGCAGCTGCTGTTCCGGCAGTCCACTAAGGAGGAACGCAATGAATGTGGCAGGTATTCTGAAAGTGAAGGGCAGTGATATCATCACGGCCAAACCTTCTGATCGCATAGAAGCGGTAGCGAATATTCTCGGTGAAAAGCGAATTGGCGCTGTTCTGGTTGTCGATGAAGCAGGAAAGCTCTGCGGCGTGCTGTCTGAGCGGGATATCGTCCGAGGACTGTCTGAGAGCGGAAATGGCTGCCTCCAGCTGGCGGCGTCAGACCTGATGACATCTGACCTGGTAACAACAACACCGTCCGATACGATCGACAGCGTTATGGCATTGATGACAGAACGGCGCATCCGCCACTTGCCGGTTCTTGAGGAAGGACAACTCGCAGGCTTTATCTCAATCGGTGATATTGTGAAAAGCCGCATGGACGAAGTGGAGCGGGAAGCCGCGGCCTTACGGGATTATATCGCGACAGGATAATAAAGGTTAGGCCAGAACATTCATTGCATGTCTCAGGAACGACAGGGAACGATCGGTTGCGGCCTCTCCTTCCGCAATCATTTCTGCGGCTTTGTCAAACTCCAGCAATCCGTGACTTGCCAATCTGGGGGCGATAGTGATGTCCGGCGGGTCTCCTGCCAGACGGGACCGGCTCAGGCGATCCTGCACGATATTGAGGGAGGACATCATGACACCGAATATGCTGGGTTCTGCGCCTGATTTGTCGAAGAAGCGGTGTTTCATTAGGTTGAGTGGGGAGCGGGAGTGGAAAAGCCGTGTCTTCTTGCCGTTTCCATCGACGACGAAATCCGCTTCGCTCTCGCCGATATTCGTCATGCCGAAAACATCCGCGTTCAGGTTCACTGCAATGACAAGGCGTGCGCCGAGGGCCCGGCAAACAGAAACGGGAACAGGATTGGTCAGGGCACCATCTATCAGCCAGCGGCCGTTGATTTTTTGCGGCGAAAACAGGCCCGGCAGTGCATATGAAGCTGTGATCGCCTTTGCCAGATTCCCTTTTCGGATCCATATTTCGTGGCCGGTCCCGAGCTCGGTCGTGACTGCCGCAAAAGGAACCGGAAGGTCTTCGATCTTGGTATCGCCCAGAGTGTCTTCGAGCAATGTAAATAATTTTGCGCCTGAGATCAGGCCGCCACCTGTAAGTCGGATGTCAAGCAGGCGAAACAGGCCGGTCTTGCCAAGGTCCCGCGCCCAGGCCTCAAATTCATCAAGCTTGTCCGCAAGATACATTCCCCCGATAAGGGCTCCTATGGAAGTGCCGCAGACATAATCGGGCTTGAAGCCTTCCTTTTCAAGTCGACGAAGAACACCGATATGGGCCATACCGCGCGCAACACCGCTGCCCAATGCCAATCCGATTTCCGGCCGTGACATAGTCATACCACCTTGTGAGTCAGAACCTTCTCTTGTTTTATGCCTTAACAGATATATCTCACTAACTCCACACTCTCGATAATTGCCATGCCGTTATGTTTTGGCATACGCGAAATACCAGCAATTATCCGTTGCCTGTATGTATTAGATAAGAGTTGTATTAAGGTCGTGTTAAAGTTATAATACAATCTTCATATTTTTGTAAAATTACCTGTTGACGCCGTTGCGCGCTTATCTATATAAGATGGGCAACGACGCAGTCGGATACGCCTGATGAATGTCAGGATATGTTCGGCGGCGTTTTTTTTGTCCGGTGTAAGCCGCCGGATTTGTTATTTGACATTGTTGATTTGATTGAGAAGGGATGCCTGGGCGGCGGGGTTGTTGAATGACGACTTTTTGTTGCAGCGGGTATCTTGGATT
>PAKP01000028.1 GCA_002706985.1 Sneathiella sp. | reverse complement strand
CGGCAGAGAGTAGAAAGGGTTGGTCAACAGGGCGTTAAACAGATCTTCGCCAGTCATCATAAGGGTTAGCTGCGCCAAATCACCTGCACGTGGTGTTTCATGCGACACGAGCATAACGGTATAGCCATTTGTGTTTACGGAGCCTTTTAATAGATCCGGCTTACCCATCGTCAGTGAAGGCGTGTCCGACTTATACCGATCCGTTACATATTCGGCATCCCAGTCCTGGATGTCCTGCGGAACACCAACTGTACCGGTTGTCGAATCTTTATGCATCGGATAGATGATGCTTGGAACTTCCAAGTCATTATAGTTCGGCTTCACGAAGTCATCATTCAGATAGAGATATTGCGGCTTACAGAGCTCGGAAGCGACCATCTTCCGAAGGCCATTCTTACAGACTACGTCTATGATCAGAGAAATATGGCCGTTTACAACACCTGAAATTTTTATAGAGTTTTTGCTTCGTTCGGCGCAATCTTCCCCGTAAATAGACTTCAATTTCTCAACTGCACGGTCCCAGTATGCATCTGTTGGCTCATTATTCTCATCCAGTTCCTTGGAAGTAGGCTTTAACTCCGGATAAAGGATTTCGAGTTGCTTGAGATTGAAATTATAGAGTCGGCCCTTATAAAACTGATATGCAATGGAAACACGACCAGGCTGCCCCTTAAGCTCTTTGGCATAGTCGGAAGCAATCTCGAAATTTTTCGCAAGAACGCATTTTGGAGCCGTATCGAAAGCGGTTTTAACCAATCCGCCTGCCTTTCCGACAGGCTGTTGTTGCGGCAGGGAAAAGAAATATTCGACTGTATCAGGAATTTTTTTGCCGTTTTTATCCAGCATAAACTCCCCTTTATCATTCTTGAGATAAACAGGCGTTTTCTCATCCCCTTCATATTTAGGCATAACCTGAGATTCATTGAGGCCTTCAATCGGCTTGATGTTCTCAGGATCAGTATAGAGACTCCGCAACTCCATGGGACGAATGCCACAACGTTTTTGGAATTCGTCCTGCCAATTCATATACTCCTCGGATGAGCTTTTGATGATCGGTGACTTGTCGCCCGAATCCTCCGTATAAGTAACGCCGTAGCGCGTAAATCTTCGTGTTGATGAAAACCTGCGATAAGTCATCCAAGCGATAGAATTGCTCAGAGCCGTTGCATCCTGACCGATTTGGCCAAATAATTTAAAGAAAGTTCTTCTTGGCATTAAATTTTCCTCGTTTAAATAAATAACGAGGAAATAACGATCACGGACAACTTATGTGAATGGTATTTAAAACTTCACATCCAATAGAATCTTAATTAGAAAAATATTTATGTACTATTTCGCGAAATTCTGACCTGAGCGGGTAAATATTACTTGGCTTCAACTGAGTCATGAAGATAACGGTCAGGTCCAGTGTCGGGTCAATCCAGAATACGGTGCTTGCACGTCCACCCCAACCGAAGTCACCTTTACTTCCCTTTACGCCGGCGGTATCGGGATCGATCATCGACCAGCCGCCGAAACCAAAGCCGACACCGGCGAAAGGTACTTCGGCAAAGACCGGCTCACCTACCGCAGCGAGATCTCCAGGAAGATGGTTTTGCATCATCAGATCAACAGTTTCCTCCTGCAACAGGCGATGTCCGCGACACTCGCCTTTTTTCCGCAGCATCTCGGCAAAATGAAAATAGTCCTGAGTAGTGGACAGCAGACCGCCACCTCCTGAATACCCTTTCATGTTCTGGTCCAGGAAAATACTTTCATCCGCCCGCTCCATGACCTCAAGCCCTCCTTGTGAATCCGGCCCATAGAGGGAAGCAAAACGGGACAGTTTTTCGGCGGGAAGACAGAAAGAGGTGTCCTTCATACTCAATGGCGCAAGGATGTTATCGGCAAAATATTGGTCAAGCGCTTGCCCGGAAACAACCTCAACCACACGTCCGGCCACATCTGTGGAAACTCCATAATTCCACCTTGTACCAGGCGTAAATTGCAATGGTAATTTGCTCAGCTTGTCAATTTCTTCGGCAAGTGAATTTTGAAGATGGGCAAAATTAATTCCGCACTCCATATAGGCCGCCGCGAGAATCCCCGGATTGAAGCCATAGGTAAAGCCTGCAGTATGAGTGAGCAAATGACGAAGCGTTGGCTTTACGGCTGCGGGACGTGTATCCGTGATCTTTTTCGCATCCGGTCGAAGTACCTGCATATCCTTTAAAGAAGGAATAAATTTTTCAACAGGATCGTCAAGATCGACAAGTCGCCTCTCATAAAGCTGCATCAATGCGACCGTCGTTATCGGTTTGGTCATTGAGTAGATACGCACAATCGTATCTTCCTGCCATTGCCGACCTGCTTCTCTATCCGCCGTTCCGGTATACGCGGAATGCTTTACCTCGCCTTTTTGAGCAATTAGCAACTGCGCGCCGGAAAGTTTCCCCGATCGCACATACTGATTCATCCATTTATTGATTTCATTCATTTTATATCCATTATTACGTGTGTTTGGCGTTAAAAGCCCCTACTCAGGCTCGAGCAACTTCGAGCCACTTTTCTCTATCTTCGCCCTGAAATATGACTCCTATGTCAGCGCCGGATCATTTATATGCTTTATTTCCATTGATATTGCCCGTGCAGTCGACAGGATAACCGGCGCCACCTGCTTTTCGAGTTCTTCAACTGTCCAGTTACTTGTCGACCCGATCGCGGCAACGGCGGCAATCGCCTGGCCCCGATTATTAAATATCGGTACCGCAATATTAACGTTACCAAGACCGGACTCCTGAGCTGAAATACAGTATCCCTGTTCTCTCGCTTTATCGATTTCCAGCATGATGTCGTCTGTATCCGTCAGCGTCATCGAGGTTATTTTCTGTCTGTCACACGATTCTATAAGAGCTCTTGCCTCCTCCGGTTCCCAATTGGCTAGGATTGCCCTTCCAGTAGCGGTTGCATATACATTTAACTTGAAACCCGGGTGTCCTGTATTCAAGGCGCTGGTCAGACTCTGCAGCGGAATCAGATACATGACTTCCCTACCCTCAATGCAACCGCAGCCGACTCTCAGATCAAATTGGCGCCTAAGTTCCACAATATGGGGCAGCGCCTTGGTAATCAGTGGATCGCCCATCAGAAAGCTATTCGCGCCGATAAGTGAGCGGCGGGTCAACATGTAGCGTCGCGTAGACTGATCCTTCCCCAGATACCCAAGCACTTGCAATGTATGCGTAAAACGTCTGACGGCATTTTTGTCCAGCCCTGTTTTCTCAATGATATCCGCAAGGCTTAGCTCCCGGCTGCCATCGTTAAAAGACTCCAGCACAGCAAAGGCTTTCTCAACAGACTTCACGAAATGAAGCCCCTCTGAGCCCGGAATTATTTTTTCACTTTTATTCATTGGGCGCATTTCCCCTGCGTCGATATACACAATTTTTATGACTATATATGATTTTGTTTGACATATAAATAAACTTATTTATAAACATTGCAACATAATATGTCACATACTGACATTATTGTATCTAAAAATGACTTGGGAGGACGTTTTGAAAAAATCACTTATTTCTACCACAGCTGCATTTTGTGCGATGGGCATCGGCATAAGCCTCGCCCATGCCGAAACGAAACTGACCTATGGCAGCTTCATTCCAGCGGAACACATCGTTCATAAAATGGGATTACAGCCCTATTTCGACAGGACCGAACAAGATACCGGAGGATCAATTACCTGGCAGTTGTTTCCGGGTGGCGCCGTTGGTGGCGTTAAAGAAGCTTTGAAAATCGTTGAAACAGGGTCTGTAGATAGTTCCCTGATCATTGATGTATACATCAAGAAGGATCTACCGGCTTCCGTTGCTGTTTCAAACCTGCTGACACTGAACGATGACCCACTGGTATTTGCGGGCGCCGTGAACGAGTTCCAGCTAATCGACTGCGCGGAATGCGAAGCAGAGAGAGAAGCGCATAATATCAAAGCCTTGGGCTATTACTCGACCGGCATTTCCCACCTGATGTGCGGTACCGAGATTGCCTCCCTTGAGGATGTACAAGGCAAGAAAATCCGCGCCGCATCGCGGCAAGGCGCTCTTGCAAGCCATCTTGGCGGCACACCCGTCAGTATTACAACAGCTGAAATGTATGAAGCCATACAGCGCGGCGTTGCGGATTGCACAATCGGATCCGCCGCATGGCTCAATGCCTACAACCTTAAGGACGTAATTAAAACAATTGTCGATATGCCCACAGGGGCCTATTTCTCAGCACTATTTCTCGACATGAACCAGGACAAATGGGATGAGTTGAGTGCGGAGGAAAAGCAAACGATCATCAAGCACGCACCAAAAGCGGTTGCCGACATCGTATTCGCCTATAAGGAAGAAGGTGATGCCGCTATTCAGGCTGCGTTGGACATGGGTGCCAAGCTTGTCAAGCCGGATCAGGCAATGCTGGACGCCGTCAAGGAATTCCAGGTAGGTGAAGTAAAGATCTCCGCAGACGCCGCGAAGGAAGACGGACTCGAATCATCAGATGCCCTTCTCACAACTTTCATGGAGAAAGTCGAAAAATGGCGCGGAATTGTTGCCTCCACCGGCGGTGACAAAGACAAATACGAGGAAGCTCTTTGGACGGAAGTCTTCTCAAAACTAAACTAATTCTCCCGTACTTTACCCTCCCCCTGCCAACTCAGTATACTCGGCAGGGGGTTTTTTCTAGGAAAACAGAATTATAGACGGAAATCAAAGCGGGGAGGACAGCATGAGCAAATTTGTTCAACTTATAGATAAAGTAAACATCTGCACCGCATTTCTGGCCGGATTCGCGTTGATGGCAATGGTTATTCAGGTCTCTCTGGATGTAATCTGCAAGTATCTGATAAACTCACCAATTCCTTCCACACTGGAGACTGTTTCCAGTTACTACATGATCGCGCTTGTGTTTTTACCTCTCGGGATGGTGACGCGAGACCGGGAACATATCAATGTGGAACTCTTTACCCAGGGCCTTTCAAAACGCAAGCTGGCTGTCTTCAACATTTTTGCCGGAATCCTCGCAGTCATCTATGTCGCGTGCCTCGTATTCTATAGCACCGAAGAAGCTATTTATATGACCAGTATTCGTGAATCCTGGGAGACCGCGCTTGTAGATTTGGAGATATGGCCAGCCAGATGGTTTGTCACTGTCGGCTGCTTCATGATGCTGCTTTATCTGATCATTCATACCGTTGCTGAAGTTCGGTTTCTGATCACCCATGATGAAGCTGATGCTCCTGCCGTTGATCACGGCAATCTGGATATTGATCTCTAACAATAAAATTCTATCGGGGAGGAATCAGACGTTATTATGGACGGATTAACTGTCGGCTTTGGTGCCCTTGTCATTTTATTGCTGCTGCTTGCCGCGCGCGTTCCCATCGCGATCGCCTTAGCGACAGTTTCCATTGCAGGCATCTGGATCCTGCGCGGATTTAATGCGGCGTTTGGCACTCTTGGATCCATGCCATTTGATTTCGCGGCCTCTTGGTCGCTCTCAGCGGTACCAATGTTTCTTTTCATGGGAGCAATTGCCTATCACATGGGACTGACGGGCTCTTTATATAATGCTGCACGACTCTGGCTGAATAAAATGCCGGGCGGGCTCGCCGTTGCCTCAAATTTCGCATCCGCAGGATTTGCTGCAGCTTCCGGATCGAGCCTTGCGACGACCGCCGCAATGGGCCGACTTGCCATTCCGGAAATGCTGAAATTTGGATATGATAAAGCCCTCGCGACCGGGACCATAGCGGCAGCTGGCACATTGGGAGCATTGATTCCCCCATCTATCGCCTTTGTCATATACGGCTGGTTCACCCAGCAACCGATCGGCGCCTTGTTAATGGCCGGTTTCATTCCCGGTCTTTTGACAGCCGCAGTATATACTCTGATGATTGTCGGACGGTGCCTTGCGAACCCTCACCTTGCGCCCAAAATCAAAATCGAAGTCACGACCAAGCAAAAGCTTGATGCCCTGAAAGAAGTATGGCCAACACCACTGCTCATCCTCGGCGTAATTGGTAGCATATACACAGGCATTGCCACACCGACCGAAGCCGGAGCGATCGGAGCCGCCCTGGCAATGATTATCGGTGCTATCAAATCGCAATTGAACTGGAAAAATTTCAGCAACAGCGTTCTGGAGGCCCTGCGGACAACATCATCGATTTTCTTTATTGCGATTGGTGCCGTTCTATTGACGCGTTTTCTCGCGATGGCAGGACTACCCGGCTACCTTGCAGAAATCGTCACCGAATTAAATCTGGGCCCAATCATGCTCATTCTGGCAATGGTGGTCGTTTATGTTCTGCTCGGCATGTTTCTCGATCCGATCGGCTTGATGCTACTGACTTTGCCGATCTTTCTACCCCTTTTTGATGTTCTGGATATCAATCTAATTTGGGTTGGCGTTATCGTCGTAAAAATGATTGAGGTGGGCCTCTTGACCCCCCCTGTGGGACTTAACGCCTATGTCGTCAAAGGGGTCGTCGGCGATGCGGTTCCGCTCACAACGATATTCCGGGGTCTGACCTGGTTCCTCGCCTGCGAGGTGGTTGTCATTGGCCTGATTATCGCCTATCCCCAAATCTCACTCTGGCTGCCCAGCCTAATGAGGTGATATCATATTTCCCGCGCGCGATTTCTGGATACGGAGAAACAAATAATCCCACATCCCTTCGGTGAAAAAGAGGAGAATATTTAATGTATCAATTGCTTCAGGGAATACAGGTTCTTGACTTAACTGCAATTGTACTTGGTCCCTATGCTACTCAAATCATCGGAGATTTCGGCGCGGATGTCATAAAGATTGAGCCGCCAGCAGGCGATCTATTCCGCTCGGTTCGCCCCGGAAGATCCGCAACAATGGGGGCCGGCTTTCTCAATCTGAATAGAAACAAGAAGTCAGTGGTTCTTGATCTGAAATCTGACGTAGGAAAAAAGGAATTTTATGAACTCGTGGCCAGCGCTGATGTCGTTGTCCATAACATGCGGCCGGCGGCGGCCAACAAGCTGAAAATCGACTATCCCACTCTCAGTAAGATCAACTCGGATGTCATCTATTGCACAGCGGCCGGTTACGGCAGTGACGGGCCAAATTGCGATGAACCGGCCTATGACGACATCATCCAAGCATCTTCCGGCATTGCCGCTCTTAATTCCAACGACAAAGGTGAACCCCGATTCTTGCCAACAATCATTTGCGATAAGGTAGGCGGCCTTCATCTGGCTTTAGCTATTCTCGGCGGCATTGCCTATAAAGAGCGAACCGGCAGCGGTTGTATGATTGAAGCCCCGATGTTCGAAAGCATAGTTTCCTTTATGATGGTCGAACAGATGGCCGGGATGAGCTTCAACCCACCCCTTGGGGGAACCGGCTATGAACGTCTTCTCTCCCCACATCGCCGACCCTTTAAAACCAAGGACGGCTATATCGCCGTTCTGCCCTATAACGGCAAACACTGGCAAGCATTCCTTACTTTCGCCGGAAGAGAAGAGATTGCCAACGCAGACTGGGTTCAGAATTCTATATCAAGAAGTGAGAACATAGGAAAGCTATACGAAATTGTCAGCGAAACCATGCCCCGGCATACAACCAGCGTCTGGTTAGAAAATCTTCGTAAACTGGATATTCCCTGCGCCCCCGTTGCCAAAATCGAGGAACTATTTGACGATGCACATTTGCGGTCTGTTAAAATGTTTGAAGAATATGAGCATCCATCAGAAAAGTCCTTGCAAACCTGCCGGACCCCTTTTCGGGTCACAGGCGTCAAGTCACATACGGACAGTCCGGCCCCCAATCTGGGAGAAAATAGCGACGAACTTCTGAGATAAAACTTTGCGCAGGCGCGAATGCCATAACAATGCGTTAAAGAATCTCGGACCCGCCTCAGTCAATCCGTTCACAAAATAAGTCTGCTGCCGTTTCTAAAGCGACCATATTTTTGAGATTGATACAAACGCTGTACGCGGCAGAGTCTATGTCGGCCTGTCAGGACTATGTCCAAATTTTCAGTCAGACGCAGCCAATCAATCTATGATTGCATAATTTCTGAAGATCACAGCATTTCTCGAAAGCAGAATTTCAACGCCAAGCCTTCCACAAATACTCCCTGTCACACTTCTCGTAATATGTTTCAGGACGGTGTCGTTCCCTATCAGTTAAAAAATCAGTCCTGTTTCGACCCATATCTAACTGCGGACAGACACGCTTTTGCGGATGACCCCGGCATTGAAAGCGATAAATGATCGAATTGGGAAAACAAAAACCCCAGTTCTCGAAATTTCGGAATTAAATACCCTGGACTTACAATAAATACTTCGAAAATATTAAAAAAAAGAAAAACTAGCGCTTTAATAAAATAAATTTTTTTCATATTTATTTGAAAATATAAATATAAATAATATTTAACTTTAGCAATAAAAATAATTATTAAAAGGATTTAATGAATGTCTGGAAAATTATTTAAAGGATTGATGTCCGCTGGATATAGCTTTTATAATCGGGGACCGCGCCTAAATCTTAAGGCCCTCTCCACCATTTCCTCTAGCGGTCAAGGAAAAACGTCATTATTTACATCTCTCAATCGTTTCTATGGTATCAATTTTCATAACGCTGACGCCGAGCTCATTTATGATTACGTCTATGAACCGGCAAGCCATGCAACCGATGCCGGCTTTAATACAAAAGCATTCACCGTTCCGAGTGAAGACCCTGACCGGGATGGCTGGTTCTCCGTCCATGCCCATGGCAATCCCTATCTTAACATAGGCACAGATTTGAGCGGCGCCGGACCAAATGAAGAGTATGCCATCATGGTCCTTATGAAACCCTCCGAAAATAAAGATGATGTCGATATAAGATTTATGGGCAACCGCAGGCTGACACGCATGCTTGAAGAAGGCTTTATTGGCCTTCCCATTGAAGAACATATGAGATTGCGTGAAAATATTGGAGATACAGCCGCCGAAAAAGTTTTCGAAAATCTGAAAGAAGGTCTCAAAAAAGGAGTGAGCATCCAGTTGACGACCTGCAAAGCGGGCGCCTATAGCAAAGATTACAAAATGTACCTTGCCCAGGATCTTGCCGACAGGTTAGATCGCTGCATCCTCTGCACGAATGGTAACATGGTCTGTAAGCTGATTTACGATTATGACGATGATGCGAATATAGTTTTCACACATAGCAACCGACTTCCCCCCAATGAAAAAGACGCCGAATGGCGCCTATTTGTTCCCGGCGGAGCAGAGTTCCTGGAAAAGCAAGGATACAAGAAGGGGACGGAGTATATCGTTGTCGGTGCACATGAACTTAAAGACCTCACGGAAGCTACAGACGCCGCTGACATCATCCTCAAAAAACTTGGCCTGGATTATGAGACCATCCAGAGCAAGAAATCCTCTGATGACGCAAAAAAAGAGTAGTTCTGACTATTCGGTTTTTTTATCGCGGGACGGTAATCAGAGTCGTCCTGCTCTCTTCATTTTATAAAAATCTATTTTACTCAACGGAGCATAATAATGCCTAAATTACCGATAACCCGCCTTCTAAATCCTTCGCGCTTTAATGTGCGTCCCATGGTCAATCTGTTTCAACCCAAGAATAGCCTGATAACCCAGTCAAAACGTTTCGTCGTAAACTTCCATAACTGGGAAAGCGATTTCAGACGATATGGCGCCTGGAATGACGATTCATACTGGGCCAGCTTTATGGCAGACCAACTGATTGAGCCCTATGACAAAGCGGATCCTCCCGGCTGGTTCGACATTCACGGTCATGGAGCCTATGACGACGAGGGAATATATGCAAAAAAGGCGCCCACAGCCATACTCTCCGTAGACAAGCCCTCGGATGACACCAAACATTATGACGATAACGGCTGGGACGGCACCTACATAACTGCGGGAGATTTTGCCGACAATATTGAATCATATCTTTCAGTAGAAAGTCTGGCCCGGATGATTATCGAAGGGCTTCTTGGAGCCGACGCCGACAGCTTAGCAGAACTCCGTGAAACCGTCGGCGATGACGTTGCTGATAGAGTGATCAAGGAGCTGCAGAATGGCATTCCGGAGGGAACCAATATCAGACTCATCTCATGTGATGCCGGTGTTTATTACGAAGCCTATGACAAGTATCAGGCGCAAGAATTGGCAACGCTGACAAACCGATGCATCATCGCGCCCAATACAGCCGTTACCCAAACGCTACATTCCGAGAAGAAAGATCCAAAAACGGGCAGTGCCATGCAGGTTGTTCAGATGAGGGCAGGCCCTAACGCTGAATGGCGGCTGTTTGTTCCTGGCGGCCCTGATTTCCTGGAGAAACATGGTTACAAGCCGGGCACAAAGTATATTGTCATTGGCCATGGAATAAAATCCGGTTCCTCAGGTGGAGATGACCTTGAAGTCGCCACCGCCAATGCCAACAAAGTCCTGAAAAAGCTTGGTCTGGATCAGGACAGCGTTCTTGCCGCAAAGAAAGAAGTAAAAACCGACAAAACACCGGAAAATACAAATAAATAATGATCATCTTCGGGCTAGGGAAAAACTCCCTGGCCCATCAATTCCTCTTGGCGTTTATATTTGAGCAGGAAATTTCAGCATCATCCTATTAACGCTCTTGCACAAACTGCCGGCACTTTCATTGCGGCTAACCGGACCATAGATCCAATCGGACTCTGCTCTGCCTAACCGTTCCTCCGACCTCAATCCCGGACGAGAACTTCCTTTACTTTCGTCGCAATCTCCTTCAAGGAGAAAGGCTTCGGCAGGAAGTCAATTTTGCTGACATCAAAATCAAGGTCCTTGCGGAATGCATCCTCGGCATAACCGGAAATAAAGACGACCTTCAAATCCGGCTTCTCGCCCAGAATATTCTTAACCAATGTCGGACCATCCATGACCGGCATGACCACGTCGGTAATGAGAAGGTCAATCTCGCCTTCATGGTCATGAGCGACTTCCAACGCCATTTCACCGCAGTCCGCCTGCAGCACGGTATAACCCTTATTCTCCAGCGCCCGTGCCGCAAAAAGCCGGACAGGGTCCTCGTCTTCCACAAGCAGAATGGTTCCCTTCCCTGTCAGATCACGATGAACCGGCTGTTGCAACGCATCGCCATTCTCTGCAGATTTCGCCGCCTCCACATGACGCGGCAGATAGATGCTGAAGGTCGTTCCTTTGCCGTCCTCGTTATTTTCAGCAAAGATGAAGCCGCCCGTCTGCTTGATGATGCCGTACACCGTACTGAGGCCGAGGCCGGTCCCTTCACCGACCTTTTTGGTGGTGAAGAACGGATCGAAAATTTTTCCGATGACTTCCTTCGGAATGCCGGTTCCCGTATCCGACACCCGCACCAGGCTATAGTCACCCGGCGGGATGAGCTCGTTAAACTCCTTCTGGTTCGGCCGGACTGTTACATTCTCCGTCTCGAACGTTAGCAACCCATCTCCGGCCATCGCGTCACGCGCATTCACCGCAAGATTGATAATCACCTGTTCGAACTGCCCCCGGTCGACCTTGACCAACCAGAGGTCGCGGGCGTGATTGATTTTGAGCTGAATAGCCTCCCCGATCAGGCGCCGAAGCAGGTTGGACAGTTCCGCCAGGACATCCGTCAGGTCCGTCACTTCCGGTCGCAAGGTCTGCTGGCGCGAGAATGCCAAAAGCTGACGCACCAGACCGGCGGCGCGGTTCGCGTTCTGCTTGATCTGGTTGATGTCGGAATAGGACGGATCGCCGACCTGATGACGAAGCAACAACAGGTCGCAAAAGCCGATCATCGCCGTCAGGAGATTATTAAAGTCATGGGCAATGCCGCCGGCGAGCTGGCCGACGGCCTGCATTTTCTGACTTTGCGCGAACTGCACTTCCAGGTTTCGCTGCGCCGATGTATCGATGACATGGACAAGCAGGCGTCCTGTGCCCGGGTCCTCCCCGGCGATAGCACTGATGTAGAAGCTCGCCGCCCTCTCTGTGGTCCCCAGCAACTTGACCTCGATCGAAGGCGCGGCCATATCGCTCGCGCTTGCTTCCACCAGCTTTTGGCGCATGAGCTCATGGTCACTTTCCTGCACCAGCGTTGTGATATGGGCGCCGATGGCCTTGTTGATCACGGAACCGGTCAGCGCCCTGAAGGCAGGGTTTACCTCCTTGACGATGCCCTCGCTGTCGAGCAGCAGGATGCCGATGGGGGCCGCCTCAAAAAAGCGACGAAAATGCAGCTCCGCGTTCGCGACGCGCTCGCGCCATTCCTGCTCCTGCAACAACTCCCGCACCACGGATCTTGATCCCAGCACCGTACCTCCGTCATCGCGAACAATTGTCTGGGTGACATGGACGGGGAGCAATGTGCCGTCGCGGCGACGTAAAGTCAGTTCCCCTTCATATAGAGGGCCGGTTGCAGAGAATATCTCCATCAGGTCCAGCTGGTTCTCATTGATTTTGGCGACCAGATCCGTAAAGGCAATCTGGCTGTCTGTCAGCTCTTCCTGCTGATAGCCCAGCCAGTCAGCAAATATCCGATTGGCAAACTGGACTTTCCCCTCTCCATCCAGGGAATAGAAACCGACAGGCGCATTATTGAAATATTCGGACAGTTTCTCGCGGGCAATCCGCTCATCCTCTTCAAGCCGATGCTGTCGCGTCGTTTCTGTTATATACCAGATAATATTATCCGGCATCACCTCCATAGTATGGGCAAGAATGGAAAGCCAGCGCCCGGTTTTCGTCTCAATGTCGATCCGCCCACCGGTCGTCCCCTCATACACCGCAGTTTTCAGGAGCCTGTCTATTTTTTCACCTGCCTCAGCATCGGGCGCAAAATAATCTGCCAATGTCTGCCGCTGCTCCTTTTGCGAGAGTTCAAGAAGCGAAAAATAGGCATCATTTGCATATACGAAGCGCCCGTCTTTTGTTGTCAGCAGCCGCCCTTCCGGACTGGTGGAAATGATATCGGAAAGAAGTTCGAGATTACCGCTCGCCGCCTGTCGCAAACCATGAAAGATAAGGTACCACAGGCCAATTCCCATGGCGGCAATGACCATGGCGCTCAGGATGACAATATTGACAAGCCCCAGTTCCTGCCCCAGCAGGGCGGATATAACAATCAGGGCCGCGAGGAGGAAAAAGGCTGCGGCAAGCTGACGGGCATCCATGCCCAGGGAAAATTTCGGGTTGCGCCGTCGCCTGCTGTTCAGTTTTTGCATCGGGCCCGCCTAGTGCTTCAGCTTTTTCTTGTTCAGCCGCATGACATAGCCAATGATCTCGGCAACGGCCTTGAAATGCTCATATGGAATTTCATCATCAAGCTCGCAGGCCTTGTGCAGCGCGCGGGCGAGCGGTGGATTCTCAACGATGGGAATGTCATTCTCGTTGGCGATTTCACGGATTTTGGCGGCGATATTGTCCATGCCCTTGGCCACCACAACCGGCGCCCGTTCCTCTTCCGCCTTATATTGAAGTGCCACAGCAAAATGGGTCGGGTTGGTGATCACGACGTCAGCCTCCGGCACCGATTGCATCATGCGCTGACGCGACCGCTCCGCCCGGAGAGCCCGAAGCCGGGCCCGGATCATCGGATCGCCTTCCGTCTGTTTATACTCGTCCTTGACTTCCTGCTTCGTCATCCGCAGCTCTTTGAAGTGGTTGTAGCGCTGATACATGAAGTCGAGCCCGGCAATAACGCTCATCACCGCGACAACGCCCGCCAGCAGAAGCAGCGCCTGATCCTGAATGAGGTTCAGAACCTGCAGCACATCATAGGAGACAACCACAGGCAACTGTTCCATCGACGGCAGAACAAAAAGGATGGCGATGGTGCCGACAAAAGTGATCTTGAAAATCCCCTTCAGGAAATCAACGATCGATTTCAGGGAAAACAGCCGCTTGGCCCCTTTCAACAACGAGAGTTTTTCAAGCTTGGGCTTGATCCGCTCCGCCGAGAAAACCGGCCGATGCTGCACAAGGTTACCGATCAGCCCGGCAAGCATCAGCGTCCCAAGGGCCGGCGCGACGACCCAGATAATTTCCCAGCCCAGATCACCAAAAACCTGTCCAAGATGAAAGCGATCCGTCGAAATTGTATGCGGTTGTTCGATAAATTTCAGGAGATCGTATGTCAGGCCATTGCCAAGACCGGCAATAAAAATCATAACAACCAGCGTGATCCCGATTGTCATGAACCAATGGCCGACCTCCTGTGATTTGGGCACCTGCCCTTTCTTGAAGGCATCTTCAAGTTTTTTCGCGGTCGGCTCTTCGGTTTTTTGGGCATCATCTGAATCGTCAGCCATCCGCCCCTACTCCCCGAGAAAACGCATCAGCGCTTCCTCGTAATAATTGATAAACCACATCATACTGGCGCCGATTGTAATCGCCAGAATTGCAAAAGAAAGAACAATCTGCAAAGGCATGGCGACAAAAAATATCTGCACCTGCGGCATTAGCCGGTTAATCAAGCCGATCCCGATATAAAAGGTAATGCCGAAGACCAGAAACGGCGCCGACATCTGAAAACCAAGCTTGAAGGATGATTGAACAAAATCCGTTATCAGTATGCTTATATTGCCAAAATCAGGAACCTGCCCGATAGGGAACAGGCGATAGGTCGCAAACGTACCCTCGATAAACAGATGATGCATGTCGGTCACGAAAATCATCGTCAGGCCCATCAGGGTCAGGAAGGTGCTGGTAATGGCGCCCTGGGTCATTTGCGCAGGGTCGAAAAACTGAGCTGCGGCAAGTCCGGATTGCTGCGCTATGATCGTCCCGGCGACATGCAAACTGCTCAGCAGCAATCGCAACACACCACCCATCACCAGACCAATCACGATCTCACCCAGCATGAGGAGGAGAAGTTCGATCGGTGTCGCCGGTTCCACCGGAATCTGATCGGCCGCGAAAGGCAAGACCAGCAAACTTACCGCCAGGGCAATGCCAAGACGCACGCGGGGCGGGATAAATGCCTCCCCAAAACCCGGAACAACCATGAAGGCCGCGCCAAGGCGGATG
>PAKP01000027.1 GCA_002706985.1 Sneathiella sp. | reverse complement strand
TGCAGACCAACAAGGCAAAGGACGCCGTGGCGCTTTTTGATATTATTGAGACGGTCGATCGATCTAAACTCGCGCGAATCCTCGCGAAAGAGATGGCCTCGGCGGATCGGTCGCTGCCGGTGTATATTCAGGTGAACACAGGGAAGGAGCCGCAGAAAGCCGGCGTTTTTCCGGAAGATGCCGATGCGTTTATCGCTGAATGCCGGGACGGGCTTGGCCTCGATGTTGTCGGGTTGATGTGCATTCCGCCGCTGGAGGAGCAACCGGCCCCGCATTTTGCCCTGCTGGCGAAAATCGCGGCGCGGAACGGACTAAACCGTCTCAGCATGGGGATGAGCGCGGATTTTGAAACGGCGGTTCAGTTCGGGGCGACCTCCGTCCGGGTGGGAACCGCCCTTTTCGGAAGCCGCAGCGACACTTAACCCTGGGACGTCGCGATGTGGATTGCCGTGTCGCCCTCAATCGCCGCGAGCAGTTTCAGCAGATCGGCTTTTTCAAGCGCAATACAGCCTTCCGTCGGGCCGTAATCTCCCCGCGCGACATGCATGAAAATGCAGCTTCCGGCGCCTTTGACGACGGGATCATCGTTATGACCGAGGACGACAACAAGATCATACAGCTCATCCTCCCGCCAGAGGGTTTCATGGCGCGCCGCGAAGGGCAGGCGGACAGGGCGGTTATAGGCCTCATGGCCCGGGTCATCGCACCAGCCGTCATTGCGGTCGATCGCTTGCGCGGGCAGGATGGTTTCGGGTTTTGCGACCTTGTCGGCGCGATATAGAAGCTTTCGAAGGGCGAAACGTCCCTCCGGGCTCGCATGATCGCCTTCGCGCTTGGCAGGCGTAACCCCGCTTTTGCCAAGGGCACAGTCAAAGGTCAGATTGTTATAGGTCAGGAGGCCGCGCGATCCCTCCTTCTGCGTTACATAGATATCCATCGGGCAAGTCTAGTTCAGCCGGACGGGCCTGTCATGTCCTTGATTGCAAGATCAGGGGGAGGGGTTGTTGTTCATGTCCCGGTACCCCGCGGCAATGGCGCGGCTGTTTTCCATGGCGGCAGAGGTTTTCTGATAGGCATGGCTCGCTTCCGGCGCGGCTACGGCTTTCTCCGGGGGCGTGGCAAGGCGGAAACTCTGAAAGACCGCGTGAAGCTGTTCTTCCGTCAGCTCCTGGGTCTGCATGGCCTTGGCCTTTTCCACATTCTGCAGAAGGTCGGGTTTCTCACCCTTCCATTCCAGACCGATCGGGGTCGTCATTGTTTGCGGATCGTCATTCACCGCTTCGGGCTCGGGCAGCGGTGCCTGCATAACCGGCGGGACCGCCATTGGCGCCATGACGCCAGGGTTTGTCTCTGTCGCTTTCGCCGGAACCGTGCCCGCCTCTTCTTCGGGGGCGACCGCAATCATCTCGGCGGGGGCCGCTTCGTCTTCATCGGAGAAAAGCGCCAGCATATGCGCGCCAATATCATGGCCGGTGGCATCCTCAATGGCGGAGTTGATAAAGGAGGCCGCAAGACCGATGCCGCCGCCGAAGATGGTGCCGCCGATCATGCGGGCACCGGGGCTGAGTTCATCGCCGGTAATTTCCCGATAGAGCGAGGAGATGCCGGGAATATGCTGAAGTGGATTGATGATGTCGAGAAAATCATCAAAGCCGAAGCCATCCGGCCCAAAGCCGCCCTCATCGGCGACCTTGTTGCCCTCGTTGTCCAGCTTTTCCGCCGGCACATATCGGGCAACCGGGCTGTTCGGCAGATCCCGGTCGAGATAGGCGTAAGGGTTATTCGTTACGGCATTTGTCAGCATTCAGTTCTCCTTGCCCGTAATATTCAGCAAGGAGCATGCCAGTTTTATGCCGTCATTTCGGGGGCAATCACTGTTCCGGATAAGGAAAACCAGGCAAATACTGCCGCCTGCGGGTGTTTGGCCTTACAAATAATGCCCACTTCGCTTTTTCTTGGTGGCGAGATACAGCTCGTTATGGGTGTTGGAGGGGAACTTGTGCGACACCCGCTCCGACACGGTAATCCCGTGGCGCTCAAGGCCGTCGACCTTCTCCGGATTATTGGTCATCAGCCGGATCTTCCGAAAGCCGAGAAGCTTGAGCATTTCGGCGGCGGGCTGAAACACCCGCTCATCCGCATCGAAGCCGAGCCGCTCGTTGGCGTCAATGGTATCGAAGCCCTGCTCCTGCAGCTTGTAGGCGCGAAGCTTGTTGATCAGGCCGATGCCGCGGCCTTCCTGCGCGAGATAGAGCAGGACGCCGCCGCCCTGTTCGCCGATGGCCTTGAGCGCACCGCGGAGCTGTTCCCCGCAATCGCATTTGAGCGACCCGACAAGATCGCCGGTAAAACATTCCGAATGCAGCCGCGCCAGTACCGGCTCGCGCGGGCTCGGGCTGCCAACGACAATCGCCAGATGCTCGATCCCGCCATCCTCCGGGCGGAAGGCGTGAAAGGTGCAGTTTTCCGCGGCCTGTAGCGGCACCCGGGCGGAGGCGACACGTTTGAGCTGAAGCGCGGCGACTTCTTCGAAGGCCAGAATATCATCAAGGCTGACGACGGAGAGGTCATACCGCGCCTGCGTCTCGTCAATTTTCTCGATGGCGAGCGGCGCCGCCAGCACGGAGGGGAGCAACCGGCCGAGCTTGGCGAGCTTGATGGCCGCCGGAACCGTGGCGGGCAGGCCTTCCTTGATGCGCGTGAAGGGACCGCGAAACGGCTGGTCCAGGTCATGGACGGCATCGGCCAGCGCCCGCATCAGCGGGGCATCCATCCAGTCCTCGATCACCACGCGCACGGCGTCATCTCCGGTCGGCTGGATATGCAGGACATTGGCGCGATGCGCGGTCAATGCCAGCACCGGGGTTGCGCCGCTCCGCTCGGCAAGGGTTTCAAGTTCCGCATCGAACGCCATTTCGGTCGCGAGAACGAGAGATGCCTCCTCCGGCCCCCGGACAATGATGCTCAACCCCCGGCGCAAATCCGCAATGGCGCGGTCAACGGCCCGCAGCCGCTTGAGATCGGTTTCATTCTTCTTGTTAGTGCTCATATGCCTGATTTCCGGTGCGGACTAAAAGCGATGATGCACGATTATTAGCAGGCATGGGTGGATGGCCGCAAATGTTATATTATCACAGCCACCCTCTGGCGCGCGTTTTTCTCTTCGGCCCCTGAAATCTGCACCGCTTTTGCGGGCGGCGCGATCAAGTGGCTTCACATTCGCGTGAAAAGGGGGTGCTTCGGCCTGTTCTTGCCCTTGAATACCCCCTTATGCTACCAATTTTTTAAAGGGCAGGGTAAGGTCAGCATGCGGCCGAAAACAGTAACCGGGATGGGACAGGATGACGAGCGGTAAAAAGATTCTTCTGGTCGATGATGACAGCAGCCTTCGGGAAACATTGGCGGAACAGCTTGATTTGCATGAGGAATTTCTGACGCATCAGGTGGAAACCGCGAGCGAGGCGTTGAAGGCAGTCAAGAGCAGTCATTTTGATCTTGTCCTCTTGGATGTCGGGCTGCCGGACATGGACGGGCGCGAAGCCTGCAAACTGATCCGGAAATCCGGCAACAAGGCGCCGATCATCATGCTGACGGCCCAGGACAGCGACAGCGACCAGATTCTCGGCCTTGAATCCGGGGCCAATGATTATGTCGCGAAACCGTTCCGCATTGGCGTGCTGCTGGCCCGTATCCGCGCCCAGCTTCGCCAGCATGAACAGAGCGAAGATGCGGTTTTTACCATCGGTCCCTACAGCTTTCGTCCGGCAGGCAAGCTGATGCTGCACAAAGAGACGGGGCAGAAAGTCCGCCTGACCGAGAAGGAAACCTCCATCCTCAAATATCTCTACCGGGCTGGTAACAAGGTGGTGACCCGCGATATCCTGCTCAATGAGGTCTGGGGATATAACGCCGGGGTGACGACCCACACGCTGGAAACCCATATCTACCGGCTGCGTCAGAAGATCGAGACGGAACCGTCGGACGCGAAAATCCTGATCACGGAGCCGGGCGGTTATCGCCTTGTTCCGTAATGGCTTTTAGCCGTTATCCCGGAGTATTTGCCCCGCGAGATAAAGACTGCCGGTGATCAGCAACCGGCCGGGCCTTGCCGCGAGGTCGGGCAGAAGCGCTTCCACCGCGGCCATCAGGGACGGCATTTCCGTTGCGTTCACGCCGCCCGCCCGGGCAAGCGCGGCAAGATCGGCGGCCGAGGTGCTCGCCGTCTCCCCCGGAATGCCAATGCAATGCCCTTTTTCAATAATAGGACTAAGCCGAGAGAAATAGGATTTCTGATCCTTGGTATTGAGCATCCCGGCAATCAGGAATGTGGGTTTCGGGTCCCGCTCGTTCCAGCGGGCGAAGCTCGCGGCGATCTGTTCCGCCGCCGCCGGGTTATGGCCGCCGTCGAGCCAGATTTCCGTATGTTCTGGCAGCGCGTCGGCAATCGGCCCTTTTGTTAGCCGTTGCATCCGGGCGGGCCATTCGACGGTTTGCAGCCCCTCCGCAATGGCGGCATCGGAAACGGTAAACACACCAAGATGGTCGAGGCAGGCCACCGCCGTTGCCGCATTTTCAACCTGATGCAGCCCGTGAAGTGCGGGCGCCGGGAAGAGACGCACGCCCGTGGCGTTCCGATACTCCCAGCCGTCTTCAACCCGGCGGCAGGACCATTCCCTGTCATATATATAAGACTGAGATCCCAGCTTTTCTGCGATTTTTTCAAGGACGTCAAGAGCAACGGGATCTTGCGGGCCGACAACCACCGGCACACCCGGCTTGATAATCCCGGCCTTTTCCCCGGCAATTCCGGCAAGGTCGGTGCCGAGAAAATCCGCATGATCATGGGAAATCGGCGTAATTGCGGTAAGCGCTGGGCGTGCCACCACATTGGTGGCGTCATAGCGTCCGCCCAGGCCTGTTTCCAGCAGGAGAATATCGCCCGGCGTCTCGGCAAAGGCCTTGAAAGCGGCGATGGTCGTAATTTCGAAATAGGTGATGGGCGTGTCGCCATTCGCCTTTTCACAGTCGAGGAGAAGGTCGTTCAAAGCGTCTTCCTCGATGATCTTCCCGGCGAGGCGGATACGCTCGGCAAACCGGACCAGATGCGGGGAGGTGTAGACATGTACGCGATAGCCCGCCGCCTCCAGCATGGCCCGAAGATAGGCGAGAAGGGAGCCCTTGCCGTTGGTGCCCGCTACATGGAGGACGGGGGGCAGGCGCCGCTCCGGATGATCGAGCTTTGCGAGCAGCGGCAGCATCCGGTCGAGGGTGAGGTCGATGACCTTCGGATGCAGGGCCATCATCCGGGCGAGAATCCGGTCGCTGTTGTTCCCGGTCATGGCGGGGTCAGGCTATTTGTCGTTGACGGCAGCGTTTTTGCCTGTCTCTGCCTTCTTCGCGGGCTTTTTACTGTCGTCCTTGATCGCGGGCGGCAGTTTCAGCTTGCTGGCGAGCAGGTCGACAACGCGGGTCAGGGTTTCGCGAAGATCGCGGCGGTGAACCACCATGTCGAGCATGCCATGTTCCAGCAGGAATTCCGCGCGCTGGAACCCGTCGGGCAGGGTTTCGCGAATTGTCTCTTCAATCACCCGCGGTCCGGCAAAGCAGATGAGCGCGCCGGGCTCGGCAATCTGGATATCACCGAGCATCGCGTAGGACGCGGTCACGCCGCCCGTTGTCGGATCGGTGAGAACGACGATAAAGGGCAGGCGATGCTCTTTCAGGCGCTGGATCGCGACCGTTGTACGCGGCATCTGCATGAGGGAGAGAATACCTTCCTGCATGCGGGCGCCCCCGGCGGCGGAAAACAGGATCAGCGGGGCCTTCTGCAAAATCGCGAGCTTGGAGGCCGAAACGATGGCCTCTCCCACCGCGAGGCCGAGGGACCCGCCCATGAAATCGAAATTCTGCACGGCGATGACGGCGGGATTGCCCCCCATCTTGCCATGGGCGACCTTCATCGCATCGCTATCGCCGGATTTGTTCCGGGCATCCTTCAGGCGCTCCGTATAACGTTTGGAATCTCGGAATTTGAGGGGGTCCACCGGGACTTCCGGCAGCTCGATCAGGTCATATTTGGCGTCATCGAAGAGAGCGTCGAAGCGTTCCTGGGGGGAAACGCGCATATGATAGTCGCAATGGGTGCAGACATTCTGGTTGGCTTGCAGGTCGTTATGGAACAGCATCTGGCCGCAATCGGGGCATTTGACCCAGAGATTGTCGGGTGTGTCCTGTTTTGTGGTCAGTTGCCGGAATTTCGGCAGGACCTTGTTCGTCAACCAGTTCATAATCCTGTCCTGTTACGTCTTTTTTACGCTACGGATGCCCGCCGAAATCTCGCGGGCGAGGCCAAGTACCCGTTCTACCGCATCTTTATCGTTACTGCCAAGGGCGACCTGCTCGACAAGGGCGGTGCCCACCACTGCCCCTTCGGCGATTTTGGCAATCTCTGCGGCCTGCTCCCCGGTTCTGAGCCCGAAACCCACCGCAATCGGCAGATCCGTTGTCTTGCGGATGCGGGTTAGGGCATTGGCCACATCGCGGGGGCTTGGCGCCGCGGCGCCCGTCGTTCCGGCAATCGAAACATAATAAAGGAAGCCGGAAGAATTGGCGAGCACCTTCGGCAGGCGTTTGTCATCCGTGGTCGGCGTCGCCAGGCGGATGAAGTTGAGCCCCGCATCCCGGGCCGGAAGGCAGAGTTCCTTGTCTTCCTCGGACGGGAGATCGACAACGATCAGGCCATCCACCCCGGCGGCTTTCGCATCGATCAGGAACTGATCGACGCCATAGCTGTAGATCGGGTTGTAATAGCCCATGAGTACGACCGGTGTTTCGTCATCGCTTGTCCGGAACTCGGAAATCAGCTTCAGGGTCTTTTTGAGGGTGGTGCCGGAGGCAAGCGCCCGCAGCCCCGCCTTCTGGATTGCCGGGCCGTCGGCCATCGGGTCGGTGAAGGGCAGCCCCACCTCGATCACATCGGCGCCGGCGGCGGGCAGGCCCTTAACAATCTCCAGCGCAGTCTCGTAATTCGGATCACCGGCCATGACATAGGTGACAAAGGCGGCGCGCCCTTCGGCCTTCAGGGCCTTGAAACGGCGGTCAATACGGGTTTCGCTCACAACTCAACTCCCAGCGCGTCGGCAACGGTGAAAATGTCCTTGTCGCCGCGACCGGAGAGGTTGACGACGATGAGATGATCCTTCGGCAGGCCCGGCGCGAGCTTTTCAAGATAGGCAAGCGCATGGGCGCTCTCCAATGCCGGGATAATCCCCTCCAGCTTGCAGCAAAGCTGAAAGGCTTCCAATGCCTCGGCGTCGGTGGCGTTGACATATTTAACCCGCCCCACGTCATTGAGCCAGGAATGCTCCGGCCCGATGCCGGGATAATCAAGACCGGCGGAGATGGAATGCGCCTCCAGTATCTGGCCGTCGTCATCCTGCAACAGATAGGTGCGGTTGCCATGGAGGACGCCCGGCCGTCCGCCTTTAAGTGATGCCGCGTGCTTGTCCGTATCGATCCCGTGACCGGCGGCCTCGACGCCGATAATCTCGACTTTCTCATCATCGAGGAACGGATGGAACAGGCCCATGGCGTTTGATCCGCCGCCGATGCAGGCAAGCAGGGTATCGGGAAGGCGTCCTTCTGCGGCCATGATCTGGCGGCGGGTTTCATCCCCGATCACGCATTGAAAATCGCGGACAAGCTCGGGGTAGGGGTGCGGCCCGGCCACCGTGCCGATGATGTAGAAAGTATCCTCCACATTCGTGACCCAGTCGCGCAAGGCCTCATTCATCGCGTCTTTCAGGGTGCGCGCGCCGGACTTGACGGGGACAACCTCCGCCCCTAGCAGTTTCATGCGGAAAACGTTGGGTTTCTGCCGCTCGATATCCGTCTCGCCCATATAGATCGCGCAGTCCAGGCCGAAGCGCGCGGCGACGGTGGCGGTGGCGACGCCATGCTGGCCCGCGCCGGTCTCCGCGATGATGCGTTTCTTGCCCATACGCCGGGCGAGCAGGATCTGCCCCATGCAGTTGTTGATCTTATGCGCGCCGGTGTGGTTCAGGTCTTCGCGTTTTAAGTAGATTTTCGCGCCGCCGTAATGCTCGGTCAGCCGTTCGGCGAAATAGAGCGGGGATTCTCGGCCGACGAAATTCTTCAAAAGGCCCGAGAGCTCTTTGGCGAATTCCGGATCTTCCTTCGACGCCTCATAGGCCTTGTCCAGTTCCAGGATAAGCGGCATCAGCGTCTCGGCGACGAATTGCCCGCCGAAAATGCCGAAATGACCGGTTTCATCCGGCCCGGTGCGATAGCTGTTCAGTTTCGACATCGTTCTTTTCGCCTCAATAGTCTCTTCTAATTCGTTTTAACAGCCTTAACCGCGGTCAGGAAGGCCACAATTGCCGCCGGGTTTTTGTGCCCTGGCTCGAACTCGACCCCGGACGAGGTATCGACGATTTCTGCGCCGCTGATGGTCACCGCTTCCGTCACATTCTCCGCCGTCAGGCCGCCAGCCAGCATCCATGGAACCGAAATGGTAAGTCCGCGCATCATCTGCCAGTCGAAAACCAGCCCGTTGCCACCGGGCAAGGCATCGGCCATGGTTTTAGGCGCTTTCGCATCGAACAGCAACATATCCGCGACATTTTCATAGGCCGTCACCGCATTAAAATCCGCTTTTTCGGCGACGGGAATGGCTTTCATTACCTTGCGGTTGAATTTCTGTTTGATCTCGGCCACCCGTTCCGGTGTTTCCGATCCGTGAAGCTGTATCCATTCAAGTGATACGGCATCCAGCACCGACCGGATCAGGGCGTCGTCCGGATCAACGAACAAACCGACCTTCTCGACATGGGCAGGAACAGCGGCAGCGAGGGTTGCCGCCTCTTCGGGCGTCACGTTACGCGGGCTTCGGCCGTAGAAGACAAAGCCGACATAGGCCGCGCCATTCTCAACGGCGGCGGCAACGGAGGCGGCGTCCGTCAGTCCGCATATTTTCGCGGCGACAGTCATCTAGGCGGCCAGTTCCCCGACAATCGTGCTGACGGCGGCAGCGGGATCGGGTGCGCCGGTGATGGGACGGCCGATCACCAGATAGCTCGCGCCGTCGGTCATTGCCTCGATCGGGGTTTTCACCCGCTTCTGATCGCCATGATCGCTGCCGAGCGGGCGGATGCCGGGGACGACCAGCTTGAAATCCGAGCCGCAGACATTCCGAAGCGCCTGAATTTCGCGCGGGGAACAGATCACGCCGTCGGCGCCGTTCTTTTGCGCAAGCTCGGCAAGGCGCAGGACCTGTTCCTCGGCGGCACTTTCCACGCCAACCGCTTTCAAATCCGCATCATCCATGCTGGTCAGTACCGTGACACCGAGGATCAGCGGGCGCTCGTCCCCGAACTCGGCGGAGGCATCGGCTGCCGCCCGGATCATGGCCGGGCCGCCGCTCGCATGAATGGTCAGCATGGTCGGCTTGATAAATTTCGCCGCGGCGCGCACGCCACCGGCGACCGTGTTGGGAATATCGTGGAACTTGAGATCGAGAAAGAGCGGGGTCGTTTCTCCCGCAACGGCCATCACGCCTTGCGGACCGTGGGAGGTGAAAAACTCTTTCCCCAGTTTGAGGCCGCCTGAAATCGGGGAGATGGCGCGGCCAAGGGCAATCGCCGCCTCCAGATCAGTTGTGTCAATGGCAGTAAAAACGGCATTTTGGGGCGTCTGTCTCATGTCCATACATCCTGTTTTCTGAGATATAGGTGGAAACTGCCGCGATAATAGAGGCTTTCGACAAAATGAAAAGCGATAGACGCGCAAAATGACATGATTTTGCGCTTATTTCTGCTCGTTTGCCTCATAGGCGAGGATTGCGGCGGCAAGATCCTCAAGCGCGGCGCCCGTCGATTTGAAAAGCGTGATTTCCTCGTCGCTCGTGCGGCCGGGGTGCCGGTCCCGGCAAAGGTCATACAAATCCGCCTTGAGGTCCTGCTCCGTAAAGGCGCCGGCCTTCATGGCAAGGACGATATCGCCGGCCTCGTTCAGGCCGCCTTCGCGGGTATCGACGAAGACGTTCGCAATCCGGATGGCAGCATCGTCGGTTTCGCGCATGGTCGGGGTGAAGGCGCCGACAAGATCGACATGGACGCCGGGTTTCAGCCAGTCCCCATGGATCAGCGGTTCGGTGGAGAGGGTGGCGCAGGAGATGATGTCTGCGTCTCCGGCGGCGGCCTTAAGGTCGGTCACCGCGCGCGCCGTAAATCCTTCCTTCGAGAGGTCGTCGGCGAGCCGTTCCGCCTTTTCGGCGCGATGGTTCCAGACGGACACCTCCTGTATCGGGCGGACGGCGGCATGGGCGCGTACGAGGCAGGGCGCCATGGCACCAGCGCCAACCATCAGCAACCGGCTTGAGTCTTTCCGCGCGAGGAAGGAGGCCGCGAGCGCCGAGGCGGAGGCCGTGCGGCGGGTGGTCAGCTCGCCCGCATTCATGAAAGCGAGGGCCCGTCCGTCCACCGTATCGAACAAGAGATAGGTGCCCTGAACCGATGGCAGGCCGCGGCTGCCGTTTTCCGGCATGACCGTCACGGTTTTAAGACCGAGATATTTCCCCGACTGCCAGGCGGGCATGATCAGCAGGGTGCCCTTTTTCTCATTCTCCGGGTCCAGGGAATGATGGTGCCGGAGTGGCTGGGTACAGCCTTCGGTGAACATCCTGCGAAGCGCGTCGATCAGCGCAGGGTAAGCGAGGGCGGCCGATACTTCGGCGTTTTCAATAATCCGCATCTGGAAACCTTTTTCCGGCCTAATGGCCGGCCTGATGTTCGATCTGGTGTTTGTCGGCAATGGGCGGCGTGAGGGCGTCGGGCGCCGGGCCGTTGCTGTTGCGGGCTCTTGCTTCTTCAAGATCGCGGGTCAGCGCCATGTTCTTTCCTTTCAGCTCCTCCACTTCGCGTTTGTGAAGCCGGTTCTCGTGACGCACAGAATGACCGCGCAGCCAGGTGACGACGGACCCGACGATCAGACCGATGAAGCCCGTGGCCAGCAACAGGGCATAGAGCGGCAGGTCAAAGGCGAAGGGAAGCGGATCAAGCGAAAACACCACCGTCTCCCGATTGGCTATACTGAGGGCAGCAACCGCAAGAGCGATGACGAGGAACAAAATCCAGAAAATAAATTTCAACATGAATAGCCTACTGGTTCAGACATGGGTTTCTGCCAGACTAACGGTTTTCCGGAAAAATGGCGAACCTTATCAACCCTCGGCGTTGAGTCTGTCGCGCAGGTCTTTTCCGCATTTGAAATAAGGCACATATTTCTTTTCCACCTGCACGGCTTCCCCGGTGCGGGGATTGCGGCCAACGCGCGCCGCCCGCTCCTTGGTGGAAAATGCTCCGAATCCGCGCAGTTCGACCCGGTCGCCCCGTGCGAGAGCATCGGATATTTCGTCAAAAATCGTGGTAACAATACGTTCCACATCGCGTTGGTATAAATGGGGATTATTTTCCGCGATGATTGTTATGAGTTCAGATTTTATCATTCGACACTCCCCGCCCCTGAAATTTTCTCTTTAATCTGACATTTTCCCAACTATCCGTCAGGTTGCCAAAGGGAGAGCAGTCCGTCAAGTGTAAGTCGTTCTGATAAAACGCTTTTCCCCATCATTTCCCCCAAAAGCCGCGCAATCAGAGGTTTTGGCTCACTATAATCGATGGTGCGAAGGGGCAGGCTGGACGGAATCTGTTGTACCGATTCCAGCCAGGTTTGCGCTTCCGTGATGCCGCCAATCTCGTCAATCAGGCCATTATTGACCGCCACCAGGCCGATGACGATCCGTCCGTCGGCAAGGCTGCGGACTTCATTTTCATCCAGCGGCCGCCGGTCGGTTACAAGGCCGACGAACCAGTCATAGGTAGCGGTGACCATCTCCTGCAGATTCTCCCGCCCGGCTTCCGAGATCGGCTTGAAGGGGGAGGGCTCGCCTTTGAGCGCGCCAGAGGTGATCGCCGTCGCGCTGACGCCAACCTTTTTCATGAGTTCGGAGATTTCGGTCAGCTGCACGATCACGCCGATGGAGCCGACGATGGAGGATTCGCCCGCGAAAATACGGTCCCCGGCAAGGGCCGTCATATAGCCGCCCGAGGCGCCAACGGTACCGATCACGGTGACAACCGGTTTGGTTTCGGCGACCCGGCGAAGCGCCTTGTAGAGCCGTTCGCTGCCATAGGTCGAGCCGCCGGGGCTGTTGATATAGACAATCAGCGCCTTGGCGGAGGCATCCCGGATAACCCGGTCGATGGCGTCCTGCCGGCGGTCATTCTCAACAATGATTTCGGTGATATCGAGGCGGGCCACATGATCCGTGACGTCGTCCTCTGTCATCGCATTGAAAATCCAGACGCCGACAACGATCAGCAAAACGATCGCAAGGAGGCGCCAAAGCGTCAGGCGCCGCTTCAAACGGCGCCTGACTTTGTAATCTTCGCTATCGGCAGGCATGTTCAGTCACCCGACGAAAACAGATATGACCGATAGCGACGTTGGACATGAACGGATTACCCGTCTGCCTTGTCGTCGGATCCGCCATCCTCTTCGGAGGCCTTGCGCATGGCCGCCCCGAGGATGTCACCAAGCGACGCACCGGCATCGGAAGAACCATACTGTGCAACAGCCTGCTTCTCTTCCGCCACTTCACGGGCCTTGATCGACAGCGTGACCTTGCGGGTCTTGTTGTCGATGGCTGTGATCTTGGCGTCGATCTTGTCGCCGACGGCGAACCGGTCCGGACGCTGCTCGGCGCGATCGCGGCTCAACTCACCCTTGCGGATGAAGCCGACAACGCCTTCGCTGATTTCGACATCCAGTCCGGCGTCCTGAATCTTGGACACTGTGCAGGTTACAACCGCGCCCTTCTTCATTTCTGCCGCACCGGCAAAGGGATCATCGCTGAGTTGCTTGATCCCGAGGCTGACGCGTTCCTTCTCGACGTCGATGTCAAGAACCTTGGCTTTGACCGTATCGCCCTTCTTATATTCCTGAATGGCTTGCTCGCCCGGCTGGGTCCAGTCGATATCCGACATATGGACCATGCCGTCGACATCGTTTTCAAGGCCGACGAACAGACCGAACTCAGTGATGTTCTTGACGACGCCCTCAATCTCGGAGCCAACAGGGGTTGTCTGGGCGAAGCTGTCCCATGGATTATCCATGCACTGCTTCAGGCCAAGGCTGATCCGGCGGCGCGCCTGATCGACCTCAAGCACCATGACTTCCACTTCCTGAGAGGTGGAGACGATCTTGCCCGGATGCACGTTCTTCTTGGTCCAGCTCATTTCGGAGACATGGACAAGACCTTCGACACCGGCTTCCAGTTCAACAAAGGCACCGTAGTCGGTGATGTTGGTGACACGGCCCGTGAATTTCGCGCCGACCGGATATTTGGCTTCCAGGGCTTCCCACGGATCTTCCTCAAGCTGTTTCATGCCGAGGCTGATGCGCTGCGTATCCTTGTTCAGGCGGATCACCTGAACCTTGACGGTTTCGCCAATGGTCAGGGCTTCCGACGGATGGTTGACCCGGCGCCACGCGATATCGGTGACATGGAGCAGACCATCGACACCACCCAGATCGACGAAGGCGCCGTAATCGGTGATGTTCTTGACCACACCTTCCAGTGTCTGGCCTTCTTCCAGCGTGCCGATCAGCTCGGAACGGGCTTCGGCGCGGCTTTCTTCCAGAACGGCGCGGCGGGAAACAACGATGTTACCGCGGCGGCGATCCATTTTCAGGATCTGGAAGGGCTGCGGAATACCGCGTAAGGGGCCGATGTCACGAACCGGGCGAACGTCCACCTGGCTGCCGGGCAGGAAGGCGACGGCACCGGAAAGGTCAACCGTGAAGCCACCTTTAACGCGGCCGAAGATAATGCCTTCGACCCGCTCGTTCTTGTCGAACGCCACTTCGAGTTTTTCCCAGGCTTCCTCGCGGCGTGCCTTGTCCCGGGAGAGGACGGCTTCACCGGCGGAGTTTTCGATGCGCTCCAGAAAAACCTCGACGGTATCGCCGACATTCAGTTCGGCATCCTGACCAGGAGCGGCGAATTCCTTGAGCGGAATGCGGCCTTCGGACTTCAGTCCGACATCGATGATCGCAAGATCATTTTCGATATTGATGACGGTTCCCTTGATAACGGTACCTTCCAAGCTGTCACTGGCACCATAGGACTCGTCGAGAAGCGACGCAAAATCTTCAATTGCGGGCATGCCTTCTTCGGCAATAGATGTATCTGTCATATTTGATTTCCTAGCAATCCTGATATCAGGCCAAACCGGTTCATCGGCGGATTGATGGCCACAAGCTTCTCCGGTTAAAAGGTACGCACGCGAGAGAAGCGCAATGTTTCATTGTTCCGGCGTGGTCGGAACGGTTCATCCTTACTATCTAGGCGGCGTCAATAATCTTGCAAGCCGCGTTAACAGCCGCCTCTATATCCAATTTTGACGTGTCAAGCAAGTGCGCATCGTCGGCTTTTTTAAGCGGGGCCGCACCCCGGCCGGTATCGCGGGCATCCCGTGCCTGCAAATCCTCCAGCACAGCCTCGAAACTTGTCTCCACGCCCTTGGCGGCCAGTTCGTCGAACCGGCGGCGGGCGCGAATCTCGGCGCTGGCGGTCACGAACAGCTTCACATCGGCATCGGGACAGACGACGGTGCCGATATCCCGACCGTCCAACACCGCGCCTTTCTCCCGTTTTGCGAAGTTCCGTTGATACTGGAGGAGCTCGGCGCGGACGTCTTCATTCGCGGCAACGACCGAGGCCGCCTCGCCGGTTTTCTCGTCACGAAGGGCGGGATCGTCAAGGGCAATTTCACCGACATGGCGCGCGGCAGTCACCGCAGCGGCGGTATCGGCCGGGTCTTGCTTATCCTGCAGGAGTTTGAGGCCAACCGCGCGGTAAAGCGCGCCAGTATCCAGATAATCGAGCTTATATATATCAGCGATTCGCCGCGCCAGCGTTCCTTTTCCGGCGGCGACCGGACCGTCAACCGCGATAATCATGAGGCGTCTTCCTCGCGGATATCTCCGCCCAGACGGCGCAGCAGATTGGCAAATCCGGGAAAGCTCGTCTCCATCACCCGGCCATCATCCACGGTGACAGGATTTTTCGCACCCAGCCCCATGACCAGAAAAGACATGGCGATGCGATGATCGAGATGGGTTTCGATGCGCCCGCCACCCTCCGGCGGGGCGCCGTCGCCGTCGATGATCAGGCCATCCTCGAACTCCTCCAGCGTTGCGCCGCAGGCGGTCAGCCCGGCAGCCATGCTGGCGATCCGGTCCGATTCCTTCACCCGGAGTTCCTCAAGACCGCGCATGACGGTCTTGCCGGTCGCGAAGGTGGCGGTGACGAACAGCACGGGAAACTCGTCGATCATGGTCGGCGCGCGCTCCGGTGGAACCGTTATTCCCTGAAGCGCACTGCCGCGGACATGAAGATCGCCGACAGGCTCTCCGGCCTGATCTCGCTTGTTCAGAATCTTGATATCCGCGCCCATTTCCTTCAGCGTTATGAAAAGCCCGTCGCGGAGCGGATTGAGCCCAACATTTGTAATGGTCACATCCGATCCCGGCAGGATGGCCGCCGCAACCACCATAAATGCCGCCGACGATGGATCGCCCGGCACGGTAATATCGGCGGCGGTGAGTTCCTGCTGCCCCTCATATTCGATGACGCGCCCGCCGGTATCGAGATCGGTCACGGTCACGGTCGCGCCGAAATGCCGCAGCATATTCTCCGTATGGTCGCGGGTCGGCTTGGGCTCGGTCACACGGGTGAGGCCCGGCGTATCGAGCGCAGCCAGCAGGATTGCGGATTTCACCTGGGCGGAGGCAACGGGAAGTTCATAGTCGATCGACATCAGCTCCCGCCCGGTCACGGCCAGAGGGAATCGCCCGCCCGAACGGCTTGTAATCAGGGCGCCCATCTCCTCCAGCGGCAGCCGGACCCGTCCCATGGGGCGTTTGTGCAGGCTGGCGTCGCCGGCGAAGAAGGTGGTGAACGGGCAGGCCGCCACCAGCCCCATCAGTAGCCGCGCCGCCGTTCCCGAATTTCCCATGTCAAGAACCTGCTCCGGCTCGGCGAGGGCGCTGATGCCATTGCCGGTAACCTGCCAGCTGCCGTCCTCATTCTTGACGACGGTTGCACCCAGCTGACGCATGGCGGCGGCAGTACACAGCACATCCTCCCCCTCCAGCAGGCCGGTAATCGAGGTCGTCCCGGCGGCGAGGGCGCCGAAAATAAGGGCGCGGTGGGAAATCGACTTGTCGCCGGGCACGGTGACGGTGCCGGTCAATGGCCCGGAGGCGTGCGCCGTCAGTGGAAGCGGGGATGAGGAATGAGAGGTCATGGATCTTCGGCCGGATATGCCTTCGGGCTTGAAAATAGGGAAACTCCTGCACCGGGGTTTTAGCAAGGTTTTTTACCGATGTCACATAAAGCTGAGCCCAAATGAAAGAAACTTTTGACAGCGCCCGGTTATTCTGGCAATTCACCCTCTCTTAAATTGCTTTGGGGCGCCAATTTAGCCGATTTGGCGTCAACACAAGGATGAGGTGACAATGGCAAAACCGGAATGGGGCGAAAAGCATCGTTGCAGTGCTTGCGGAAAGCCTTTTTACGATATGAAGAAAACGCCGATTATCTGTCCGGCCTGCGGCGAAGAAAATACACCAGAACGGTTGCTGAAACCGCGGCGGTCTGCGGGGCCAACGGAAGCGGCGAAAAAGGCTGCGGCCGCGGCGGCGAAAAAGAAAGCAGACGATCTGATTGATGACGATGATGATGATACGGATACGGACGACGATCTCATCGATCCGGATACAGTCGATCTCCCCGACGATGAAGATGATGATGACGATCTTTCCGGCGTGGTGATCAAACCGAAATCCGACGACGAAAGCTGATTTCACCCCGAAATCACTTTTGACTTGAATCTGAAAGGGCTTCGGCATAGTTTCCGAACCCGCGGCGGGCACACCCGCCACTATGGGGCCATAGCTCAGTTGGGAGAGCGCTTGAATGGCATTCAAGAGGTCGACGGTTCGATCCCGTTTGGCTCCACCATTAATTTCAAGGGCTTAGCTGGAAACGGCTGGGCCCTTTCTCTTTACAAGTGACCTATAAGTGACCGCCGGGGCAGATTTCACGCCTTTATCTCTATATGGATATTACCCCGTGCAATTGGTGCGATAGGTGCAATAGCTCAAGATTTTATTCTTGATGTTCGGATAACCATCGTGTCGCCGCCTCAATCTTTCCAATGTGCCCTTGGTACATATTATGAATAGAGTGAATATGCGCCGGATCAATTAAAACTGACTGGCCACTAGAGTGAAGTGTGCCGTATAAAAGCAATCGGTTTGATACTGTTGCCAGCGGAAGAAAAGCTGAAAGAACTTTTCCGGCTCCTTCTTGGCCAAGAAGGCCTATCTTGTGTATGTTGGCGTCGAAAACTCGGCTGGGCTCATCAAAACCATATGCAAGATCACCCAAATTCTGCCCTATACGCATTTTTTCCATGTTCTCGCTCAGTGTTCGTATATTGTACGAGAATATTTTATGAACCACGTTCAGCTCAGTGAGCAGCGCAATATGAAGCGCCTTCCGTTCTATTTCAATTTCATGCTCTCGGCTTTTACGCTGGAGTCTTGCGTTCCACCACAACGTCAATATTACACCCGCGAAACCCAGTATCCCGACTATCCCCGTTTGAAAATCCTTTAAAAAGTCCCACACACTGCACCCGCCTTTCAAAAGTCTCGGGTCATCAAAGCCGATTTAATCTTTTGTGCCATTCATCATCCCTCTTATCATGCCCGAGTAAACTGTCCAGAGCAGCATCAATTTGTTGGATGTCGTACCGCCCTCGCCTGATTGGCTTAACACCGATTTCACGGCAGAACTTTTTGAAAGCATCGGTGGGTCCGGAATAACCGAGATATTCGGCGGCTTCCTGACCGGAAATAATGCGAGGTTTGAGAGGCATTATTGAGGCGGGCATATATAGGCAATAACGCTAACAGCAGCAACAACCAGCGCAGAACCGGCGGTAATAGCAGCCAAAGTATTTTGCCAAAGATTTAATGTAACTTTATTTTCGACCTTTAGGCGCTTGCCATCCCAATAAAGCTCCCCGCTGTCACTAATGCCAAGATTTTCGAGCCCCTCGACGGATATTGACCGAACATTCTGCGGCCAATGAGGTTTTGGGACATTGGTTGATTGTGCAAAGTGCTTTCTGTCGTTCATTCAATTTTTGTCTCCGGCAATAAATAATACTATCTCAACTGGCTCCTCATCGCGTCGGCCATGGTTCCAGCCCGTCATCTTCGTCCCACGGCTCGGCCCCGTCATAAATAATCGTTTCTTTTTTCGACCCCTTCTCACCGAATAAAAGCCGAACTTCCGTAGATGTAATGATACACTCGGAAATGGTTAGGCCACTCTTTTGCATGGCATTAACTACGCGTCTGATTTTGGCCTCTGTAACAATTTTTGAATTTGCCATTAATGCTCTTACTTTTTCATGTCTCTCAGTTACCATCCCTCAAAGCTGGTTTAACCTTTCTAGCCATTCGTCTCCCCTTAATCTTCATTATCTACTTCTTTTTCCGCCTTCCTGCGAGATGCCAGGTCAATAACTTCCGCCTGATCCTGCTCTGAAATCTCTTCCAGGATATCATCAAAGGGTCCGCCAAGGGCTGTATCGCGATAAAACTCCAAATCCGCGATCCAGTCTTCAATTACATCAAGCTGAAACAACACGCTTTGCCTACCGAATTTTTCCGAGATATTTACAGAACCCTCTCCCAGATCATAGTCGCAACAAAGTGTATTCAATATTTTATTGGGGCTGTCTTTGGGCGGCATTTCTCCCCCGCTTTTTCAAAAGCAGTAGCCTAAACGGGGTACGGGGCGTTTGTCTTGTGGAAAATTAATGAGTTTTTCCACAAAGAATGTTAAACGTGTGATTTAATGAGCACAGACAATATACTTATATTAATGGTGAGCTAATGGCGCTTCATATCCACCCAGCTCAGGGAACAATAGTGATTTGCGATTTTAATCGCTCCTTTATTCCGCCAGAAATGGTGAAGCGCCGTCCAGTGGTTGTAATTTCCCCGAGATTCAGAGAAAGAGCCGATTTATGCACTGTTGTTCCGTTGAGTACTTCGATACCTGATCCAATTATGCCTTACCATTGCGAGCTGGACATTGGCACACCACTTCCTGAACCATTTATTGAGACCAGAATGTGGGTTAAAGCAGATTTGGTGGTTACCGTTGCGTTACAGCGCTTAATCATGCCATTTTTAGGTAAGGAACCAAGCGGAAAACGTATATATGATACAAGAATTATTACGCCTGACGACCTTGCCAGAATTCAAAACTGCGTGAGACATGCACTGGGTATATAATAATTTAATTGTAATTTAACGCAGCAATCAGTATATTACGAATGTTCCCGCTCTGCTTCGGCATCGGGCATGAGTCCTCCTAGGAGGCCGCTATGCAGAGGAGATTGCAATCCGGTATAGTGTCAATATATAGGCCCCGCCTCGGTGGGGCCTTTGCTATTTTATCACTGACACATTCGCCATCCTTACCCCCGGCCCCGCAGACGCATCCATTTCATGACTTCCTCGCGGAACCATTTGTTTTCCCTTCGCCAGCGATTGATTGTTGATAGGCTTGGCATTGTTGAGTCTTGAGCGACCGACGAAAGCGGCGTTCCGTCACTAAGAATATCGCAAATTATTTCGGCAGTTTTTTGGTCGTAGGTCTGTGGCTGCATGGCTTCCTTCTCTCCATCTTCTAAAATGAGCCTCACACCCGGCCCAAGGTCGTCGTCTGCTGGAATAAAAACAATGCCCCGACCCTGAAATGCAGCAGCAATTGTTTGCAACGTATCGGGGCTTCCTTTGTTCTTGCCGTTTTCAAATCTTGTGATTGTCATCGCTGACAGGCCGGTTGCCTCTGCCAAATCTCGGACGGTGATATTCAATGCAGCGCGGGCCATTCGGCATTGCTGGGATGTGATGAAATTATAATACTGTGTTGACATAGATAACATACTATGTATAATTTTGTCATATTGCAAGTGAATTATTGCAATAAAGCAGGCCGAGAAGGTGTCTCACCACCAACCCGGCCCTAATCACAACGGAAACTGAAAAGGAGTTTCACGCTATGACTGAGTTACATATAGACTCGAAATCCCGTAAATTCGATAGGCGTTCTGCATTAAAGGGCGCGGCCATGCTTCCCGCTATCGCTGTTCCTTTCATCCCATCGACAAGCATTGCCGGTAACAATGACCGGGCCATTGCTGAGATGGTGGCGGAATATGCCCGCTGCTCCGCTTGGGTGGATAATCCCGCTTGTAACACTGACGAAGAACTAAGCGCCACTATGGACGCGGCACACGATGCAATAAAGGGCTTGGCAGATACGCCCGCCGATAGCCTTGCCGGTGTACGTGAAAAAATCCGTTGGCTGGAAATGCCGGAAAACTTCAACAATGGATGTTTTCAGGGGAAAAGCTCGGTTAACCAAAAGGTTCTTCTGAGTGTATTCGCCGATATAGAAAGGCTGGCGTGATATGGCTAAACTTATCGAAAGCTATGACAAACAGGCCTCAAGCAGGGTCGGGAATCTTCACCGCTCTCTGTGCGCGCTTAGGGCCGATAAAAACGCCGGTACAATCAAAGACGCTGCAGAGGCCACGCTAAGGCTTACTGAGGCGCTTGGCGACCTCTCAGAGGTTCTTATCTCGATGCTTGACCATATCGACGGCGATACCGACCTTGAGGACAGCCACGACAGGGAGCAATACAGCCACGCCGGTTATGAGCCCGAGTATGGGATAGACCAACGAGTACCTTTGGTGAAATGCCTGCCAGACGGCTATGACTACACATAACTGTTAGATTTCTCCAACTTGGGGAGGGCTTCGGCTCTCCTTTTTTTTGTGCCCTGTAATAGCCAATTATGGGTAATGTGGTATAAGGGGGGATGGAAAATAATCAATGTTAAATATTAATGCTTGGATACTGATACTAGCTTTTCACGCACAGGGACCAATAGAAAATATCCCGTTTTCTGACGAGGCCAGCTGCAAAAACGCGATTCAGGAAGTGCTTGAATATTGGGGGCAATTCACAGACAGCAAACCTGCTATGGCTGTCTGTGTTCCATTTAAACAATGATTCTGTTCCGCACATAGGTGGAGAGGTTTAAGGCGTTTCCATAAAGACAGGGAATCTTCTGCAGCCGCTTCCTGGCCAACTGATTCAAGCTGGCGATTTCTTTCTAGCATTTCTTTAAGCATCAAGGCCATGCTAATTTGATTATGAGCCCATTCCCGCCGCTCCTGTACCGGTCAGTCGGCGGGCGGATTAATAGTTAATGGTTTGACCCAGTCTAGCAATTTAGGAGTTTCTTATTATCGAGGCATTCATGGGCGAGTTTTTTAGCCTCGGCTATCTCAATGTTACTCAATTTATTTGCCACCCTGTCGAGCGCCGTTCCATATTGATGAGAGCCATTCTCAGCAGCTATATAGTAATACATATATGCAGTTTGAAAGTCTTGAGGTGCGCCTTTTCCGTATTCATTGGCAACGCCAAGATTATATTGCGCAGTAGCGTTACCTTGTTTGGCGGCCAAACTCCACCACTTGACGGCCTTATAAAGATCTTTACTAACGCCGTTACCTGAACCGTACATCGAACCAAGATAGAACTGCCCCCAAGGGTCACCGCTTTCCGCCATCTTTTTTATGGTTGCAAAGTCATGTTTTTGATAAGCTTCTTTTGCCGGAATTTGCTCTTTTGGCGCCATAATTTGCGGGGCCTGGCAGTTAACCAGAAATAGCAATGCGATAATTAAAAACCACCTCATACATAATCCCCAACAAGCTAACAATCACCCAAGATAGTATAAGAAATTAATTGAAACAACCTAAGTTTTCTGCATGCAATACACCGCTTGGCAAGCGGTGCTACTGTTCTTTGGTCTTGGGGCCATAGTTTACCTCGGCACAGCGGCTATGTATGTTTATTACCGCCTTACGAGAAAGGACGCCCAATGAGAGTTTTACTGCTTTTCCTGCTGTTGACCGGCTGTGCGACCGCCGCCCCGGACTCCGCCCTCCGCTGGCATCAGCTTGATACCCCGCTCATTATCGGCGAAGGCGAGAAAATCCGCTATATGGCTGGTAGAAACGACACAAAAACCTTTTACTTAAGGTATGAAATCAGCCCCTCTGCAGCTGGCTATGAGAACTTGCCACAGCTAAGTCACGAAACTGTTTCTGAAATGTTCAAAACCAATTTCGCGCCAGTAATGTGCTCTACCTCGCCCTACAAGGATAAAATGAAAGAGGGGTACAGCTACGACTTTCTGATACACAAAGAGAACCAGTTTAAATACACTATTGGTAGGTTTGAAGTCGCTGAATCCGATTGCCTATAGTCTGGCACAAGGGAAGTCCGATTTTCATCAACAGCCGCCCCGTTGCGTTGTCTTCCTTAACCGCCTTCATCTTGAAAGCCATATAATAGGCCCAAGGCCGCGCCACAAGCCACGTTAGGCGTGTTGCAAGGGGTGAACGCTGCATAACCCTCACCCAAGGCTCTGCCCACCTGTGGTAGCCCTCTAGCGTGGATTTATCGAGCGTGTCGCCGAAACGTTCGTCTGCTTCCCAGATATGGCGCGGCATGATGCCTTGCCGGTAAAGCTCTGAACAGATTACCGTGTCACCCTGCCCTGCACCGGGGTCACCTGACGGGGCCGGATTGGGATCGTTTCTCGCTTCGCCCTGATCTGTGCCCGTTACGCTGCGCTGCATTTCCTTGTTCTGGTCCGCAATCTGTTGATCTGACATCTGCGGGTCAAAGCTGAATTCCGTTGGGCTGACCGGTGCCAGTCCTTGCAAGGCAAGGTCGCGGTTGCGTTGCTCAAGTTCCGGCCTGTTGTCCAGTTTGTTTTTGCCTGCGCTGTAAAGCCCTGCAAACAATCCTACCGGTCCAAAGCTAAGGCCAAGACTCTTGCCGACGCTAACAACATCGTTCATGGCATCGAGCTGGCCGACTTCATCCGCCAAGTCTTGCGTTGACATCTGCGCGGCAGGAACAGACTCGCCCGCGCCCTGATTAGGATCGCCGCCGGTGCCGGGTGTGTCTCCCGGTGACTGACCCCCTAAATCCCGGTCATAAAAGGCCCGCGTCAAAGCATTCTGGCTCGCCGTCAGGTTGTTGCTTCCGATAGGTTGCAGATTGTTCGGATTGAGCGCATTCCGCGTGGTGGGCGGCGTGTAAAACTTTATGCCGCTTGGCGTCCTGACTGGCTTTCTGCCCGACAAATTCAGGGCGTTCTGGCCGGAGCTGTAGAATGTTGGCTTGGCAAACGGTACTAGGCTATTCATTGCTCGATCCTATTTAAAACTTCCCTGATACGCATGGCATCATCAATGCGTTTATGGAATACGGCTCTTTTCTCATCCTCTGGCCTTTCAAGGCCGGGCATGTCTTCTTTCTCGTAATTCAATGACGCCAGGAAATTATTGAAATATATCTGCTCAAATTCCTCTGAATCCATGGCAAGCGTGTTTAGCGCGTCTTGTAGTGACCACTCGTTGATAGCCCGGACTTCCTTCCAACGCTCACGGGGAAGACTTCGAACAATCTTAATTGCGTCGTGAAACGGCGCGTCCGCAATGTCCCTCATACTTGGCATTTATGCTTTTCCGTGTGTTCAATCAGGCGGTCCAGCTTTGTGTGATAGTCTTTATCCTGATACTCGCCTTTGTCGGCCTCTGCGCCGCGTCTGAGGGCATCTAGCGACCAATATGGCAAAGCACTCGTAATGCGGCTTACTGCCCCCTCTGGCGTATCCTCAGCCTCAACAATGCGCTTGATGAACTTTGGCAATATGCCGGGTCTGTCATACTTCCCCATTATGCCGCCTCCGTGTTGTCCAGGCGTTCGCGAATGGCCTGCCGGATAAACTCCGAAAGGCTCATTTCCTGCGCGGCTGCGTATCGCTGCGCCCGCTCCGCGAGCTGCGGGGTAAAGCGTAAGTGCATATGCCGGTCAAAGGTTGCTTTTTCCACTGTATCTACTCCTTCGGAACAACAAACTGCACGCCAACGGGAAGTCCTTCGCAGCGAAAACCGAAACGCCCATTAACAGGGTCCGTTGTTGCCTTCACAAAGGGCTTGGCATCGCCCCTAATCATATGCGCCGGAATATCCGCCATAACCCTAACTCCCGGCGCGGTTTCGCCTGATATTTCAACCTCAATCATCGGGCTTCCTTTCTATCAACCGCTGTTTTCAATTTCTCGAATTTCGCCGCGGCGGTGGTGTCTATGGCGTCCGGCTGGATAGTTCCGCCCTCTTTCACAAGGTTCTTGTAAAGCTCAACCAGAATTTCAGCTTGCGTTTCGGCATCGGCCAGCACTTCCCAGTCCTGCTCTTCCTGCGGCTTGTCAGGGACGGGACCGTATGCCTTGCCGGTCCATACCTGCCGCGCGTCGTCCGGTGCTTCCGGGACAGCCACGCCACCAATGGGCGGGCTTGTGAAGATGCCGAGATAGTTGCCGTTTTTGTCTACAAAGGGGGTCGGTGTCATTGGATTGCTGCCCTTACCTTAATGCGGAGTTTCCAGCTTGCGTTTGTCAGTCCCGCGTTAGCCGCGCCGGTGCTGAAATTGTGAATGCTAAAGGTCGTTGACGTGTTGTTGTATTTCAGGGAAAGATTGCTGGACGTGACCTTGATATTGGTGCCGCCGTTCGTGCCGCTATCGCCAACAACTGAATTATGAATGGGAACAACATCGCCCGCCGTGTAATTGTATTCGTTGGTCTGGCAGACAAGGGAAAGGTATATTTCAACATCCGCCGTCCCTAGCGCATGATCCAGCGACAAGGTGCCCGCCGCTGTGATTGTCTGATCTGGATAGGTGATTTCGTTATAGCCGCCAGCCTCCACAGGGACTTGCAACAGGTTCGCGCTTGAATCCGTCCGCACCTGCTTGATTTTGCGGTAGTAAACATAATCTGCGGGTAGGTCTGCCGATGGGTCCGTGAGAGACGTATGCAGCCCGAAATCCTGCGTCCCGTCCGCCTTGGCAATCACGTACAGGGCATAGTTCGTATCGCCTGCGATAGTCCCGGTCAGCATCATGCCGTTGCCCGTCCCTGCTGCCCAAGCCGCATCGCCGCGCTTTGTCATAGCCGCAACGGTAATGTTAACTGAATTGGTTGAATCCCGGAGATACCCCGCCGTAATATCAAGATCGTGGTCCGTGTCCGTTCCGATAGTGACAACGCAGCCTGTCTTGAATTCCGGTGGATAAGGGAGCGTAACCATTTCCCCCGTGGTGCCGTTCCCTTTTAGAAATTTGCCGTTCGTCGAAATATCAAGGGTTGCTGGCCTGTTGGATGCCCCGCCAACAATCACGCTCCCCTGCGCTAGGTCCGCCATCTTGTCAAAGGTGACGGCTTTTGCAGCAAGCGCGGCGGTTGCCACCGTGCCCGCCTTGATAAGCGCCCCATCAAAAGCTGCTCCCGGAATGTTGTCCTGTGTATCCCGGATAACATCGGCAGAGGTTTTGAGAATGGCTTTGTAGTTGTAGGAAGTGCCAAGATAGATTGCGGGAAACCTGCCTTGGCTGTCCGCAACAACCGGGTTGGCGTGTGCAACGCTTCGGGCGGCGGTGGTGTAGGTATCCTCCGGCGTCGATGTGCCTGCGCGGTAGAATTCCAGTTTTGCCCCGGCCAAGGGGACGCCCGTTGCATCGAGCGCCACCTGTTCCGGTAAAGTAAATATATCCATCAATGGGCCTTTCGGTTGTTCGACCTTCACAGGCGGAACATAACAGGTACATCTTACAGGATTTTGGGCGCGTTAACAAGCTATATGACCCCTCTTCATGAAAACATATAAAGTCGGCCACAATTCGCCTTATTCTCTTAAAAATATCAAAACCAGCCGAACTGGAATGAAAACCGCAACTGAGAAACACTGAGTTATCTGGTATATGATAAATCCTATACCCGATTAATATAGCTATTGACTCTTCCAGAAAGCCGCCCGAACATAAAACCTGAAGTTGATATGAAGTTTACTTTGGCGAGAAGGCATTATGGCAAGCAGTGAACAAGGGACGCCACTGGGAGGCTTGTTAGGGTTCATCGGCTTAATAGCTGGGCTGGGCTTTGGTGCCATCACTTTTGGCTCCGACAATATTGTTGGCGTCATTATATGCGGCGTGGTTGTGGCGTCTGTTGGTGCGTTTGTTGGAAACTTGATATTTCGCCTTTTAGTGGTTGCTGTTTCCATCTTTGCCACAGTTATTTCTTATAACTTGAGACATGAAGTCGCCATTGCGATTTATGACGAGGTAAAGACAAATGTTCAAGCGCAGCCAGCTCCAAAAATATACGGGACCTCTAGAACAAACTGGGAGTTCTGCAATCATTCAAACAAGCCAAAGGTATCTATCGCAATATCTTATCTCAACAACGGAAATTGGATTAGTGAGGGATGGTGGGTAATCAATCGAGGCAAATGCAAAACCTTATCGCCATCAACATCAAACCGATATTTTTACTATTATGCAAATAGCGGCAACATTGTATGGGGAGGAGATACGAGTATATGCCTGCATGAGCATAAAAAATTCAGAATTGGCGATATCGACTGCTCTCCTCCGTATGCGTTGCGTAAATTCAAAAAAGTTGACACAAAGGGAAAGAGAGGTGGCGGCACAAACCTTACTGGTGGCTAAAACTCTTTAATTGCCGAGGTGCAATCAACAAGCCATGATCCGAGATACGCCGTTATTTTCTTAGGGAATTACGAGAATCTCGCATTAACCCTTCTCAAAGAACCCCGGGTGGTCCTGATGCTCTCCATACTTCACCATTCGCTCCCCAAAACGGCGGTTGATATGGTCAATAACGGTTGCGAGCTTTTCGGGCTCGTTTGGCATTCCCGGCGAGAGGGGCGCAAACAGGTCGCCGTTACGCTCCGTCAGCAGGATCAAGTCCCCAAGGTGAACGGTAATCGACAAAACATCCCCGTTGCTGCGACGGCGGATGTCTCTCCATAGCCCCTCATAGATCGAGAGCAAGAACCGTGTATCCCGTGTTGCCGTTATCTTCTTGCCTGCATTGCGCGGGCCGTCAGTCATGCGCAGTGAAAGGTCAAAATGCCGGGTACAATAGCCATCCCTTCGCATCCGCTCCGATGCCTTCTCAACCAGCCAGCGCCCGACCATCTTTGCCTTGTGCGGCGGACGGTGAACCGGGGCCAGCACCTTTGAGTTCCCGTAGCCATTCCGCTTGGTTGGCATCAGCGGGATATCCATGCCCTGCAAGGCTCTTATAAACCGCTCTCCCTCCACCGAATGCCAAATCATCCGGGCATGGCGCGGATCCAGCCTGTAGAGCGCCGTCGTGTCGTATATCCGGGCATCGTACAACCTTCCCCTGATGCCCTTTGAAATGCCCGGTAAATCATCAAGGGTGAGATGCCTGATAGCGTCCGGCATGTTCTCAGGGGCGAGCCATTTAAGGCCGTCCGGCTTCTCCAGCTTCCCCGCTATCTTTGCCAGCAAATGGTTTGGACCGATGCCAACGGAACTGCGAAGCTCCGAGCCGACCCTTTCCCGTATCGCGGCCTTGATGTTGCGGGCCAGATCCAGCGCCGCCTCAAGTTCCGATGTCTTTCCACCCAGCGCCACCTGGAATTCATCAATGGAGCGGACAAACTCCAATTCCGCTATCTCATCAATGACGCGGGCGATTTTCTGATTAACCCGGACATACAGCCGATGCCGGGAGGGACGGAAGATAATACCGGGGCAAAGCTCTTTTGCGGCATAGATACGGGTGCCGGTATTGATGCCATATGCCTTCGCCTCATAGCTTGCCGCAACGCAAGCCCCTGATTCATTATCAATTGCCGTTATCGCAACGGGCCTGCCCCTGAGTGCCGGATCAATCTGCTGCTCGATGCTCGCAAAAAAGCTATTCATATCAACATAAAGGGACCGCATGGGCGTCATGGCATAAAAATCCGTCTTGCAAAATGACAGCAAATGTTCTCTCTTTGTTCTCATGACAGAAAAGAAAAAGCAACTCGGAAATGTCTCCTTTGGCGGCAACTGGTCGGAAGAACTGGTGGATAAAGACCAGCTTCAAAGAATGCTGTCTGTTATCGAACGGGCGGCACGGGATTGCGCGCGCCGGGATGTAAGAAGCCGCCAACTAGAGAAGGCGCTGGAAGAGATAAGCCAGACTATCGAGAAAGGGCCGCAACTGGCGCGGCGATTTATGAGGGCGCTATCGGAGCCAAATCCCGGCTTGCGGCATATGGAAACGGGCAGGGTGGCGCGGATTATTATAAGGTCAGTTGGGCTTGATTAGTTGCACTCAACGCCCTTACCCTTCATGGGATTGCCCAGCCTGTCCTTGAAAACAGGATCATCAGCCCACTTGCACATACTCATAAATTTGGTGAGGGTTTCGGCGTACGGGCCGGTAGCGTCACAATTAATTTTGCCTGTCATTCGAAGTGTAACGCACTTTGATTCAATGGCGTCACCCGCTGCTCCAACTGAGTCATCACATACAAATTGACCTGTCGCCGGTCGGGCATCCACTTTGCAGGCCGCAACCATATCGGCGAGCGATACAGTCGAAGATTGGGCCGCTGCAATTGGAAGCCAGCATAACGCCGTAAAAAGAACCAAGTAGAAACTGTAAGGAATTGAAAGCCGCATGACAGTCCTCCGGTATCCAAAACGCATTCATATCATAATGTATATTAGGAATTTATCAACTTGCCAGCGAGTCGGTCAGAACGAGAGCAATAAGAAAAGCCAGCAGAATTAGAGCGAAGGTCCACCATTGTGCCCTGAATATCTGACAAGCCATTCATCCTCTGTCATTGGTCTGTCGTGGATTAAAGCAAACCGATGCTGTTCGCCGTTACGCCTTCGGATATTATTCCGCCAGCCAAACCGGTTGCACATCTGCCGGAACCAATGACGATAGTTGAATTGAGGATTCCAAAGGTTTAGCCGCCCCTGCCGTTCCCACCACGCCTGTGAGTAGGTTTCTCCCCTTTTTATGGTGTCTAAAAACTCTGGATATTGGCGCTTCCAATTATACAGACTAGACCGACATATACCGAGCGCCGCCGATACCTCTTGAATACTCGCCCCTTCCCGCATCAGGGATATAATCTCATCCTGCATTTCCGGCCTATACTTCGTGGGACGTGCCATCTAGCGCCTCCCGCATGTCTCGAATGAATGCCGACATTTGTCGCCGCTCAGCTATAGCCTCATTCGTATAGAAGCCATGCCGATAGTTCCCGTTGCGCGGCCCCCTTGGCGCTCCGGGCGACATCCCGCCATGCATCCGACACCTGCCGTTTTTCATTGCCCAGGTCTTGCACGGTTCGCCCGTTCTAGTCTTTGCTCCGCAACGCTGCATGGGGTTGTCCTCCTTTTTTTGAATTACCCCTGCCCCCTCCCTCGACGGTTCCGATAATTGCTTGCCCGCCTTCGTTGACGTGAACATGCTCGACCGTCATTTTCTGCTGGCCTTTGCCCCGGTGTTTGTTGAGAGTTTCAACCTGCCGGGTGTAAACATTCATGAGTTTCGTCATCCGGTTTGCAGCGCTGTTGCTTTGGTCAAGCATTTCCGCGTGGTTGAGCTGTTGGGCTGCTTTCATTATTGCCCGGTGCGTTGCCGTCATCTGCACAGCCAACATACTTTCGACCGCATCCCTTGGCTCAAGCGCCGCTACAATATTGATGTCCGCCGACGCCTTTTTTCCAAGTTCTTCCTTGTTGTCCTTGGCCGTTCCAGACGCCAGCAATAGACCATTTAATTGCTGCACAGTGAAATCACCATAGGTGACGCCGAACGTTGATATAAGCGCCAGTAAACCCAACTCTTCGTCGTCATTGTAGAAAATGCCGAGGCCCGCGCCATCGTTTGCGTCCTTGATGACCGGCGAGGCTATTTCGTCGTCAAATATCTTGCTCAGCCGTTCCTGCGCCCGCTCCGGCATTTCGTCAACGCGGTCCCGCCGTAACTCGATGTGCGTAAAATCTTTCTCCGATTCCTCTTTCAAATCCCCCACAAGCTTTCGCAGGTCTTCATCTACCTTGTCTTTCGTCTTTACGCTCATACTGTCCTCTCTCAAAATGCGCCGGATGGCTTGTAAATCCTGTGTGCACCGTCAAACCAGAACGTGAGCTTGCCTGTGCCGCCCCATGCTGGCTGTTCCTTCACCTTGTTGATTGCAACGGCGGTTGTCTTTTCCTCAAAGTTCCTGTGGACTATCAGACCCATGTCAGCCTTGTTGAACCAATGCGCGGACCCTGAAATGCTGTAAAGGTCCGGCATGGGCTGGTCGCCGTTCAGGTCCCTGTGCATCTTCGCCGGATGCGCCACAACCCAGACCGTCACATCATGCGTCCGGCAGAACCGCTTGATCTTCGAGATAAGCTGGCTGACAAACTCCGTTTCCGTCTGGTTCTTCTCCCGTCCGGCCTCGATCTCGTTGTATGGATCAATCACAAGCCCCTTGATGCCGTACTTGAGGCAGGAGAGCCGCGCCTTCTCAAGTATCCAGTCAATCGTAGGCGTATGGTCGTTGCTCGTGATGTAATAGAAATGCCGGTTCACATATTCCAGTCCTGACGTGATTTCCTCCGGTGTCATTCTCGGATTCGGCCCGTCATAAAACGGCTGCTTCAAATGCTTCTCAAGCAGGCGGCTGGCATACTGCGCAGGCTTGTGTTCCGGGGAGAATATCCCGAATTTCCAGCCGTGCTTTTCAGCCAGCGTCATGGTGATCTGCTCGAGGAAGTTTGATTTCCCGTGGTTGGGTATACCCGTCACGATATGGAAGGTGCCCGGCATTACCCTGTAAAAGTCGTCGAGCCCTTCTATGCCGATCCTGACAGGTTGTGGCCCGCGACCGTGATACATATCGAGAACCGCGTTTCCAAAATCCTCGAATCGGTAAACCCCGTCAATCGGCCATGGCTCGGCTTCTTCGACAGTATTGCGCACGGATTCCGCGCCCCATGCCTGCAAGGCGGCATTAGCGTCTTTGAGCTCCGCCCAATCCACCCGCCAACAACGGTCTTTCCCGAAACGTTGCGCCAGTTCTGCCGCCAAGGCTTCCCCCGGTCCGTCTGAATCCGTCGCGATAATAACCTTGTTCACGCCTTCCAGTTTCGGCAGGCAGTTACGAAGGGCTTCAAACCGCTTGTCGTCATCCCTGAACTTGGCTTCCTTCGGCGCTCCATCCGGCAGGCTGACCGCGTTTTTTATTCCGGCTTCCCATAAAGCCAGAACGTCCATTTCACCCTCAACGAAAACGATCTCGTCTCCGGTCACATTGTCGATGTTGTAAAGGGTCCGCTGCGCTCCCTGTGTCTGCTTGAATTGCTTGTCCCGCGTCCGGTACTTCACGTTAACCGGCTTGCCGTCCAGGCGGTAGGGAAAGGCAATGCAGCTTTTCTTTTCCGGCCCGTAATATTCCTCTGTGGCGAAGCATCCCGCCGCGTCCACAGTTGCCCGCGATATACCCCGTCCCTTAAACCAGTCATACATGGACTCTGACCTTTTGGGTTTCTCCGGCAAGGCTGGCCGCTTCCATTTTGATGGTTTCTCGATGCAGGGAACATTGCCGACCATATCGCAGTGATGACAGATCCAAGTGGCTCCGCCTTCGCCGTCAATCTTAACACTCAGGCAGGGATCGGTTTTCTTTTTCCGGTTGTGGCTGCATTCCGGGCAGAGTGTGGCATGCTCGCCCGCCGCATAGTCCTTGAGCCTGATACCCTGATCCGCCAGCCGTTCGCTAATGTCTCTGGTCATTGCGCGCCTCCCATCGGATTGGAGGTCACTAGGTCGCTGTGCAAACGGTTATATTCGGCATCCGTCATCTTGTGGGCTGGTTGCTTTTTCCCGTCGAGATATTGATTGTTGCGTTTCTTGAGTGCGCCCGATACCGCCGCGAACCAGTTCTTTGGATTCTGAGTGTGGAAATAATCATCAAGGGCTGTAAGCTCTGCCTTTAAATCCGGGATAGATTGATAGGCTTCTTCCCACCGGTTGAAATCTGCTTGATTGAGCCGGATAATTTTACCCGCAAAGGCGTAGCCTGCCCCGTTAACATCATCATTTAAGGGTTTTAAGGGTTTTCCTTCTTTCTTATTTGCGTCGCTGCTGCGTCGGTCCTGCGTCGCTGCTGCGTCGATTGCTGCGTCGATAACTCGCTTGGCGTCCTGATAATCGTCATATTTACAAATGGTTATGACGGTTTGCCCTGCGTCGGTTTCAAGTTCAATCATGGATCGACTTTGAAACAACTTTAAACACCTTCTGACGCGCGGTTCGGTCCATCTCCACGCTTGCGCGAGGTATCTGGTGGAGTAGGTTAGCTGCCCCCGGTTCAGCGTAATATCCCCCATTGGAAGCGGTACTGTTACGCCGTCCCGGAATGCAGCATGTTCTATCAGCCAGCAAAATGCGTCGCGCCGGTTGTAGGGTTCGTTTCGGAAGGCTGGATTATCCATCCAGCCCCGGTGCATTAGGTAAAAACTCATTAAATGCTCTCCAACTCCCATAGGTCCATGAGATAGGAAACGAGCGCGGCAGGTATCAGCCCACCCCTGTAAGCCGTTATCAGGGCCTTTTTCCGACTCCGTGGCGGGAGGTCTTGCAAAATTGCCTCCCATGAATAGAAAACAAGCGTAGAGGCTGCTGTTGGCGCTTTGAGCGGCATTCTGACGACTTCACCCATTTGCGCCTCCCTCCGGTCGTTTGATCTCGATAATCTCAACCGGTGTTTCCAGAACGTGCCGACCGTGCCAGCCTGCATCATGCGGTTCGCGATCCGTGCGGATTGAGAGCCCATGATTGTGGCGAAGGTCGAAGCAATAGGCGCTAAACCGTAAAGCCCAGGACGATGTTTCAAGGGCTGTGGTCCCTTTCTCCCCGGCCTCGACAAGCGCCAACAGGCATTTAGCCGTCTGGCCTCGTACAGTGAAGGGAGTGGGAGCGTCATATTCCTTGTTGATGGCGGTCACTGACATACGGCTCATGCTTCACCTCCGAAAACTTCCCTTGCAACGACTCGGGCATATGAAGGGGAAACGTGGTAGCGGTGGCCGATTAACGACGCCTGCCGCTTGGCTAGATCGCCTTCCGCGATGTGCGGGTAAGGCTTGCTATTGGGGAGTTTATTCTGTAACATCATGGTTGTGTCCGTCCTGTAAAATGGATGAAAAGAAAGCACCTTGAGCGCCGTTGTCCAAACCTTGCTCGGGTGCTTTTTTATTGAGAAGCCGGGTATTCATTACGCGGCCTCGCCTGTGTCCGAAGTTGATTGCCGGAGCAGGCCATCAGCCCATTCCTTTAAATCAATTCTTCGATACTTGATGCAGCGGGAGGATATGCGGACATATTTCGGCCCGCCGCCTCTTTGTCGTCTTGCTTGGAGGGTGCGAGGATCAAGGCCGACAAACTCGGCTCCCCTGTCCTCACCTATAAGAGCATACCAATAATCGGAGCCGCTCTCGTCAGGGGCGCTTGGCCCTATATCTGGCTTGTGGTTTTGTACTGCGTTCAAAGTTTATCTCCATAGTAGGAAGAAGCAATGAACGTATTTTATTATTTAATTTCATGTGGTTAAACGACATTAAATTGAAGCGTTCGATTTAATTTAATGGCAATTAAATGCCATTTCTATGGCAATTAAATGCGCATATTTATGCTTTCATTCTTCCGACCACGCCAAAATTTCCGGTTTAATTTTGTTGTAGTCATCTCGCAGGCCGTTTTCTATCGCGCCGCACTTCGAATGATTAATGTCTGGATACTGCTTTTTTACGGCGTCCAGTATTGCCGCCGCCTCTGCCCTGAGACTTGGTTTTGATGCTTTACGCCCGAACCTTTCAAGGAGTTCCTTTCTGTACAGGTGCATGGCGCTGCTTCGCCCTGCGCCGCCACTATGAGTCAGGGGCGACTTGTCTGCGTTATGCGCCTCTAGCACTTTAAAGACATCGGCTGTTTTCAGGGTAATGCCTATATACCCCCCAAGAGAATAAACAGTTTGGCGCAATATTTTTTCCCTTGGCAAGAGTGTGGCGCTCGTCGCTTTACCCTTATTCTTTGACTTTGATTTTCGCGGGGGTGCGCTAGCAGCTTTTTCATAGTCTAGCCATGGCGGCATACTGGTTTCGTTCGCTAGGCTCTCGGGTAGGTTTTCCTTTAGCATCTCTATTTTTTGACTCGTGGCTGCCGCCGATCCTCGCAACGGGATAGGCGGCGGGGCCTTGGTAACTTTGGGCAATGGCTCATCAATTAAGTCCTCACGCACAGAGGTTTGCCAACACCTTCCCGCTCCCCAATCAATGCAGCGCAAGGACCAAAAACAAGCCGGAATTTCCTCCGGTGTTTCTGCATTCGCTATGTTGCTGGTTCTGGCATCTTCTTCCGGGGTTAACTGCCCGTTTTTATCAATGTTATCTGTCTTAATACCGAAAGCAGGCAGCTTCCCCAAGCTGAGGGCCAAGAAAATAGTGTTTTTTGCCGCCGATTCCTTTTGCGGATCGTTGGACGCAAAATATCCAAGCGCAATCGCGTGGTCTAACTTTATAGGCTTCTCGTCATAAGCCAAAAATCTGATAGTCTGAAAAAGCGACATAGTATCAGTTGTCGGCGGTTCAAAAAATTGCGTCAACGATTTCCCTCCACTAACTTTGTGTGCTTTCCAGCGACCGCTAGAATGTTTTCGCCGTGCGCCTCCATTGCCGCTCGCGCCGGATCATCGCCCAGGCGGGCATAGATCAGCGTGGTTGAAATATTGGAATGGCGAAGGGCGGACTTGATGACATTCAGATCAACGCCTGTCTGTGTAAGCCAGCTTCCAACTGAACGCCGGAGGTCATGTAGATGCAGGTCGTCTATCTCTGCGGACTCCCGGACGCGCCGCCAAGCCTTGTCGATATTGACGATGTGCTTGCCCTTGATTTTGCCGGGGAACAGGTAGGGGTTCTTTTCCTCTGGCGGTATCGCATTGATGATAGCCATTGCTGCGGCGCTCAAGGTGACTTCCTGTTCGTCTCCTGATTTCGTATCAGGGAGGCGTAGCATTTGCCGGGAAAAATCAACCTCCGACCGCTTTACCTTCAACAATTCGTTTTTGCGTAAGCCCGTCAACAGATAGAGCCAGAGAGCTGAGCGAACATATATGCTCTGTTCCTTATCAATAGCCTTCGCCAGTTCGGGTAATTCTTCCCGTGTCACAAACCGCTTGCGCTTGTGTTCCCGGAATTTCTTGATACCCGCTGCAGGGTTCTCTGCCGTGCTTTCAATGAAATACCAGCTTCGGGCCTTCTCAAATACGACGCGCAAAAGGTCCAGCGTCCGGTTGGCCTCATAGGGCGCGGTCGTCCCTATCTTTGAATGAAGGCTGCTTACATCGTCGCGGTTAATCGTTGCGACTATACGACTGCTCCACGACGCGGGGATATGGCGTTCAAGCCTGCTCTCGTCTGTCTTCCATGTTTTCTTGTGGGGCTTGGCATGGTCCCGGATATATTTGTCGCTCAATTCCTTGAAAGTTTTCCCTTGCGAGAACTTCTTTCTTTCTTCCAGCGGGTCTTTTCCGTCGCGAACACTGACACGATGTGACTTGGCCTTGTCGCGCGCTTGCTCAAGCGTCAGATCAGCGCCGAACCTGCCAAGGGTTAATAGCCGCTTGCGGCCTTGTGCCCTGTATCTGAGAATGAAAGCCTTTTTACCGGACGGATAGATGCGAACGCCAAAGCCGGGAATAGTTTCATCCCATCGAACATCTGTCCCGCCCGAGTAGGCGAAGCTGTCGATTAACCGCTTTGTGAGCTTGTATCTGCTCTGAGTGACCATATCGAGTGACCTATAAGTGACCTTGGAATAAGGTATCATATGCACTCTATATAGTAAACGGCTCGATTAGAGTTAAGGGGAGTCCCGGTAAATAGCCGTTTAATGATTGCTCGTAGTGTACGGTTCATAATGGAACACTTGAATGGCATTCAAGAGGTCGACGGTTCGATCCCGTTTGGCTCCACCAGAATTTAAAAAGGCCCTGCCTGTGCGGCGGGGCCTTTCTTGTTTGACGCTGTGCTTTATGGATTATGCGGCAGTGCGCTGCGGGCGGCGATTTCGGGAACGAGACTTGCCCGCTCCGCTCCGCTGCGAATTGGCCGGGGCACCCGCGCCGGCACGACGCGGTGTATTCTGATTGCTGCTTGTCCCTGGAGCCGATGCGCGCCGACCGTTCCTGGCGCCACGGCTCCTGCGTCCGGTCATCGCAGGTTTGCTTTCCTCACCGGCCGGGGCACCCGCGATGCCTTCCGCATGAAAGGGGTGATCCGTCAATACCGGGACGGGCTGGCGGATGCTCTTCTCGATATCTTTCAAATACGCCCGTTCTTCATGATCGCAGAAGGAAAGGGACGATCCCGCCGCGCCGGCGCGCGCTGTGCGGCCGATCCGGTGGACATAGCTTTCGGGTTCGTTCGGGATCTCAAAGTTGATCACATGGGTCACGCCATCGACATCGATCCCGCGCGCCGCCACATCCGTTGCCACCAGAGCACGGGTCTCGCCGCTGCGGAAGGAATTGAGGGCCTTCTGACGGGCGTTCTGAGACTTGTTGCCGTGAATTGCGTCGGAGGAGATGCCCAGCTGCTCGAGTTGGCGGGACACCTTGTTCGCGCCATGCTTGGTGCGGGTGAAGATCAGCACGCGGCTTAGGTTCTCGTCTTTCAACACATGGGCGAGCAGCTCGCGCTTGCGGCCCTTTGGCACCATCAGGACATGCTGTGCCACCTTTTCCGCGGTTGTCGCGGCCGGAGCAACCTCTATCCGGACCGGATGGGTGAGAATGCTGTTGGCTAGCTTTTCAACGCTTTTCGGCATGGTCGCCGAGAAAAGCAGGGTCTGGCGAGTCGTTGGCAGTTGCGCGATGATTTTCTGAATATCGCGGATAAAGCCCATATCGAGCATCCGGTCCGCTTCATCAAGCACCAGATATTCGACCTTGCCGAGATTGACATGGCGCTGGTTCATAAGATCGAGCAGGCGGCCCGGTGTTGCAATCAGGATATCGACACCGGCGATCATTGCCTTAATCTGCGGCTTGGCACCTGCCCCGCCATAGATCAGGGTGCTTTTCAGATGCAGGTATTTCGCATAGGCCTGGATATTCTCGGAAATCTGTATCGCCAACTCCCGCGTTGGCGCAAGGATCAGGGCGCGGGCGCCTTTCGGTGCGCGCTTGCCCTCTCCGGTCAGAAGTTTCTGGATCAGGGGAAGCGAGAAGGCGGCGGTTTTACCGGTGCCCGTCTGCGCAATTGCGATCAGGTCTTTGCCCTCCATCACGGCGGGAATCGCCTGTTTCTGGATGGGAGTCATGGTTTCATAGCCGCTCTCTTCGACAGCGCGAAGGACGGATTGGTTCAGACCGAGGTCTGTAAATTTTGTCATTACTATAGTTACTTTCCAGCTTTATGAGGCCTGTTGCAGCGTAGGAGCCCTCGAAATATTCATAAAACGAACGATCGAAATCATCGATCGTCTTGTCTGTATTGCTGTTTCGGGGGTGATTTCGACAGCCCACTCAAAGGGGATCGAAGTTAGCGCCATGCGAAATTCTGCAACGCGACACTCTATCTGGTATCGCTTCGGCAATGCAGGGCTTATACGCTAATTAACTGGAATGTCAAACTTTCTCTACGTGCCTGCCAATTGCTTCATCCGCTGAAGGGCGTCCGATGCGAAGGTGCGGGTGAGGTCTCCGGCGTCCATATCGCGGGCAAGGGAGGCCGCCTGTCCGGACCAGAGCGAGGTAAAATCACCCGAGCCAGTCGCTTCCGCTTTTGCTTTGAGGGGGGTAAGCGCGGCACCTGCTGTCGGAAACGGAGGGGCGTCACCTGAAATCGGCCCAACCTCGCGGGTTGCGCGGTTGATGATGCCGCGGGCAGGCTTTCCGGAAAAGACGTTCGTCAGCACCGTCTCGTTATCTTTGGCGTGATGCAAGGCCGCGCGATGAATATCGGTGATGAGGGCCTGCGGCGTGAAAAGATAGGCGGTGCCAATCTGCACGCCAGCGGCGCCGAGCGCAAAGGCTGCGGCAATACCCCGGCCATCTGCAATGCCGCCCGCGGCGATAACCGGCACTTTCACGGCATCGACGACTTGCGGCAACAGCGCCATGGTGCCGGGTTGCGCTGTAATATCCCCGCTAAGGAACATGCCGCGATGGCCGCCCGCCTCATAGCCTTGGGCAATAATCGCATCGCAGCCGTTGGTTTCCAACCAGCGTGCTTCGGCCGCTGTCGTGGCACTGGAAATAACGCGCACGCCCGCCGCCTTGACCCGCGCAAGCAGGGAGGGGTCGGGCAGGCCGAAATGAAAGCTGGCCACCTGTGGTTTGATCTCTTCAACCAATTCACACATGCCCTCATCAAAGGTACGGCGCGCGGGTGCCGGGGCGATTTCCGAAGGATCAAGCCCGAACTCCTTGTAGAATGGCGCGAGCCGGGAGGCCCAGTTCGCCTCCTGTTCCGGCGTCGGGGTTACGGCGGTATGGCAGAAAAAATTCATGCTGAACGGTTTTGCGGTTTGTTGCCGAATGATGCCCGCTTCGGCGCGGATCTGGTCTTCACTTAGCATGGCGCAAGGAAGGGAGCCAAGACCGCCCGTCTCGCTTACCGCAATTGCCAAGGCAGAACCATTAGCGCCGGCCATGGGCGCCTGGATGATTGGCAATTCGACTTGAAACAGATCAAGCAGCTTCTGGCTAGGCCACATGACAAGTCCTCCCGATTTATTTCTTAAAAGCCTCAAGACATGACTTGTCATGCCCGAGAAGGCAAGCTTTGTCGTAGTATTCGTTTGCTTTTGCCCGGCTTACCGGCACGCCCGCAGCCCCGTTTTTGTATTTCGAAGCAACCAAGATACATGCAGCAACATTGTTTTCGTTCACACATAATTTCTCAACTCTTTTGAGCCCACCTGCTTTATCTTCATCTATCTTAAAACAGGAAGGAAAAGAATTCTGTCGACAGGCCTTCATAAAGTAAGCTTCTGATTTTTCGGGGTCCGCTTTAATATGCTTTACGCCCTCCTTGTATATGGAACCGAGCGTATCACATGCCGCTAAAAGTTTATCCTGTTCGCAATTGTTGATAGTCCTCGATATTTTTTGATCAATTGTTTCATCCATGCTCAGGCTAATTGGAAGATAACGAACTTCCTTCCCGTGCGCCCAATATGCCTTTGATTTTTCCGCATTTGCGGGAATATCGTCAACGCCTCTTTCATAAATAGAGCTCGCATATTGGCAGGCCATCATCATATCGGTTTGATTGCACAGCTTTTCAAAGATAGCTGTTGCCTCAACGCGCTGGTTGTTGTGTTTAAATTGGAGTTCCGCAAAATCAAAACAGGATTTTGGTGAACCCAGATTGCAGGCCTTTTCATAATATTCTGTAGCCGAAGACAGGTTCTTGGGCAGGCTCCGCCCCTGCTGATATCTCGCGCCTAGTACGGTACAGGCTCTGGCATTACCCTCGGTACAGTAAGTTGATAGCGTTTCGGGGTCATCAAAATAATGTATTTCAGAGCTCGCAGCCTGCGCGGTTTTACTCTTCGGAATGCCGGTATTTATACAGGCGAGAAAAAGTATAGTGAATGCGAGAATGCGGGACTTTGTTCCCATTGCTAATCCTTATGTTGGCGCAACTAAAAGCGAGTATAAGGAGTATAGCAATCACATTTCAGCTTGCAAACCAGACCCGTTACCTTAAATCGTTTCCGGCGAAAACGATATTTCTACTCCCCGTCGGTCAGGCGGTTTTGGGTTTGTGGGGAGACGGGGGCGATGAAGGCGGCGCTGACCATGTCGATCAGGTTCTCGACCGCGCGGTCGAAGTTGAACGCGCCGGTTTCCTTTATTTTACGCGAGCGCACCGCCTCGATATCCGCGACGGCGAAGATGATCATCGACCGGATGGTGGCAATCCTGGTCATCCGCAATTCGGCGGGAATATGGTCAAGCTGCCGGAGCAGCAACTCGTTCATCCGTTTGATCCCCCGGTCGGCCTTGCCGGCGATGATGTCATCAAAGCTGACGGAGGGGCTGCGATGCACCTCCAGCAGGAAGCGGTTGTAGAAACTCGGCTGCGATGATTCCTCGATCGGGCGAATGAAGGGAATGACGGCGGTTGCCAGAATGCCGCGGATGTCATCGCCGCGCCCCTCCGCCAGCAATTCATCGATCATCCGGTTGCGATGGGCGTCGATCTTGCTGACCCGCCACATGAGGATGGCCTCGATCAGGGCCTCGCGGGAGCCAAAATGATAATGCATGGCGGAGGAGTTACGCTGGCCTGCGCCTTTCAGGATTTGTTGAAGCGTTACCCCGTCAATGCCGTGGATCGCAAACAGCCGTTCCGCCGCAGTGACAATCCTGAGCTTTGTTCCCTCAAGCGGAAGCGACTGAACGTCCGGATGCTCAACGATCAGCTGTTCGAGGCTATTGCTGTTTGTCATAAAGGCTGCTTCCCGAAATACAATTGTATCTGCCCTATATTATCGCCTTGACAAATTAATCACAATCAATTAATCCATATCAATTAATTGGAATCGATTAATGCATAAGAAGAAAAGGAGAGGGAAATGGTGATGTTGAATATTGTCGCGGACAAACTGCATTTTGAGCCGATGACGGTGCGTCTGGGCGCGGTTGTCTCGGGCGTGGACCTGCGGGAAACCCTGGATCAGGGAGTGATCGACCAGCTCTCCGATGCGCTCGTCAGGCACAAGGTCCTCTTCTTTCGCAACCAGAATCTCACGCGCGAACAGCATCTTGCCTTCGCCCGGCGGTTTGGCGAGCTAGAGATTCACCCCCTTACCCAACATAAAGAGGGCTTCAAGACACAGGATATCGCACCCGAAATCATGGTTATTGAAAGCACGGCAAAATCTCAGGTAACTGCCGATGAATGGCACAGCGATGTGACCTGGCGGAAGGATCCGTCACTCGGGTCGATCCTGAGATGCATCATTTCCCCCAAGGTCGGCGGCGATACATTATGGGCGGATATGGAAGCCGCCTATGAAGATCTGGATGACGAGACCAAGGAAGAGATCGAGGGCCTGACCGCCATGCATGACTGGAAACCGTTCCGTCAGGCAATGTATGCCCAGCCGGGCACCGAGGAGCTGGTCAAGGAACTGAAAGCGAAATATCCGCCGTCGGAGCATCCCATCGTTCGCACCCATCCGGTTTCGGGGCGCAAGGCGATCTATGTGAACAACCCGTTCACCACGAACATCACAGGCAAGACCCGACAGGAAAGCATGGAACTGCTGACCAAACTCTATCGGACAGCGTCGATACCGGATTATCAGGTGCGCTTCCGCTGGGAACCCGGCTCTATTGCCTTCTGGGACAATCGCAGCACCCAGCATTACGCGGTGGGAGATTTCTTCCCGGAGCATCGCCTGATGGAGCGGGTAACAATTGTGGGCGACCGTCCTTTCTGAGGAGTGCGGCGCGTCTTTTGAGTGCGTATTCGCATGGACAAGGCGCATTCTGATCTGTAGTGTGCGCCCTGTCATGGGGGAGTAGTCTGCTCAACTTCCAATGAGTGACCCTGTCAACATACTCGGGCCCTCACGGCCTGTGGCAGGGTCGCGGTGCGTTTGGCCGCATCGCCGACAAGACCCAAGGCAAACAACGGTCCCGTCTGCGGGAGGCCGGTGTTTGTTCTTGGTTTTCGTCCCGCTGGAAAGTCATTATGGAAGCGTTTCTCACCTCTACCTTCACCGTCGCCCTTGCCGAAATCGGGGATAAAACCCAGCTTTTGTCGCTGTTCCTGATTGCAAGGTTCAACAAACCCTGGAGCATCATCGCCGGTATCCTTGTCGCCACCCTGGCCAATCATGCGGTCTCTGCGGGAGCCGGGGTCTGGCTCGGGCAGTTTCTTGAGAGCGAAATGGGGCAATGGCTTATCGCTGGCAGCTTTATCGTGGTCGGGCTCTGGTTGCTGATCCCGGACAAGGATGAGGAACCGACAGCACGCTATGACGGCTACGGCGCTTTTATGGTGTCGACATTGCTGTTCTTCCTCGCGGAAATCGGCGATAAAACGCAGATCGCAACGGTCCTCCTGGGCGCGCATTTCACGGCCATTCTGCCCGTTACCCTCGGCACGACACTCGGGATGATGCTTGCGAATATCCCGGTCGTCCTGCTCGGCGCGGCGCTGATGAAGCATATTCCGCTTAAAATCGCCCGCCTTGTCGCGGTGGCGGCGTTTGTTCTGACCGGGCTGGTCGCGCTTCTGGCCTAGTCAGAATTTATGTCGAGGTTCCGGGCCGATCCCGGGTGATCCTGAAATCGATCTTGTTGCCTTCACTGTCAAAACCAGTCCCTTTGGACCCGTTTCCGGAACTGAGTGTTTGCAGTTTGCCTTTCGCTTTGGTGCCGTCCGTGCAAGTTACTTCCCAATCGCCCTGCCCGCTCTCATCATAGCGGAAGATCGCATCGCATTTCTTGCCACCGATCAAAGAGGCGGATTTGACATGTCCGGCCCGGCCAACCTCATTGACTTTCACCGGAAAAACTTCCCGTGCGGGTAGAAGACCCTCCCACGCGAGATCAAGATAGTATTGTAATTCGGCCCCTTTACTTGTTTCCCCGTTGTAAACCGCGTTCAAAACCGCTTTCGCCTCATCGCAACGTTTAAGACCGGTAACGGTGTCATAAGCGAAATAGTTCCGATTATAATCATACCCCCTCTTGAAGCTGTCAGACCATTTGAACCGTTCTTTGATCGCATGGATGACCTTAATGTCCGCGCCGCTTCCATTATAGGTCCGGCAGATGTCGCTATACGTCACATACCAGCCAATGACATAGGCGTTGTTCAGATCTACATCGGAAATGTCGACCGGCTTGTCATTGCTTGCGCAGCTTGCAAGTAAAAATATCCAGATAATCGAAAAATATCTCATTCTGTTCCCTCAATAAGTGTTCCTCTTTAAATAGATCAATCACATCTGATAGCGCAACCTTTAGTTTTGACCGGATACGCTAAGGTGCAGATATCCTTTATTTATTGTTTGCAATTGGGCCTGAATTGGCCCATCCCTGTTAAGTGCGATGTCTGACAAAAACGATAAAAAGAGAGGGAACGCATGAGCTTCGAGGAAAAACTGTCCGAATTTGAAAAGCGCAAGAGCAAGGCCGAGGCCATGGGCTCTCCGCGTCATCTCGCGGCGCGTAAAGAGGGCGGGATCCTGAATGCCCGGGAGCGGATAACGGCGCTGGTCGAAGACGGCAGCTTCGAGGAGTTCGGGCTTTTCGCAACCAGCATAAACCCGGACATGCGGGACCGGACGCCCGCTGATTCCGCCGTGTGCGGTTTCGGCTCGGTCGATGGGCGGATGATGGGGATCAATTCGGCGGATTTCTCGACCGTTGCCGCCTCTTCCGGCCGGGTCCAGCTTAAAAAATACAATCATATCCGAGACCTGTGCGTGAAAAACGGTCATCCGCTCATCAATCTGATGGAATGCGGCGGTGGTCGGCTGCCCGATGTCATGGGGGCCGCCGGGATCGGGGCCGGGGGCGAGTCGGGCCGCTATTTCAGCCGCCGCGTCGTTCCGACGGCGGCCGGGGTGCTGGGTCTGACCTATGGCCGCGGTGCGTTCTCCTGTGTGCTGTCCGATTTTACGGTCATGCGCCGTGGTGCCATTCTGGCGGTCTCCAGCCCGAACGTCACGTCGGGCTCGATCGGGGAGACGGGATCGCTGGAGGAGCTTGGCGGGACGAATGTGCATGGGAAGATTACCGGCCTGATCGACAAGATCGTGGACAGCGATGAGGAAGCCCTTCTCGCGATCCGGAAATTCCTCTCCTATCTGCCGGATCATAACCGCATGGCGCCGCCGGTTGTTCCCGTTCCGGCCGGGGCGGATGACCGGGGGACGGATCTGCCGGATCTGGTGCCGATTGAACGGCGGAAGACTTATGACATTCGCCGCGCGATCGAAGCCATTGTCGATCCCGACAGCTTTTTTGAGTTGAAGGAACGCTTTGCCCGCCCGGCGGTCACCGGTCTTGCCCGACTTGGAGGGCAGACGGTTGGCATCATTGCGACAAACCCGCGATACAAGGGCGGAGCTCTGGATGCCGATTCCTGCTCCAAGATCACGAATTTCATTGTCCTGTGCGACAGTTTCAACGTGCCGCTTGTCTTTATGGCGGATACGCCGGGCTTCCTGATCGGGACGGAGGCGGAGCGGCGCGGCATGGCGGGCCGGATCATGAATTTCCTCGCGGCCGTGGAGGAGGCGACCGTGCCCAAGATCGCCCTCGTTCTTCGCAAGAGTTTCGGCCAGGCCTATATCAACATGGGCGGCGGCAAGGCGGATGAAACGGCGGCCTGGTTTTCCTCCGAGATCAGCTTTATGGACCCGAAAATCGCCGCGAGCGTTGTCTTCACGGGGAAGGAGGACGGCAGCGGCAAATCGCTTGAGGAACTGACGGCGGAACTGTCATCGGACACCACCCCTTACAGTCTTGCGGCGCCCTATCTCGGCCACGCCGTCATAGATCCGCGGGAAACGCGGTCCTACCTGATATCAAGGCTGGCCATACATAGCCGCTCGCTGACCAACGGGGTAGGCGAGCATCGGCTGGCGAACTGGCCACCGGTATCGTTTTAGGGGATTTCCCGGCCCGGCCCCGGCCTTTTCCGAAGCAGCCCGAGGATGCGTCCGTCAATGAGGGCGAGCCCGGCAAAGATAACGGCGGTGCCGATCAGGGCGAAGGGATGGACTGTCTCCCCCAGGACGCCGACGCCGAGGATCAGGGCGGTCACCGGGATAAGGAACGTCACCAGCAGCAGATTGACTGCCCCTGCCAATACCAGAACCCGGAAATAAAGAATATAGGCGAGTGCCGTTCCGGCGAGCGCGAGGCACAGCATCGCCCCGATGCTGATCAGGGAGGGTGTTGCGCTGAACGGTGCCTCCAGCACCAGCACGACGGGGAGCATGACGATGCTGGAGCAGGCAAGCATGCCGAAGGCATTAACCAGCGCCGAGCTGCGCCCCAGCCGCTTGCCCCAGATACCGGCAAAGCCATAGGAAAGCGCGGCCCCGAGAATGGCGATCTGGCCGAGGCTCTGAAGGCTGAAGCCATCCACCAGCGTTGGCTGCATCATGATGAAGACACCGCAATAGCCGAGCAGAATGCCAAAGAGTTTATGCCGCCGGAGTTTCTCGTCACGGGTGAAGAAATGAGCAAGAATAGCCGCGAACAGGGGCGTCGTGGCGTTCAGGATCGACGCGACGCTCCCCGTAATATGGGTCTGTCCCCAGGTGATCAGGCTGAAGGGAATAATATTGTTGAGCAGGCCCATGACCAGAAAGGCCGCCCAGATCGCCGCGTCGCGGGGGATTGCCTCTCCCGTCACCAGCAGATAGGCGAGCAGCGCCAGCGCGGCGACGGAGACCCGCAGAAAAACAATCGTGAAGGGCGTGAAGTCAACAAGCGCCAGCTCGATAAAGAAAAAGGTGCCGCCCCAAAGAAACGACAGGGCGATCAACATTCCCCAGGTTCGCAACGACATCCCTAACCCTCATTCACAACCAGACTTCTATTATCGGAGCATATTGTCATCCGGTTCCGCGGGAAACTATCCGAATTCTGACATGATATTCGAAATCTCCGTTGCCTTGCGCGTGATTTTGTCTTGATCCATATCAATGCTATCATGATGTTTCAGGGTATTGTGGGAGACAAAAGTTTTTGCAGGAGAATGATCCGTGGATATGAATGCTGCCGAAAAACAACTGCGGGATATGCTGACCGAGGGGGAACAGCGGTTAAAGGACATTGAGCAACGCCTTCGCGGGAGCCATAGCGCCTCTTTCAGCGAGCAGGCGGTCGAACGGGAAGGCGACGAGGTCGATGAACGGCTCGAAGAAAGCGTGACCCGAGAAATCGCCCTGATCCGCTTCGCCCTTGAGCGCATTTCCAGCGGGGAATATCAGACCTGCTCGTCTTGCGGCGAAGAGATCAACGAAGCCCGCCTGAAGGCCTTGCCCTATACGACCATCTGCATAAACTGCGCGGAAAAGGGGTGACGGTCACTTGCCGAGGCAGTCGGCGACATTGTTCGCCAACCTGTTCAGCAAGCTGAAATAAAGGTCTTCCCCGGGTTCGATATCCGCCCCGAGCGGATCGAGGGTGCCGAACTTTATATCCAATCCCTCGGCCGCTGTGCGGACCAGCCTGTCATCGAACTGCGGTTCGCGAAAGATACAGCGGGCGCTCGTTTCCTTAAGTTTCGCCCGGATGTCTTTGAGCTTTTTCGCAGACGCAGGCGCCTCGGGATCCAGCGTCAGGGAGCCGACCGCCATTAAATTATAGCGTCGCTCGAAATAGGGATAGGCGTCATGAAGCACGACATAGGGCTGATCCTGCACCGGTGCGAGTTTTTCTGCAAGCTCCGCATCCATTTCTACGAGCCGGGCTGTCATCGTTTCGGCATTGGCTATGTAGATGCCCCGGTTCTCGGGATATAGTTCGGCAAGTTCTTCCGCAACGACAAGAACAATCTTCTGTGCAATTTCCGGATCCAGCCAGATATGAAGATTGTCTTCCTCCAGCCCGTGCTCTGCCCCCTCTCCGTGATTATGCGTATCACCATGTTTATGGTCGTGTTCATCTTCATGGGCGTGCTTATGCTCTTCGTCATGCTCATGAGTGTGGCTATGTCCATGATCGTGATCATGCTCATCCCATGCGCCACCCTCGCGCCGTTCCAGCAGCTCGATGCCCGGCAGGCGGGCGAACGGCACCTTGTGAACACCCTCGGGCAGGGAGTCGAGCGCGGTTTTCAGGAAGCTCTCCATCGTCTCATCGACATAGAAGACAATTCTGGCCTTCTGCAGATATTTCACCTGAGAGGGTTTAAGGGAAAAGCCGTGAAGGGACTGCGCCCCCTCGATCAGCAAGGTTGCCTCTCCCGTGTCTCCCATCACCCCCTGAACCAGCGAATGCAGGGGTTTGATCGTCACCACGACATCCCTTTCGGAGGCCGCGGAGGCGGTCCCGGTGAGCAGGAGGGCGAACATCAGGCTTATAAAAATTCTGGTCATGAGATATATTTTCGACTTTCCGGTTGCGAAGAGGCGCAATGTTATATTATAACATAACCATGTCAATTGTCCTTTTGGAATTTTTTTAATGCATAATTGCACGACCCATAATGACTGCATTGCCGATGCCCTGGAACGGGCGGAGGAAATCTGCGCCGAGCGGGATTTACGCTTCACGGACGTGCGACGCAAGGTGCTGGAACTGGTCTGGCAGAGCCACGGGCCGATCAAGGCCTATGATATTCTCGACAGGCTGGATCAGCGGATTGCCGCGATCAAGCCGCCGACGGTTTATCGTGCGTTGGAATTTCTGACGGAAAACGGCCTTGTCCACAAGATCAGCAGCCTCAACGCCTTTGTCGGCTGCAGCCATCCGCTCAAGCATCGCGAATGCTACTTCCTGATCTGCTCCGATTGCGGGGAGGCGAAGGAATGCTGCAACCCCGATATTACGGATATCATTTCAAAAACCAGCCAGCGGAACGAGTTCGTCGCCGATCACGTCACGCTTGAGATCACCGGCGAATGCGGTGATTGCCGCAGGACGCATTAAGCTGATGGGAGAGTTGCTCTCGGCCCGCGGGGTCAGCGTCCTTCGTGACGGGAATAGCATCCTGGAGAATGTCTCTCTCAGCATTGGCGAGAAGGATTTTATCACCATTATCGGCCCGAACGGCGCGGGCAAGTCCATGCTGCTCAAATGCATGATGGGGTTTTATGCTCCCTCAGAGGGGGACGTGTTCCGCCGGGACGGCCTGAAAATCGGCTATGTGCCGCAGCGCCTGGTGGCGGATCATACGGTCCCGATCCGGGTGCGGCGGTTCCTCACCCTGCGCAAGAAAGCCGGCAAGGCAAAACTGGCAACCGTCGCCGAGGAAACAGCAATCGAGGATATTCTCGACAAGCCGCTTCATGTCCTCTCGGGCGGGGAGCTGCAGCGGGTTTTGCTGGCGCGGGCGCTGCTGGATGATCCGGACCTTCTGGTGCTGGACGAGCCGGCGCAGAATCTGGATGTGACCGGGCAGCTCGCCTTTTACAAGCTGATCGAGAAGATCTACGCCGAGAGGGATGTCAGTATCCTGATGGTGTCGCACGATCTTCATCTCGTGATGTCGAGCACGCGGGAGGTTGTCTGCCTCTTCCATCATATCTGCTGCTCCGGCGAGCCGCATATGGTGACGCGGGACCCGGAATTTATCAGCCTGTTCGGCAATGATATGGCGCGACTGATGGCGGTCTATAACCACAGCCACGATCATGACCACGACCATGATCATGCACATCACCATGACGGAACATCCGGCCATCATCATGACCATTCTCACGAAGAAAAGGCGGCGCGATGATGGATGATTTTATCCTGCGGGCGCTGGCCGCCGGGATCGGCGTTGCGCTGATTGCCGGGCCGCTCGGCTGTTTCGTGGTCTGGCGGCGGATGGCCTATTTCGGCGATTCGCTGGCCCATAGCGCACTTCTCGGGATTGCGCTCGGTCTGCTATACGGCCTCAACATAAACCTCTCGACAGTCATTATCTGTGCGGTTTTTGCGCTGTTGCTTGTCTGGCTGCAGCAGCGGCGGGTGCTGGCGACGGATACATTGCTCGGCATTCTTGCCCATGCGGCGCTGTCCATTGGCATGGTGGCGCTCAGTTTCCTGAACAATGTCAGCTTCGATCTCTACAGCTATCTGTTCGGCGATATCCTGACCGTCCGGATGGTGGACCTTTACTGGATTTATGGTGGCGGCGCGCTGGTGCTTGGCCTTCTCGCGCTCAACTGGTCGTCCCTCACCCTGATGACATTGCATGAGGACCTCGCGCGGGCGGAAGGGGTGAATACGGTCTGGACCAACATCCTTCTCATGCTGCTGATGACGATCGTGGTGGCGGTCTCGATCCGCATTGTCGGTATCCTTCTGATCACCTCGATGCTGATTATTCCGGCGGCGACGGCGCGGCAGCTTGTCACCTCGCCCGAGAGCATGGCGATCTGGGCCGCCGTCCTCGGCCTGATCGCCGTCGTGGGCGGGATATCGGGCTCTGTTGAGTTCGATACACCCTCCGGCCCCAGCATCGTGACCGCCGCCGCCATCATGTTCGCGCTGTTGTCGCTATTGGGGACGTTGAAACGGCAGAGCTGAAATCCTGCTGACATAAAACAATCGTAATATCTTGCGATTAACTTGCCTGTGCGATTTATTGGGATCATATAATGATCCAACGACAATAATCCGAAGGGAAGAAAATGGCGGAAACGCTTCAAACCAGGGCAGGCGGACAAATACTGGCGGATCAGCTGGCGTTACAGGGAGTGGACACGGTTTTCTGTGTCCCCGGCGAGAGCTATCTTGCGGTCATCGACGGGCTTTACAGCTACGCAAACAGCATCCGTATGATCAACACACGGCATGAAGGCGGGGCCTCCAACATGGCGGAGGCTTACGGCAAACTGACCGGGCGGCCCGGCATCTGCATGGTGACGCGGGGACCCGGCGCGACGAATGCGTCCATCGGCCTGCATACCGCGTTTCAGGACAGCACGCCGATGATCCTGTTCGTCGGTCAAGTCGGGCGGGATGCGCTGGACCGTGAAGCCTTTCAGGAGATCGACTATCGCCGGATGTTCGGTGAAATGGCCAAATGGGTGGCCGAGATCGATGACGTGCGCCGGATTCCCGAATATGTCAGCCGCGCCTTTCATACCGCGCTTTCCGGCCGTCCGGGTCCGGTTGTGCTGGCGCTGCCCGAGGATATGCTGACCGATATGGCGGACATTGCCGATATCGCCCATCCGGCAATCGCGCACAGCATTGCGCCCGCCGCGGCGGACATGATGGCGCTGGAGGCGCAGCTTGCTGTTGCGGAACGCCCGTTCATGATTGTCGGCGGTTCCACCTGGAGCCAGGCCGCGGTGGATGACATACAGGCCTTTGCCGAAAGCCACGGCATTCCCGTCGGTGCCTCGCTCCGCTCGCAGGACTGCTTCGACAACCGTCATCCCAACTATGCCGGGGATGTGGGGATTGCCATCAATCCCAAGCTGGCCGCCCGGATAAAGGAGAGCGATTTGCTGATGGTCGTCGGGCCGCGCCTTGGCGAAATGACGACGCAGGGTTATACATTGGTAGACGTTCCGAACCCGTCCATGACGCTTGTGCATGTCCATCCGGGTGTTTCCGAGCTTGGCCGCGTCTATCTTCCGGATATCGCGATCAATGCGCGTATGCCCGAATTTGCCGCCGCGGCCCGCGCCATGGCGCCAGGGGGCGTAAAGGCGCGCGAAGGCTGGGTTATGAACGCCCGCGCCGACTATCTGGCGCGGATCAAGCCGACGGAGGTGCCGGGTCCGGTCAACCTTGGAAAGATCGTCGCTTACCTGAACGAGACGCTGCCCGAGGATGCGATTATCACCGCCGGGGCGGGCAATTATGCCGTCTGGGCCCATCGTTTCTTCCAGCACAAGAAGTACCGCACCCAGCTCGCGCCCACCAGCGGCGCCATGGGCTACAGCGTTCCGGCGGCGATCAGCGCCAAGCTGACGGAGCCGAACCGTACGGTTGTCAGCTTTAACGGCGATGGCTGTTTCATGATGCTGGGTCAGGAACTGGCAACGGCCATGCAGTTTAATGCAAATGTGATCTTCATCATTGTGAATAACGGCATGCTCGGTACTATCCGTATGCATCAGGAGAGGGAATATCCGTCGCGGGTGCATGCGACAGGGCTTTCAAATCCGGATTTTCCGGCGCTTGCCCGGGCCTACGGGGCCTTTGGCGAGCGTGTGGAGAGTACGGATGAGTTTGCGGAGGTTTTTACTGCGGCCCAGGCCTGCGGGACGGCGGCGGTGATCGAACTGGTCGTGGATGCGGAGGCACTGACGCCGGAGCAGAGTTTATCCGGCATGCGGGCGCAGGGCGAGAAGGCGAAAGCCTGACCGTATACAAGAGGAGGAACAATGATTGAATTCTATACCTGGGGAACACCCAACGGCCGCAAGGTCTCGATCCTGCTGGAAGAGCTGGGTCTCGACTATCGTGTCCATCCCATCGATATTACGGCGGGAGACCAGAAATCTGCGGAATTTGTAGAGATTTCGCCGAACGGCCGGATTCCGGCGATTGTCGATACCGATACAGGCATCCGGATGATGGAATCCGGCGCGATCATGCTGTATCTGTCGAAGAAGGCAGGCGGCAAGCTGGTCCCGACGGAAGAGAAAGCCTACTGGCAGATGATGGAATGGCTGATGTGGCAGATGGGCGGTCTCGGCCCCATGTGCGGCCAGGTCCATCATTTCGTGCGCTTCAATCAGGGTAAGGCGCCCTATGCCGAGGAGAGATACCTTAACGAGGCGAAACGGCTTTACGGCGTGCTGGATGCCGCCCTTTCGGACCGGGCGTTCGTCGCCGGCGACTACAGCATTGCCGATATCGCAATCTGGCCCTGGATTTCCCGGTTTGAGTGGCAGACAATTGATTTGGAACAATATCCGAACGTAAAGAGTTGGTATCATCGGATTGCGGATCGTCCCGCGGTGCAGAAGGGCTATCACATTCCGAAATATGTCTCGGATATTCCACGCAGCAACTAACGTCCTTTTGCAAAAGAAATTTTTGCCCCTCATTAAGGGTTAATAAACAGGTTATTTCTATGGTGCGTAAAAACAGAACATTTTAAGAAAAACAATAATGGCTGAAGGACCTATGTGTTTGTGATGAACGGGCTATTCGTTGGTGAGGGAACCCTCCTTGTTCAATGCGCCGAGGAGTTCCGGCGCGCAGGCGGTGAGATTACCGGTATTTTGAGCCATGAGCCGCGGGTTCGTGCCTGGGCAGAAGCGGAAAAACTGCCGCTTTTCGATGCGCCGGATGATGAAACGCTGAACGGCCTTGCCTTCGATTATCTTTTCAGCATCGTCAACCTGACCATCTTCCCGCAGCACCTGCCGGTTCAGCCTGCAAAATTCGCCATCAACTTCTTCGACGGACCGTTGCCGAGATATTGCGGGATCAATGTCACGTCCTGGGCGCTGATGAACGGGGAGACGGAGCATGCCGTTACCTGGCATGAAATGAAGGACACGCCGGATGCCGGCCGGATCCTGAAATCCCGTACCGTGCCCGTGGCCGCAGATGAAACCTCCATGAGCCTGAACGCGAAATGTTATGAGGCCGGGCTCGCTTCCTTCACCGAACTGGTGCAGGAGCTTAAGAACAACACTGTTCAGCCGCAGGAGCAGGGAGCTGAGCGGAACCGCTATGATGCGGTCATGCGCCCTGAAAAGCTCGGCGCGCTCGATTTCACGAAACCGGCCCGAGAGCTGGACCGGCTGGTCCGCGCGCTGGATTTCGGGGCCTATACCAACCCGCTCGGCGCGGCAAAGCTATGGACGGGCCGCGGAATATCCCTTGTCGGAACCCTAAAAATCGCGGACGCGCCCGCCAGTGCCGCGCCGGGGCAGGTTGTTTCCGTTGATAACGATACTGTCCGGATTGCTGCGCAGGATCATGATGTCATCCTCGGGGCGTTTCGCTGTCTCGCAGGCGAGCCACGGCACCCCAATGCACTTGGCCTTCAGGCCGGAACGGCAATCCCGCCGCTTACCGATATTTCCGACGATCTTCTGAATGCCGCGGCGGGGGCCGAGCTTTACTGGCAGGAGACGCTCGCGGGGGCCATGCCGCCGCAATCACCCTATCCGTCTAACCGGGATATGGCGTCCGGTGCCGTCACGGCGCCGGTGCCCGTCAGCGGGACCATCGACGCGGATGATGCGACGGCGGCGTTTCTGGTCTGGCATTCCCTCCTCATGGGGGCGAAGACGGTCTCTTGCGGCACGGATATTACGGGACCAGCGCATCCGCTGATCGCCGATACCCAGCTTGTCACCCTGCCCGTGAATGGTGATGACAGCGTTCGCGCAACGATTAACGCCTACCGGAACATCAAGGCCGAAGGCGAGAAAGCAGGGCCGAGAACTGTCGATCTTATCGCCCGGATACCGGATCTGGCGGTGCGGGACCTTGCCTTGCGCGCTCTTTCGACGGCGGTTACGGCGAAAGACGGCAGCGATCAGGAGCTTTTGCAGGACCGCAATCTGGTGCTTGCCTTCGGTTCGTCGCCGCGCCTGATCGCGCGCACCGGGCTGTATGCCCGGGATATGCTGACGGCGATGGGGCGCGACATCGCCTTTTTCATCAATGCCTTCACGGCAAACAGGGATGCGGCGCTCAAGACGCTACCGCTCACCGATCCGGGCGAAGAGCAGATCGGCATGGATCATATGGGTGTTGCCTATCCGCGCGATAAACGCATTCATGAGGTCATCCGAGAGCAGGCCCGAAAGACACCAGAGGCGACCGCCCTCAAAGCCGATGGCGATGTACTGACATATGCCGAGCTTGACCGGCGCACGGATGCCCTCGCCGCGGCCCTCATTGAGCGCGGTGCCGGGCGGGGAAGCGTTGTCGGGCTCTGCCTGGAACGATCGACCGATCTGGTGGTGTCCCTGCTGGCCATCCTGAAGACGGGCGCCGCCTATCTGCCGCTTGATCCCTCCTATCCGGTGGAGCGGGTTGCCTTCATGATTGAGGACAGCACGACCCCGCTGATCGTCGCCAGCCAGAAGACGGAGTTCAAATTCCGCCTGGACCCGAAAAAGATTGTTTATCCGGACGCAACAGGTGGCGAGACGGCCCTTCCCGACGGCGATCCTTCCGATCTTGCCTATCTGATGTATACCTCCGGCTCGACCGGTATTCCGAAGGGGGTTATGCTCACCCATCAGAATATCGTCAACTTCTTCACCGGGACCGATCTGACGGTTCCGCATGATGGCGAGGTGCGCCTGCTGGCGATTACGTCGGTGTCTTTCGACATCTCGGTTCTGGAAATTTTCTGGACGCTGGCGCGTGGCTATACGGTGGTGCTGCAGACGGATGGCGTTTCCTCAACCCCGGTTCCGGGATTCAGCCTGTTCTATTTTGCCTCCGAAGTGGCGGGCAGCGGCCCCGAAGCCTATCGTCTGCTGCTGCAGGGGTCGAAATTCGCCGATGAGAACGGATTTGAGGCGGTCTGGACGCCGGAGCGGCATTTTCATGCCTTTGGCGGCCTTTACCCCAATCCGGCGGTGAGTTCCGCGGCGGTCGCTTCCATGACCAAGAATATCGATATCCGGGCGGGTTCCTGCGTTCTGCCGCTGCATCATCCCATCCGCGTGGCGGAGGACTGGGCGCTTGTCGATAATATCTCAGGCGGGCGCGCCGGTATCGCAATTGCCAGCGGCTGGCAGCCGAATGACTTCGTGCTGCAGCCGGATAATTTCGACAACCGAAAGGATGTCATGCTGGATGGCATCGACATGCTGCGAAAATTGTGGCGGGGCGAGAGTGTCTCTTTCCCCAATCACAAGGGTGAGGAGATCGAGGTATCGACCCTGCAGCAACCCGTGCGCGGAGACATTCCGCTCTGGCTGACGGCGGCGGGGAACCCGGAAACCTTCGCGGCGGCGGCGGAAAAGGGCTGTTATGTGCTTACCCATCTGCTCGGTCAGAAGTTCGAGGATGTGGCCGAGAAAATCCGTGCCTACCGCATGGCCTGGCGTGAGGCCGGGCATCCCGGCGCGGGCAAGGTCACGCTGATGCTGCATACCTTCGTCGGCGAGGATGAGGAGCAGGTGCGTGAAGCGGTGCGCGAACCGATGAAGGGCTATCTCAAAAGCTCGGTCGATTTGTTGCGCCGCGCGTCCTGGAGTTCGCCGACCTTCAAGCAGAAAGCCGATGCAACCGGCCTGACGCCGCAGGAAGTATTTGAAAAGCAGGAACTCACCGAAGAAGAGACGGATGCCCTGCTCGATCATGCGTTCGAGCGATATTACCAGACAAGCGGTCTGTTCGGCACCCCGGACAGCTGTCAGGAACTGGTGCGGGAGATTGCCCGCATGGGGGTTGATGAAATCGGCTGCCTGATCGACTTCGGCGTCGATACGGATCTGGTGCTGAAGCATCTCACCTATATCAATGAGCTTAAAAACAATCTGTTGGCGGAAGGCGGCGTGGCGCGTCAGGCTTCCGTCGCCGAGCAGATCGCCGAGCATGACATCACCCATTTCCAGTGCACGCCGTCCATGGCGTCCTTCCTGGTGGCGGAACAGGCCGGCCGGACGGCGCTCGGCAAGCTGGATGTCATGATGGTCGGCGGCGAAGGGTTCCCGCCGGATCTTGCCCGGAACCTGCGCTCCCACCTCAAGGGAACGTTGCTCAATATGTATGGCACGACGGAAACGGCCGTCTGGTCCTCGGTTGCCAATCTTCAAACGATTGGCGAGACCATCCCGCTTGGGGAGGCAATGGCCAATACGGTCTATTCGGTTCGCAATGAATACGGGCAGGCGCTGCCAAGTGGCGTTGCGGGGGAACTCTGGATTGGTGGCGACGGCGTCGCGAAAGGCTATTGGAACCGTGAGGAACTGACGGCGCAGCGCTTCCTCGATACAAGCGAAGGCCGGTTCTACCGGACGGGCGATCTGGTGCGGCATATGCCCGATGGTCGCCTCGAATTCCATGGCCGGATGGATAATCAGGTCAAGGTGCGCGGCCACCGGATCGAGCTTGGCGAGATTGAAGCCAAGCTTGGATCACTCGATGAGGTGAAGGACGCGGCGGTAACCGTGTTTGAAACCGGCGATAGCGACAAACGGCTGGTTGCCTTTGCGACGGTTGCGCCCGGAAAACGGATCGATCCGCAGGAGGTTCGCAAGAAACTTGGCACCATGCTGCCGGAATTCATGACACCGTCACAGGTGATCATGCTGGATGTGATGCCGCAGACGCCGAACGGCAAGATCGACCGCAAGGCCCTGCCCAAGCCGCAGGCGCAGGCCAGCGCCTCGACGGAGGCCGCGCAGAGCGACACCGAAGCCGCCATTGCCAAAATCTGGTGCGAGGCGCTCGGGCTCGGTGAAGTCGGGGTGACCGATAACTTCTTCGATCTCGGCGGTCATTCCCTGCTGGTGGTTCAGGTACAGCGGCGCCTGAAGGAGCTGTTCGACAAGGAAGTGGCGATTACCGACATGTTCCGCTTTTCGACCATTCAGGCGCTAGCGCGGCATCTAGATGGCGGCGGCAAGGCGGAGGGAGAATCGACAGCGGCGATGCGCGGCGCTCAGCGGGCGGCGGCGCGCCGGGCACGGATGACCCAAAGAACAGGGACATCTGTACAGTAGGAAAGAATTTTGGCAGGATGGCATTCTGTCATTTTATTAAAACCGTCAGATCCGACGGGGATGAACTAGAATATGACAGACAATGTTGAGGGAATTCAGGCATCTGAAAAGATTGCCATTGTTGGTATGGCCGGGCGGTTTCCGTCGGCGCGTAACGTCGCACAGTTCTGGAATTTGCTGGCGAACGAGCGGATGGGCACGCGCTGGTTCAGCGCCGAGGAAATGCTGGAAAACGGGGTCAGCGCCAAGGATCTGGCCGATCCCAACTATGTAAGGGCCGCCAATTATCTCTCCGATATGGAATGTTTCGACGCCGGATTTTTCGGCTTTTCCCCGCGTGAGGCATCCATCCTTGATCCGCAGCATCGCCATTTTCTTGAATGCGCCTGGGAAGCCTTCGAGGATGCCGGTCATATGCCGGAGAATTTCGACGGGCGCATCGGCGTTTTCGCAGGCTCCGGCATGCAGGCCTATCTGCCCTACAACCTGCTTAGTAATCCGGACCTTGTCGAGGAAATCGGCCTGTTCCTGCTGCGCCATACCGGCAATGACAAGGACTTCCTGACAACGCGTCTGTCCTACATCCTGAATTTGCAGGGCCCCTCCGTGGCGGTCCAGACGGCCTGCTCCACCTCGCTTGTGGCCGTTCATCAGGCGGCCGCCAGCCTGCTTTCCATGGAATGCGACATGGCCATTGCCGGCGGGGTCACCGTCGAGCTGCCGCACCGTCATGGCTATAAGTTCGCGGAAGGGGAAATCCAGTCACCGGATGGCATCTGCCGACCCTTCGATAATGACAGCGAGGGAACGGTGTTCGGCTCCGGTGCGGCCCTAGTCGTCCTCCGGCGTCTGGAAGATGCGCTTGCAGATGGTGATGATATCAAGGCGGTGTTGATCGGCTCCGCCATCAACAACGACGGAGCGCAAAAAGCGGGCTATCTCGCGCCAAGTGTCGATGGTCAGGCCGAGGCGGCGGCGGAAGCCCTCGCCATTGCCGATGTCCCGGCGGAGACCGTCAGCTATATTGAGGCCCATGGCACCGGCACGCCGGTCGGCGATCCGATTGAACTTGCGGGCCTGTCGCAGGTCTATGGCGCGGGCGGCACAGGCTTTTGCGGAATCGGGTCGGTCAAAAGCAATGTCGGTCATCTCGATACGGCCGCCGGTGCGACCAGCCTGATCAAGGTCGTGGAGGCCTTGCGTCATGACGTCATTCCGGCCTCCCTCAACTATAAAACACCGAACAGCCGTTTCGATATCGCGAACAGCCCGTTCTATGTGGTGAACGAGAGCAGGCCCTGGCCGCGCAGGGATGTTCCGCGCCGGGCCGGGATCAATTCCCTCGGGGTGGGCGGAACGAACGCCCATGCCATTGTCGAGGAAGCGCCGCTTCGTCCCGAGATTGTTTCCGAAAGCTGCTGGCGTCTGTTTCCCTTCTCGGCCCGCACGACGGCGGCGCTCGATGGTATACAGGAAAAATGGCGGGACTTCGTGTCCTCCGATGACATGCCGTCCTTGGCGGATGCGGCCTTCACCCTGCGTCATGGACGCCGCGAGTTCGCCGAGCGCCGCGTGATCGTCGCCAGGGAAAAGGACGATTTGTCGAAGGCTCTCTGGAATGAAGCGCCGAGCCGGGTTGCCGGCGGCAAGACCGGAACCGGCAAGGCGGAGGTCGTCTTCATGTTCCCGGGCGGCGGCGCGCAATATCCGGGCGCGGGTGCCGGACTGCTGGAAACGTCAGATGCGTTTCGCTCGGCAGTGGATGAATGCTTTGCGCAGATGCCTGCCGATGCGCCCTCCGATTTGCGCACGGTCATGTTCGAACGGTCTTCGGATGATGAAAAGGCGCGCGCCAGCATGGAAATGTCCGGCTATGCCATTCCGGCGCTCTTCATTCTGGAATATGCCTATGCAATGATGTTCATGAGCTTTGGTGTAGAGCCCGCCGCTGTCCTTGGCCATAGCGCCGGGGAATATGCGGCGGCGGTGATCGCCCGGGTGATGTCGGTCGCCGATGCCCTGAAAGTCGTCGTCTGGCGCGGAAAAGTCATGGATGCGGCCGCGGCCGGAGCAATGACAATTATCCCTGCGCCGCATACCAAGGTAAAAGAGCTCGTTGGAGAGGCCCTTGATATCGCGGCTCTGAATGCACCGGATCTCTGCGTTGTCTCCGGTGAGGTTGCGAAAATTGACGCGCTGGAAATACAGCTGAAAGACACGGAGTTCGAGGCAACGCGGGTGCGCATCAATGTTGCCGCCCATAGCCGTATTCTCGATGATCAGCTGGAAAACTTCCGGAGCGGCATTGACGGCATCAGCCTGAAATCACCGGAGATTCCCTTCGTATCCAGCCTGCGCGGTGACTGGGGACAGGACGGGGACTTTTCCACCATCGATTACTGGGTGCGCCACTTGCGCCATACGGTCCGCTTCGCCGATACGGTGGAAACCGTCCTGAAAAAACCGGATCAGATTCTTCTGGAAGTCGGTCCCGGACATACGCTCGGTCCGCTTGCCGAAATGAACCCGGGCGAGAATGAACCGCTAGCCGTGATTTCCTCCGGCCGTCCACCGAAAGAGGCCGATGACGATATGGCGCTGGCGCTTGTCGCCGCTGGAAACATCTGGGCCGTCGGCGGCGCGCTGGATTGGGACAGACTGCCGGGGACAGGTGGGCGCCGCGTGTCCCTGCCGACCTATGCCTTTGCCAAGGATCGCCACTGGATCGAGCCGGGCACCGGCCGCCAGTCGGAGACCGGGGATGCGCCGGAAGAAACCGCCATCCAGCTTACCCGGAAGGAAAATCCCGACGACTGGTACGTTACGAAACGCTGGGACCTTGCGCCGGTTCCACCGGCAGAGCCGAAACATGGCGGCAGCTGGCTTCTGTTCCATGGCGGCGATCCCGTTTCCGATGCGCTGGTGACGGCGCTTGAAGCGCGGCGTGAGAAGGTCGCGCTCGTCCGGCCCGGGGACGGCTTTGTTCGCGAGGGAGATGACTACCGTCTCGCCCCCGATGTTGCCGAGGATTACGATGCCCTTCTTGCGGAGTTCAAGGAAGTGCCGGCCAATATCCTCCATTGCTGGCCCATGGCCTCCGCCGCGGACGGACAAAAGGGGTTGTTTGACAGCGCCTTCTGTCTCGCGCGGGCCATTCAGTCCGCCGATCCGACGGAGGATGTTCGCCTGAGCTTTGTCGGAAGCGGTGGTTTTTCCGTTGCGGGAGAGCCGGTCTCCTATCCGTCACTCGGCACATTGCTCGGTCCGGTGCGGGTTGCGCCGCGGGAAATTTCCGGATTGATGGCGCAATATATCGATCTTGAGGCAAAGGAAGATCCGGCATGGTCGGGAAAAGCAATCCTGGATGAGCATGACGGGGGCACATCAGATGACTGCATCGCCCTCCGGGGCCGAAAACGCTATGCCCAGAAACTGGCGCCGCTTTCTGTGACTGCGCCGACGGCGCTTCCGAAACGGATCAAGGAAGGCGGACGCTATGTGATTACGGGGGGTATTGGCGGCATAGGACTCGCCCTTGCCCGCTATCTAGGCGGTACAGCAAAGGCACAGCTTGCCCTGATCGGTCGTTCCGCGTTTCCGGCGCGGGACGAATGGGACACTATCCTGAAATCCACGCCCGCGTCTTCCGTTGCGGGCTCCATTAACGCGATCCGGGAGATTGAGGAAGCAGGTGGAAAAGTCCTCATGCTCAGCGCAGATGTCACCGATAAAACCATGCTCGCTTCTGCGCTTGATGAGGTTAAGACGCAGTTTGGCGGCATTGATGGTGTGTTCCATGGCGCCGGGATTATGGATGATGCCCCGATGCTCGGCAAAAGCCTCGACGATACGCATCGTGTGCTGTCGGCAAAGGTAACGGGCGGCGGAAACCTTGCGGCCCTGCTGCCCGAGGGAAGCCTCGACTTTTTTACCGTCTTCTCATCCACCTCCGTGGTGACGGCACCGCCGGGTCAGGTCGATTATGTGGCCGCGAACAGTTATCTTGAGTCTCTGGCCGCCTCCCGCGCCGACGGTCTGGCAATTTCATGGGGCGTCTGGCGCGATATCGGCATGGCGGCGCGCGCCTATCGCACGATGGAAGAGAGCGCGGAAGGCGTTCATCCGCTTCTCGGGCCGCTTGAAAAGGATGACAGCGGTGTCATTTCCTTTACCTCCTATTATGATCCGGCTGAGCTCTGGGTGCTGAGCGAGCATGTGGTCGGGGGCATTCCGGTGCTGCCGGGAACGGCGTATATCGAGATTGCCCGCGCCGCCATGCTGGCCGCGGCATCAAACCGGAAATGGGAGTTACAGTCCCTGTCGCTTCTGAGCCCGATGGTGTTTCCGGAAGGGGTGCGCGCCCGCGTTACCATTACGCTGACGCCAATTGAGCAGGGCTATGAGTTCCAGGTGCAAAGCGCCCTCACGCCCGAGGGGCCGATGACCGAGCATTGCCGCGCCCGGCTTGTCTTCAAGCGGTTGAATGACCGCAAGATCCCGCGCGCCCTGCAAATGGTGTCGGCGTTGTCGGTTTCGGATAACAGCGGCCAGGATTCGCAAGCCGAACTGATCGATTTCGGTCCGCGCTGGGACAATGTCGGCGAGATCCGCCTTGGCGACGGCGAAGTCGAGGGCAATTTCGCCCTTGCGGATACATTTGTCCCGGATCTGGAGACTTACGCGGCGCATCCGGGACTTACGGATACGGCGGCGACGATCGGGCTCAACCTTTTGTCGGATGTCGGCAAGGAAGGCGCGTTTTATGCGCCGATGTCCGTCGACCGCATTCGCATTTTCGCGCCTCTGCCACAGCGTTTTATTACCCGCGCCCGGATGGTTGCTGAAACGCCGGGCCGGTTTGCCAGCTTTGACGTGCTGTTCCTGGATGAAAAGAACAATCCCCTGATGGTAATGGAAGGGTTCGCGCTCAGCCGGGTTGAAGGAACGACATTTGATCTTGATTCGGCGCCTGAACAGCTGGTCGATATCATGATTGCGCAAGGCATAGGGGCACGGGACGCTCCGGCTGTTTTCAGCCGCATGCTGGAGTCCGATGCGCGTTCGATGGTGATTTCGCCGACTTCCATGTCCGATATCAGCCGGGAAATGGCCCGTATCGGGGTTCAGCGCAAGAAAAAGGCGGAACGTCCCGACAAGGACGGCGGTGCATCCAGCGGCAATTACGCAAACAGTATCGAAGAGAAGATGGCGGAGTTCTGGTCAGACCTTCTGGGCGTCGGCCAGCCGGAACCGGACGCGGATTTCTTCGATCTTGGAGGTCATTCTCTGGCGGCGGTGCGCTTGTTCGCCAAAATCCGAAAAGAATACGGAACGGACCTGCCGCTTGCCACCCTGTTCCAGGCACCGACCCTGCGCCTCCTGTCGGATGTCGTTATCACCAAGGGTAATCTGGTGGTGACGTCCGTGGTCGATACAGCGCCCGCCGACAATGTGTCCGTGGATGGGGAATGGTCGCCGCTTGTGCGCATCAAACCCGGTGATCCGGCGGTTAAGCCTCTGTATCTTGTTCATGGGGCGGGCGGCAATGTGCTTAACTTCCGCTCGCTGTCCGGATATCTCGATTCGAAACTGCCATTTTACGCCTTGCGCGCGCTCGGCTCCGATGGCGGGACGGAAATACATGAAACAATTGAGGAAATGGCGGCCTGCTATGTCGCAGCCATTCTCAAACAGCAGCCCGAAGGGCCCTATCATCTGGCAGGATATTCAGGCGGCGGCGTGATCGCTTTCGAGATGGCGCATCAGCTTCGCAATACCGGGCATGAGGTCGGCTATCTTGTCCTGTTCGATACCCTGGCGCCGGAAATTGACGGCGAGCCACTCGGCATTCTCGGGAAAATATGGATGGCCCGTCACTGGAGCCTGACGTTCGCCCTCAAATGGCCGCTTCGAAAATGGCGGAGCCTGTCGGCGGGCCGCGAAATGCAGCAAATTGAGGCGCATCTCGCAAAAGGTGAGCATATTCCCGATGAACTGGTTGGCCAGCGCATGACGCAGGCCTATCTGGCGGCCGAACATCAGTATCATCCACCGGACTATCCCGCTGATGTTCTGTTGTTCAAGGGCCGTCAGGCCAGTGTGGAGTTCCTGCGGGCCGGACCACAGCTCGGATGGGACAAGTTCGTCTCCGGGAATATCGAGGTCATGACCTTCGATTGCGACCATTTCAATATGATGATCGATCCGACAATCGGGGAAATCGGGAAAATCCTGAACGAGCTGCTGCTTACTCGTTGACCCAGCTTCCGGGCATATGGGTCTGATAGAACGCCAGACTGTCTTCGACAATGCCGAGTTTATTGAGATTGACATGGTCTCCGTCCGGATAGGCTTTGAATTCCTTCGGCTCCTGCGCGGCGGCGAACAGCGTTCTGCCGGAACTAATGGGGATGGACGCGTCCTTTTCCCCGTGCAGCATCAGGAGGGGGGCATTTATATCCGCTATCCGGTCGATGGAATCATATCTTTCTGTCGTCATGATCATGCAGAACGGCAGGCCGTAGTATCGGTTCGTGAAATAGTCGCAAAACCGCGCATATGCGGCCTCCAGCGTGAGAGCGGCAATTTTCCGTTCCGTTGCGAGACGAACCGCAATCCCGGTTCCCAGGCTGTAACCATGGGCAAGCCGTTGTTCTGGCGGGATTTCTTGTCCCATCAGGCTGTCCAGCTGATCATACAGGGCGCGGGCGTCGGCGGCGAAACTCTCTTCGGACGGAATGCCGCCTTTGCCGCTCGACCCCCGATAGACCAGCGCAGCAAGGCCGAGGCCTTCATCGAGAAAGGGTTTCAGGCGGAACATTGATGGTCCGATCGATGTGAAATTCCCCATGAAATATAGAATAACCGGCGCATCGCCCTCTGGCGGCCTGATCCAGGCGGATATGGTTGATCCGTCTTCAGCGGTAAAGGTGACTTCCTTTACGTCATCATGTCCGTATTTTTCCGGTCCGTCCCTAGACTGATCGAAATCGTATATGGAGCCGTAAAAATAGGTCAGCCCTGCATATCCCGCGATGGCGGCCAGAGCGATCAGGATACCCAGGATAATCAGGCCGTTCTGAAGGGACATGAGGAACTCCGGCTCATTTTCGGGAATTTTACCGCGGGCAATATGAAGGGGGCGGGCGAGCCGGTCAAGGCTGAAACGGACCGTTTTTACACCATAATGGTAGGCGTTGGCACCTAAGAAATTATAAAACCCACCATTATGGTTGCGATATTAACCGCTCATTAACCATAATGGTGGGGTTGGGTCTAGGCATCCCTTGCGGCGAAAAACGGTTGGCGGCTGACCCGGGACCAGCTCTTCGACAGGGAGACCGCCGTCCGGTAGGACGCCAGAATTTCCTCCGCCATGGCATCGCCGGAGACAAAATTGTCGATCAGTCCAGGTGTGAGTTCCCGGGCCCGCGCGAGAAGATCGGCCGGAAACTGACGAACCTTTACATTCTTGTTTTCGATAAGGTCATCCAGTGCGCGGGCGTTTTCCCAATCGGATTCGGACAGGCCAAAGGCGTTTTCCGACTGACAGGCATTGGCCACCACCGCCTTGAGGTCATCGCTCAACCCTTCAAAGGCGGTGCGGTTGACCAGACATTCGGCGCTGCCGTTCGGCTTGTTGAAGGAGGGCCAGTAATAATAGGGGGCCGCCTTGTAAAATCCGAAGGCACGATCGCTCCAGGGGCCGAGAAACTCCGCGGCGTCGATCAGGCCGTTTTGCAGGCCGGGATAGATATCTCCTGGCGGGAGCAGCACGGATGTGGCGCCGAGGGCCTCGAACAGTTCGCCGCCGAGACCGGCGCTGCGGATTTTCACCCCCCTCAAGTCATCAAGGGAGTTCAGCCCCTTCTTGAACCATCCGCCCATCTGTATTCCGGTATTTCCGGCCATAAATGGTTTGATATCAGAGGGTTGGTAGAGCTTGTCCCAAAGCTCCTGCCCGCCACCCTGATTGATCCAGGCCATATGTTCAAGGGCGGTCAGGCCGAAGGGTACCGTCGTAAAGAAGACGCTGGCCTTGGCCTTTCCCTGCCAGAAGAAGGAGGCGGTATGGCCAAGCTCGGCGGTGCCGCCGCCGACGGCGCTGAAAACCTCGAGCGCGGGCACGAGTTCACCAGCGGCATAGAGTTTAACGGTGAGTTTGCCGCCGCTCATGGTCGTGATCCGGTCGGCAAGGCGCTGCGCGGTCACGCCGACGCCGGGGGCCCCTTTGGGCCATGACGTCACCATCTTCCATTGCCGGGCGCCGCTTGAGATGGCCGGAGTGCTGAACAGACCGGCCCCCGCGACACCGAGGCCGGAAGCCATCATGAATTTGCGTCGGGACAGGGATTTTTCAGTCATGATTCCTTCCTTTCCTGAAGGCTGGATTGGCTTGATTTGTAGACTTCATCGAGGATATCTGCGGCGAAGCTGCCGGGGCCGTTCGATGTGTTTGCGGCTCTCTCTCCGGCGTCGCCAAGAAGGCGCAGGCCGATGGCAACGGCCTCCAGCCGTGCCGACGGATCTGCGGCCGCAAGGCAGGCCCCCAAAAGCGCTGTGCCGGCGCAGCCGATGCCGGTGACCCGGCTCATGAGCATATGACCGCCGGTGACGGTTTTTTCGCTTTGGCCGTCGGTGATCAGATCTTCAACGCCGGTTACGGCGACGATTGCGCGGGTTTTCCGGGCGAGGATATGTGGATCTGCGTTCAGGGCGCTGATTTCCCCGCTATTTCCGCGAATAAGCGCCGGTTGACGTGTCATCAGCTCTTTTGCGTAGGCGAGGCGCCCTGACGCCCTGTCGATCAGGACCGGGTCGAGAATCCAGGGAATATTTTTCTTTCTGGCCGCAGTTATCGCGGCCTCGATTGCCGATTTACGATCCCCGTCGAGTGTTCCGAGATTGATCAGAAGGGCATTCGCGCCGGAGACAAAATCGGCGACTTCGGAAATATCGGAGGACATGGACGGAATGGCCCCGACGGCCAGCAGCATATTCGCCGTCAGTGCCTGGACGACCGTATTGGTCAGGCAGTGAACGGCAGGACTGCGCCGGGCAATCTCCGCTAGCAGTTCGTCTGTCGCATTATCACGCATTTTTCCTCCGTTTCACATCGGAGGGAAGGGGCGCGAAAACTCTGTGGGATTGAATCGGCCTCAATTCCCTCCGCCGGTTCTAGCCGGATCAGGTTCGACGGGTCGACATTTCTCATGTCTCTCAGCCTTGAAAGGCACCCCGATGAGCAGCCCCCATAATATGGAATTACGGCCTCAATGCAATGCGAAAAATTTCGTTAGAAAATCTAATGCGACAGGACATAAAATGTACTGTGACAGTTTTGAAGCCTTTATGATAACCTGAAATGATAATAAAGCGCGGAAAAGGCCGCTTCCGGCCGCCGCTATAACAGGAACAATCCAGTGACCAGTCAGCAGCTACGATTCACTTACCTGAACGTCGGTCATTTCGTTGACCATCTGTTCATGCTGATTTTCGCCAAGGCGGCCTTTAGCGCGGGCATTTCCTTTGGTCTCGCAGAAGATGGCGCCTATGCGGAGATGATCCCCTATGGCATTCCCTCGCTTGTCCTGTTCGGCGCGGGCGCGCCGCTTGCCGCTTATATCGCCGATAAATGGAACCGCAACAGTATGATCGTGGTCTTTTTTGTCGGCATCGGGCTCTCGGCGATCGCTACCGGGCTGGCACAGGATCCGCTACAGATTGCCGTGGGTCTCGCGGCAATCGGGCTGTTCGCGTCCATCTATCACCCTGTCGGCATTGCCATGGTTGTTCAGGGGGGCGGCAGAATAGGCTGGCGCCTTGGCCTCAATGGTGTGTGGGGGAATATGGGGGTTGCGGCGGCACCGCTGATTACCGGGTTCATTCTCGCCGATTATGACTGGCGGGCGGCCTTCATCATTCCCGGCACCGTCGCCATTGCCATCGGCATCGGGTTCATGATTTTCGTCCGGCGCGGCGGCGGGAAACCGCCGGTGCATGCGGCCGGGGAAAAGGAAATCGTCGGCTTCATGCCGGGCTGGAAACGGGCACTGTTCGCCATATCGCTGGTGACATCGGCGGGCGGATTTGTGTTTGGTACCATGACGTTCGTCATTCCGCGGATGTTCGAAGTCAGCATGCCGGACGTGACGGTGGATGTGGCGACGACGGGACTGCTGGCGGCGCTGGTATATGCGATTGCGGCCTTCGCGCAGATGGTGGTCGGTCGTTTGATTGATAAATACCGTATCAAGCCGGTGCTCTTTATTATTGCACTCGCGCAGCCGATCCTGATCGGAATAATGGCGACGCAGATGAATTATGCGTTGTTCTTCGCGACCTTGCTCGCGATGGCCTTTGTTTTTGGTCAGATCCCGATTACCGATACGGTTATATCGCGCTATGTGCCGGACGCCTGGCGGTCGAAGGTCATGGCGGTGAAGCTTATGCTCAATCTGGTGATCGGCGCGCTCTCCCTTCTGGCGGCGCGGTATATTCTGGAATCTGGCGCAGGATTCTCCGGCGTGATTGCCGTTGTTGCGATTGTCGCCGCCTTGATCTCGCTGGCCGCTCTTCTGCTGCCGGGGCGGGTCCGCCGTGAGGTCGCTGTACCGACAATTTCCCCGGCGGAATAGACATTTATTCAGAATTAAATCGGCATGACGCAGTTCTTTACCGGAGCGGCGTCTTTATGGCATACTACCCGTAAAAAAGGAAAAGCCCATGACCGTTTCGCTTGCTGTCCGCCCCAAGCATCTTCTGGCCCCTCCTGTCCGACTTGAACCGGCATTCGATGATCCGGACGGTGTTGTCGATCTGATCAAAAAGGGAAGCCCCTATAAGACCCTCTCCGCGGTTCACCGTGCGAAGGGCGAGACATCCGGCGGATGGTTCCGCAATTTCTGGGCCCTCGGCGGCAAAGTGATCTTCGACGGAGCAGAGCCATATTTTTATAACCAGCGGTTTATCGATGCCGCAAAGAAGTCTTTCAAGGCGGAGATTATCCGTCCGGTCGCGATGATGACAAATCTGAACCTGCCGGTGGAAGGCCTTCCCTATCACCAGGACCTGCCGTTTTTCCGGGGTGCGCAGAACCGGGAGGTGCCAAGCTGGATGCTGGCGCCGATGGGGTATTCCGGCCTGTTTCATGACTGGGCGATTCCCGTCGCCTCGGCAATTACCTGGTTCTATGACGGCGAGGGCGGAGAGTTTGAATATTGGCCCGACGGGCTGGGCGCACCCTCCCGAACCGAGCGGCCACCCTATAACAACTGCAGCGTTCTGGCGGATAACGAATATATGTTCCACCGCGTCGGCAGCGTCGGGCCGAAGGCGGAACAGCACCGCTATGACAATCTCGGTCACGATGCGAAACTTGAACTGACCGGGGACAATCACTGGCGGGTCATCGACGAGGGCGAGGAAGTCGCACTTGTCGACTATGGAACTGTCCGCCTTTCGGTCCTCTGGAAGGGATATTGCTTCAGGGATGAGGCGGAGGCGGAAGCCTATGACGATCACAGCCATGACCTGACGACGGAATTGATCAAGGAGATTTTCTGTGGCGATCTGCTGGCGCGCGGGATAAAGGTCTCAAAGCCCGCGGATTTTGAGACGGATATGGCGTGGAAGGAAGTGATTACCAGTACCTATACTCCGCCGACGGCAGTGCAGGAGTAGTATCGCGGTAATCAGGGAGGGAGAGCCGGTCCTTCCCGAGACGGTTTCACCTTAGGCGGCGAAAATGTCTGATGTTCATCAAAAAGCCCTGGCGCTGGACCGGGCCTATCGGGAAGGAGATCTTGAGGGCGTGCGCCGGTTGCTCGGGCATCCGTCCGGATTTCCCAACTGTGAACAACCTTTCGAGCTTGGTTGTGGCGGGCCCCCGCTGGAATATGCCTTCTGCTGGAGCCCGCAAAGCCTCATCTATGACCTCCTGCGTCTCGGCGCGGATGCGAATTACAGCGATGATGACGGCTTTCCGCCACTTTTCACCCTTCTCGCATCGGATCGCGAGGATAAATACGAACTGATGACGCTGATCCTCGATCATGGTGCCGATGTTTGTCAACGCGGATTCAATGACTGGACGCCGCTTCACTATGCCGTGGCCCAGCGGGATATCGAGGCGGTCACGCTCCTCCTCCGGCGTGGCGCCGACCCCCATAGGCCGACGCGGATTGACGACGGTAACTCACCCCTTGAAGATGCCGTGGCATTGGGGTTTGACACGGCGGTCGCCGTCATGAAAGAACAGGGTATCAGCGAACCGGATAACAGGGACTGATTCCTATGGCCGTACAACGGATTGTCACCAACATTGCGACAGAGGATATTCAGCGGGCCAGATCGTTTTATGGCGATATTCTGGGTCTGGATGTTGCGATGGACCACGGCTGGATACAGACCTACGTCGGCGGCGGACAGGCGCTGGCGCAAATCAGTTTTGCGAGCGAGGGCGGGTCCGGCACCGACGTGCCAGACCTCTCGATCGAGGTGGATAACCTGGACGAGGTTTATGAGAAGATATGTGCGGCGGGCATTCCCGTTGTCTATGGTCCGGCGGACGAACCCTGGGGTGTCCGCCGGTTTTATGTGAAAGACCCTTTTGGGCGGCTTGTGAACATCCTTACCCACATGGGCGCGGGCTGAGGAAACTCAGGTTGAAGGGCGTTAGGCCGCCGCGCCCGGTATAATGTCCGGAAACTCGGCCATGGCATTTCCGGCGGCCACCAGATCGCCATCCTGATTGGTGACCTCGATATCGAAAAGCAGCCAATATCCCTTCTCCGTCTCACGCTTTCGCGAAATTCTGGCGACCGGCGTAATGGTATGGCCGAGCTGTACCGGTTTCAGCCAGCGGGTTTCCAGCCGCCGGTGGAACCCGCCGCGCGGCAGCAGCCAATCTGTCAATGTGCGTGAAATAAGCGCGAAATTCTGCATTCCATGCATGATAACGCCGTCAAACTGCGTCTTTCCGAACTTGTTCTTCATATAGTTATCGTCGAAATGCAGCGGATTATAGTCGAGGGATGCGTCGGCGAAGGCCTGGATGGTGTCGCGGGTCACCGTGAATTCCCGGCCGGTGATGACGTCCCCTTCGTTTACCTTATCGAACTCTTCTTTTGCGGTCATGATGCTGTTCCTTTCCCAGTTCGGTTCAAGCGGGACGTATGGTCTGGCCGCGACCGGTGCAGACGACCTGGCCGTGCTGGTTGGTGAATGTGTTTTCATGGACGGCAAACAGGCGGTCCTTGCGGATGAAGCGATCAAGCGCGGTTCCCCGCATGGTGATGGTATCGCCGGGGCGGATCGGGACATGATAGGACCAGTTCTGTCCGGCATTGATGGTCCCGGGGGAACGCATCCAGTCTTCTGTCGTCGTGCAGGCGAACATCAGCAGGATGTGGATGGACGGGGGCGCGATAATGCCGCCATAGGGCGTCGTTTTCGCATATTCCTCATCGAAATAGATCGGGTTGTCCTCGCCGACGCCCTTGGCATAGCGGGCAATCACCTCCTTGCTGAGGGTCACGGGCCGGGTGTCGCGCAGTTCGCCCGGAATGATCTCATCCCAGGTTTTTCGCTTGTCGACATCCTTCCAGAAATCGGTCTCGAAATTATCAAGGTCTAGTACGGTCATTTTAACCCCTTCCAAGGTTACTAGATGTGGCGCCATTGCGCCTTTTATTATTCTTTCAGTCTCAGGCGGCGGCGGGCGAGAGCCGAAAATGCACGCCGCAAAAATCAAATCCTTCATCTGTAACGGCGCAACCCGTGGCCTTCGCCTTTTCCCGCATTTTCTTTGGATCCTTCGCGGTCATATCAATCGCCGTAAACAGTTCCTCCGTCCGGTCCGGGGTCTCTTTGAAATGGAGCAGGCCGTAATCCAGCTCGATTTCAAACCCTCCCGGCGCGGCCTTGACAGGCCGGTCGCAGATCTGTCCCCACAGCTTCGCGCGCGACTCTGCGCCGGGGCTGCAAATCTCGATCCCGAGGATATCGCCCGTGACATCCTTGCTCACATAGTCCTGCCAGCCATCGCCTGCCCAGTGATAGTTCCCCATTATGTCATCGCCGCCATTATGGTGGTCAAACTCCATCATGGTGGCACCTGTCTGCTTGGGGTTGAGCTGCAGAAGATCAGCCTTTTCGTTGCGTCTTTCGAAAATGGGGGCGACACCCGCCGCCGCAGCGAGGGATTTGTGATGATCAACATCGGCACAGTCAAAAATCGCCATATCCCCGCCCCGCCCGTTGTTGCGGGCAAGAAACCGATCGACGGCGGTTTCCGGCTGGATCGGGGCGACAATTTCCAGAAAACAGCCATTTATGGCATACATGATATTTTCCAGACCGAATTGCGGCAATCTTGACCGGTGACAGACGTCAAGGCCGAGAATATCCGAAAAAACACGTTCCGTATGGCTGATGTCCGCTGCCGCCAGGCATATCTGCCTGAGTCGCACATAGTTTGAGGCTGGCATGATTCCCTCTTTCTCCCGATGGGGACTGGCCGGTTATTGTTCCTTGTTCTTTACCGACGCATAAGTATTTCAAATTTATTGAGTAAGGTAAAGAGCGCTTATTCTTACCGATGGTGCGTTGTTTCCGGTCGTAGGCATAAAAAAAGCAGTAGCAAATTTGTCCGATACTGGTAGGCTACGCCCTTCAAATAGCCGGATATTTTCTGAAGAGAATGAACAAGACCGACAGCGGGCTCGTATAATACAGAATGACGAAAAGCCTTCCTTCCCCCATAACCCGAATGAGCCAGGCGATGATCGTTCTTGGCATCTGCGCGGCGCTGATTGTGGCGTTTGTAAATTTGCGGGACAAGCCGATCATTCAGTTTATCGAAGGCCAGTTCCTGGACTGGCGGTTTGTGCTGCGCGGTCCGATCGCGGCAGATGCGAATATCGAGCTGGTGCTGATCGAGGGTAGTCAGGCGTCTTCGGATGAAGGCTCGGCAATCTCGCCGGGCGACCTGATTACAGGAATCGAGACCCTTGCGGCGCAGAAAGCCAGGACAATCGTTCTCGACCCCCGGCTGCTGAAGATGACGGCGCCAAATGCCACGGGCGAGGAAGCGGCAGCGGGAAATGAGCTGGCGCAGGCGATGACAGCGGCCGGGAATGTCGTTGTTCCCTATGTTTTCAGTATGACTCCTTCCGCGGGCGGGCGCACGGCGCTTCCCGTCCCCGTGCAACGGACGGCCTACAGTGTTTTCCGCACGCGGGATACGACTTCCGTCAAGCGTCCGCCGGAAGCGGGCGGCTATATCGCCCCGGCGGCCGGAGTGCTGGCGGCCGGATTGCCCGGTCATATCACCTATACACATCAATATGCAAAGAGCAGGCAATTCGCCTATCCGGTGATTGGCTATGGCGGTTCCTATTTCCCGTCCCTCGCGATCGAGGCATTCCGACAGTCTGTCGGAATGAATACAGCGGATATCGAGGTTAATTTCGGCGAAGGACTGAGTATCGGCAGCCTTTACCTGCCAACAGACAATCGCATGCGTCTCGCCGTCAACTACCACGGGCCCGGTGGAACCTATAAGCAGACGAGCTTTGCCGATCTGATCGGCGGCACCCTGCCGGCGGACACTTTCAACGATAAACTGGTGCTGGTTGGTCTCGCGCCGTCTGCGGCGGGTGGAGCCTTTGTCACGCCCTATGATCCGGCGATGTCGGAAGTTGAATTTCTGGCGAATGTTATCGACAACGTCACCCGTCTGAACCCGCTAATCCGGTCGCAGCAGATCATTGTCCTCGATATTCTGTTGCTGGCGCTGATCGGTCTGTATTTTGCCTTGGCGGCGGCGGCGAAGAAGAACTGGGCCGTGTGGGTATTGGGGGCGCTGGCGACGGCGGTTGTCCTCGCCGGGAATATGCAGGCGTTCCTGTTGTTTAACCTCTGGATGGGACTTACCTTCCCGTTGCTCGCCATGGTTTTATGCACCGTTGTCCTGGTGATGACAAAACGCCTTTCCGCGCGGCGCCGGGTTGCGCTGGAGGCGGCGCTCCTTGCTGAGGAAACGCAGTTTGACGCCCCATGGACATTTGACCGGGTTGCCAAGACCGGCAACAAAGCGGAGGACAAGGAATACAGCCGGGATGCGGAAAGCCCGGATGAACCGGCCCCTGAAGACGAACGCGTGACCGAGCCACAGGCCGACGACAAGTCAGTGGCCATGCCAAGGTTTGAAGTTCCATCTGAAAAGGCTTCATTGACGGCGGAGGAAAATCCAGAGAATACCGAACCGCAAGCGCCCGTCTTGGAGAGCCCGGCTGCGCCGGAAAGCGCCAAGGCGCCCGACCGGGTAACTCCGGAGAAGGTGAAACCCGCCTCCAAACCCGCAACCTCGGGCCCCAGTCCGCTTCCCGTTCCGCCGCCCAAAGCCGAAAAAGCCCCGGAGCCGGAGGAGAAGGCCGAAGAGACACCGCCAACTCCGGCTCAAAAGAGCAAAAAGCCGGCGTCTCTCATTCCGGTGATGGAGTCCTCCGCCCGCCGCGAGAAAACACCCTTTGCCGGTTCACCGGAAGACCTAAGCGGCGGCGGACGGGGCAACGGACAGTTCGATGTCGCCGTGCTCTATATCAATATGGGTGGGTTTCGGAAGATGGCGCGCGGCCTCAGCCCGATGCGGGCCTCCGAGTTTATCCATGCGGTGTATCAGCTGATTGGTAAAACGGTTGCCAAACATGATGGCTTCCTTGAACAGTTTGGTGAGGAAAATGTCATGGCGCTGTATGGCCTGCCGGAAGGAAGCCCAAAGGATGCGGAGAACTGCCTTCGCACGGCGCGGGAACTGTCGGCAGCGCTTTCGGAATGGGCTGTAAAGGAAGGCTTCTCCGCCGATAAGGCCGTGGATTTCTGCATTTGCGCGGATTACGGCCCGGTCCGAATCCATGCAAAGGGTGAGAGCGCCGAGCAGGAAGTGAGCGTTTCGGGCTATACCATTGGCCTTGCAAGCCGGCTTGAGAAGGCTGCCGCCGCCAAGGGCGCTGGTGTGGTCGCCTCAGCCAAGTTGATGTCGAAAGTCGGCGAGAGCGAGGCCGAGGGCGAGCTAAAAGAAGGGTTCAAGGAACAGCCGCTTCAGGATATTCCGGGCTCGGCGGAGCAGGTCGGCCTCTGGCGGGCGGAGCATCAGACCTCATAATCTCGGGTTACGTCTTCCTCTCAATCGTGCCATCGAACTTTTTCTCAAGCCCGTCCCAGCAGGCGATGTAATCCTTTTGCAGGCTGTCATGGTTGGCCGCAAATTCTGTCACGATCTGCGGCAAACGGGTTTCGAACATGAAAGCCATCGTTTCCTCCAGCTTCTGCGGAGCCAGATCGGCCTTGCTTGCCTTGTCGAAGCCGAAGGCGTCCGGCCCATGGGGCAGCATCATGTTATGCAGGCTTATCCCGCCCGGGACAAAGCCTTTCTCCTTGGCGTCATACTGCCCCTGAATCAGACCCATGAACTCGCTCATGATGTTGCGGTGATACCAGGGCGGGCGGAAGGTGTCCTCGGCAACCATCCATCGGGGCGGGAAGATGGCGAAATCTATATTTGCGGTGCCGGGCTCGCCCGACGGGGCGGTCAGCACCGTGAAGATTGACGGATCCGGATGGTCGAAGGAGATGGAGCCGATGGTGTTGAACTGCCGCAGGTCATATTTCACCGGCGCATAGTTTCCATGCCATGCAACGACATCCAGCGGCGAATGGCCGATGCCCGTCTCATAGAACCGACCACCCCATTTCGCCGTGACACGAGAGGGCGTTTCCTTGTCTTCGAAGGCCGCGACAGGCGTTTTGAAATCGCGCGGATTGGCAAGGCCGTTGGCACCGATGGGCCCTCGTTCCGGCAGGGTAAAGCGCTGTCCGTAATTTTCGCAGATATATCCGCGTGCTGCCTTATTGAGGCAAATGACGCGGAACATCATGCCTCGCGGCAACAGGCATATCTCGAGCGGTTCTATCTCGATAACGCCAAACTCGGTCTCGAGGCGGAGCCGGCCAAGCTCCGGCACCAACAGCATCTCCCCGTCCGCATTGAAGAAATAGAAATCTTCCATGCTTTCGTTCAGCATATATATATGAGCCGCCATCCCGGAATGATCGAGGACACTTCCGGCCGTCGTTATGGTCCTGATGCCCTCAACGAAGGTGGTTTTGCTGTCCGGTATCTGGATCGGGTCCCAGCGAAACTGACCGAGCGGGGCATCGGAATAGTCGGACGGGGCCGATTTCCAGAGGGGCAAGGATATGGGGTCAAACCGCTGCATATGCTTGACCGACGGGCGTATCCGGTAGAGCCAGCTGCGGGCATTGAGGGCGTTTGGCGCGGTGAAGGCAGTGCCGGAAAACTGCTCCGCATAGAGGCCGTAAGCGCAGTTTTGCGGGCTGTTACGCCCTTCCGGCAAGGCGCCGGGCAAGGCTTCCGTTGCAAATTCATTCCCGAAGCCGGTCATATAGGTCAGGGTCATAACGGCAATCCTTGTCGATGAGATCAGGCCAGATAGTTACAAATGTAACTATCTGGCCTCGGCATATCAAGAAAGAATTTTGATCGGCCAGGACACCTAAAAGGCGTCAGCGTTGCCAGACGACAGGGAACAGGTCGCTGTCAAGCGGTGCGCCCGGCGGAATCATCGGGTCGCGCAGCATTTTCTGAAGGTTCGGCCGGGGATTGTAGGTCACATCATGACCGGTCCAGCGCTGGATATAGGCGCGGCGCCTTACATTGGCGCGGCGATTTGGCTGCGCCCCGTGCAGGGTCAGGGCATGATGCAGGGTGCAGTCACCGGGTTCCAGCTCAAAGGAGACAATATCGTAGTCGTCGCGGTTGCCTTCGACATCGGGGACCTCGGGCAGTTCTTCCTCATATTTCTGGTCCGGGTCGAAGCTGATGGCGAGGAACTTCTTCCCCCAGCGATGGGAACCGCGCAAATATTCGACCGCGCCGCTATCGAAAGTAACCGGATCAAGCGCCAACCAGAGAGTCGCGACCTGATCTCC
>PAKP01000026.1 GCA_002706985.1 Sneathiella sp. | reverse complement strand
GAAAGCCGAAGAAAAGGCCGCCCGCCTCCCGGCCATCATGACCGTGCCGATGATCATCTTCATCCTGCCGGCCCTGTTTATCGTCCTGATCGGCCCGGCGATCCTGAAAGCCATCGATGCCTTTGCCGGCGGCGGCTAAGCCTGCTGGCCGGGGCAGGGAGCCTCTCGCTTCCGTCGCCCAGCTTTCCATACTATCCCATACCCGTCCTGCCGGTGTCTGGTTCCCCAGCACCGGTTTTTTTTCTGTCTGTATAGCCCGCTAACCTCCGTTCAGACTGCCTATCAGCGGTCTCCGCTGTTCTCCTTCAGGGCTCTATACGAAAGGCATAGAGAGACGGTGTCCCTCTCCGGAGCAAGTGGAGAGGGGAGCCCATTAGTAGGTGGGTTTGAGCGGTCGCTCGCGCCCGTCCAGCGTCTTAAGAATAGCCTGTTAAAGGAGGAGCGGGGTTGCCTAGGCGCGATGCCGATGGACCCTGTGAGGCCATAAAAAAACGGGCCCACAATGGGCCCGTTTCTGTTGGATCTGGAAGCGGTGAGGTCAGAGGGCGCCGTCGAAGCCGTCCTTCTCGAAGTCCGCAATCAGGTTGGTGTTGTTGGAGGCCGGACTCTTGCCCTTTTCGTCCTCGGCCATTCTCTGGTTCGGGGCGAGGGTGGGCAGGCTGTCCTTCTTGACCGGTGTCTTGGCTTCCGGTGCGCTTGCCATGAAGCAATCGAAGCTGCGGTCGCGCAGGCTGCCGCAGAGCTGCATGGTTTTCGTCTTGTCGGAGAAACCGCCGATCTTCAGGCGGTAATAGAGGCCGCCTTTTTCCTCACCGAGGTCGATTTCCTGGATGACAGGATCGATATCTCCGAGCAGGTCAACATTCTGGGTCTGCACGATCTTCCAGCCTTTCTCCGCGAGCGGCTTTTCCTTATAGGAGCCGATCTGGAGGAAATAGCTGCCGCCATCGGGCTTGTAGGCCACGGCCGGGCTGCTCACAGGCTGATCATCCGAGCGCATCGCGATTTTCGTGGCCTGCGGCATCTCGCCTATCGGCGCATCCGCGATCATTGGTGTCTCTTTCTCGGGAACCGGGGCCGGTTTCTTGTCCAGCGTCCATTCACGGGCCGGAGCGGCCGGTTCTTCCTTCTTCACAACGGCCGTCGGCTTTTTAACGATCGGCTCGCTTTTCTTTGCGAAAGTCACCGGTTTTTCTTCGACCGGCTCTGCGTCCTTTTTAACGGAGGTCACGGGATTCTCGGCGGGTTTGGCCGGTTCAGCGCTGGCGATAGCCATGGGTTTTTCCATTACCTCGGCTTCCGGAGCCGCCTTTTTTGCGACAACCACAGGGGCGACATCCTTGATCGGTGCCGTCTTGGTGGCCGGAGGCTCGGCGCTCGCCATCATCATCGGTGAATCAGGGGCCGGAACCAGAGGCTTCGGCGTTTTGGCGACCGGAGCCCGGTCTTTCTTGGCGCTGGCATCGAGGGACAGATCCTCTTTCTCCGCATTGGCCATCAGAACATCCGGGTTTTTTGGCTCCTGCGGAACCGGCGCCGTCAGAACTTCGGTCACCACCTCGTCCTTCGATGCCTTCATCAGCTTGATCTGATCATCCAGGGCGAGAACCTGCTCGTCCGGCTTGCTGTTCAGCGCTTCGAAATACAGGCTGTTGTTGCGGGCATCCTTCTCGGACAGATCCATCCGCGAATATTTGAGCGCTTCGCCGGATTTGCCGGCCATGCCATAGGCGAGGGCCAACGTCTGGCGATGTTCCGCCGTTGCCTTCGGGTCTTCCGTTACAACGGAGAGGATGGCGATTGCCTGCTCCGTATCACCGGAAAGAGCGTGGGACAGGGCCAGATTGCTCTTGTAATTCAGATTATCCGGATCGGCCTTGATGGCGAGCTTGTAATATTCCTGCGCCTTGCGGTGATCGCCGGCCTTATCGAGAGCAATGGCGATGCCGCCGAGGGACTTGGCGTTGCTGCCGTCAAATTCGAGGGCTTCCGCGAAGGTCCGGGAGGCGAGATAGGGTTTTTCCATCTGCAGCTGGCTGTATCCGATGCCGTGATAGGCCGGGATATTCGCCGCATCGAAAGTGTGGATACGCTCATAAACCGCAATGGCGTCCGCCGGGCGACCGGTTTTCCGCAGCACTTCGCCGATCTTAAGATAGGCATCTGGGCTGGTCGGCTGTTCCTTGGCGGCCATGGCATAGAACCTCAGCGCCGTCGCGGAATCCTTCTTGGCCCAAGCCCGGTCCCCGACGCGCATCATCGATTCGACGGTCATGCCATCGCTAGCCTTCGGGTGAGGGGTGCTGCTGCTAACAGCGACGGGCCTGTTTTCCGCCGGATCGGCGGAAGCAGATTGTTCAGAGACGGTGTTACATCCCGCGACCACCAGTCCGGTTGTCGCGAGGAGAACTGTCCGAAGACGGGCAGCAAAAAGGTTATGTTGCGGCACAGCTTTTGGCCTCTCTATTTGAGAATTAACAAAAATCTACGCTACAAATTACGGGCATCTTCCTTAAAAACGGTTAATGTAAAGGGAAAATTATCCTAAAATTCGCCTTCTGCTGCTGTAGCGAGGTTTTTTGCGGCCTGTAGGCTACAGCCGTCGTCGTTTTATGCCCGCTGTTGGCGGGGCAGGATGGCTTTCCGGTGGTTTGCTGTGGCGGTTGACATCGATTGGCTGCTGCTGCGTGACGCTGACCGGCTCGTGATAGGGCGGGGCGGGATTGACCACGGCGGGACGCGACGGATCGACAAAGCGGTTGAACATGCCGGAGCGAATCTGGTCGGGCATTACCTCGAACAGGGCGATGGTGCTTTCCAGCCCGATACCATTGACGAAATTGGCGATGGCGATGGTCAGCAGGCCCGTGCGCACGGTTCCGGGATCGATTCCCTGTTCATTACAGCGGGCGAGAGCGTCTGAAAATTCCTTTGCGACGATATTGTTCATGTTGTCCCTGTTCATCTATGGCTCCTAGTGGTTGACGCCGCGCCGGGTGGCGCCGTTTGACATGTACAGATAACGTCTGCCGGATTGATTTGTGACGGCGGGAAATGAAATCTTTGAAAATGGCGTGCTGCGGCATTTACCCCTATAATGGGATGAAAAATGCAGGAGATTGGAATGTCAGCCGAGCTTGAGGAATTTGCGGATCTGGTCAGAAAAAGCCGCTCAATCGCCATCTTTACCGGTGCCGGGATCAGTACCGAATCGGGAATTCCGGATTTCCGAAGCCCCGGCGGGCTGTGGGAGAAGAACCGCCCCATCGATTTTTCCGAGTTCCTGCAATCGGAGGAAGCGCGCCACGAAAGCTGGCGGCGCAAGTTCGCCATGGAGTCGGTTCTATCAAAAGCCGAGCCGAATAAAGGACATATGGCGATTTCCTCACTCTATGGGGAAGGAAGAGTCTGCGCCGTCATTACCCAGAATATCGATGGCCTTCATCAGGCCTCCGGCGTCAGCGATGCGGATGTGATCGAGGTGCATGGCAATACCACCTATGCCAAATGCCTCGACTGTGCGACGCGGATGGAGCTGGAGCGGGTGAAGGAGATTTTTGCCGTGGATGAAACCCTGCCCAGCTGCGAGAAATGCGGCGGACTGATCAAGACCGCCACCATCTCCTTCGGTCAGGCGATGCCGGTGGACGAGATGCGCCGGGCGGCGGAAGCGGCGCTCAGCTGCGATCTGTTCGTGGCGATCGGTTCCTCCCTTGTCGTGTATCCGGCGGCAGAGATCCCGCTGACGGCGAAACAGGCAGGCGCGCCGCTTGTCATTCTCAACCGGGAGCCGACGCCGCTCGACGGCTATGCCGATCTGGTTCTGCACCGGGAGATCGGGGAAACACTTGCCTCTGTCACAAAATTGTAAAACAAGGGTATCATATAGAGACTGCCGCGCTGTCCGCGGCGACACCACTTGGGCAAGAGAACTCTGAATGTACAATAGTAACGGTTACTTATGGAAGATGCTGCTGTTTATAACAGTGGCGACAGTGCCCGTTGCCATTGTTTCATTTTGGTTACTGAGCCATGACTATATCCGGATCGGCCATGTTGCGCTCCTCATCGGGGCGGCGATATTGCCCGCCTTTGTGCTGTTCACCAAGCTAATGCGGGAGATGCAGGCGGTCGCCTTCCGGATGGAGCGGGCGGCGATCATGTCGCCGTTGGAAGGAGATGACCGCAGCACCTTGCGTGAGGGCCTGCTGCCGCTCGATAATGTGCTGCTGACCATGGAGCAATATCGCCGGGTGTTGCAGCATATGTTGCGGGAGGCGCAGTCGCGTCAGGATGAGGCGTCGCTGCTGTTCGATATGCTGCCCGACCCGGTGCTGGTGCTCGGCAACAAGCGGCGCATCCGTCGCTCCAACGTTTCGGCGAATCAGTTTTTCAGTGTCGAGGAGATGGAAGGGGATCTGACCCGCTTCATCCGCCATCCGGCGCTTCTGAAGGCGATAGACACGGCCTATGAGGGCAGGGAGCCGGACAGCCGGATCGAGTTTACCATCTCCGATGTGGTGCCTCGCCATGTCGCGGCCTATATCGTGAACCTGAAGGATGAAAGCAGCGAGGGTTTGCGCCTCATCGTGACCTTGCATGACCTGACCGCGTCCCGCCGGATGCAGCAGATGCGCGTCGATTTCGTCGCCAACGTCAGCCATGAGCTCAGAACCCCGCTCGCGATCCTGATAGGTGCCCTGGAGACTCTGATGGGGCCGGCGCGCAACGATCTGGAGGCGCATAAACGATTCTTTACCATGATGCAGGCGCAATCCCTCCGGATGTCGCAACTGATCGATGATCTTCTCTCTCTGTCGCAGATTGAGGTGAACGAGCATAGCCGCCCCTCTGACCGGGTGGATCTCGGCAAGGTCCTGTGCGGGGTCAGCAGCCTGATAAAGGCGAAGGCGGTCAATCTCGACAAGGCGCTCGTCCTTGATCTGCCGGAGGAGCCGGTCTTCGTGACTGGCGATTTTGATCAACTAACCCAGGTCTTTACCAACCTTGTCGATAACGCCCTGAAGTACAGCTTCGAGAAGAGCGAGGTCCGGGTCGAGGTGCGTCCAAACGGGCGCGAAGCCCGGGTCGCGGTCATCGACGAGGGGGAAGGGATCGCAGAAGAGCATCTTTCCCGTCTGACGGAGCGGTTTTACCGCGTTGACAGCGACCGCAGCCGCAAGCTCGGCGGGACGGGCCTCGGGCTCGCCATTGTTAAGCATATCGTGAGTCGCCATCGCGGCCATCTGGAGATTGACTCAGTTGTCGGAAAAGGCTCCCGATTTACGGTCAGGCTGCCTCTTTCTGCCGAATAAGCCGCAGTTTTCTGCCACTTTTCCGTTGTAACATTACTGTCATGAAACTGTAGTAATTCTGTCGTCATTGAAGCGCACTGTCCCGCCATCGACAGAGACGCTGTCGAGATGAATTAACGGAGAATGAAACGTGCTAAACAAAACTTTCGGTCTGGCAATCGCCGCAACGGTCGCCACTGTTGCCTTTTCAGGACAGGCCCTGGCTCGCGATCAGATCAGGATCGTTGGGTCTTCGACGGTATTCCCATTTTCAACCGCAGTCGCAGAAGCCTTCGGTAGCAACGGCAAATTCAAGACTCCCGTTGTTGAAAGCACCGGTTCAGGTGGTGGTCTCAAGCTGTTCTGTGCCGGTGTCGGCATTGATACGCCGGATATCACAAATGCGTCGCGCCGTATCAAGAGTTCAGAAGTTGAGAAATGCGCCGAAGCAGGCGTGACTGACATTACGGAAGTAAAAGTCGGCTACGACGGGATCGTGATTGCGAATTCCAAGGTGAATGCACCGCTGAGCCTGACCAAGAAGCAGATTTTCATGGCCCTCGCCAAGCAGGTGCCGATGGACGGCAAGCTGATCGACAACCCTTACATGACCTGGAAGGATGTTGATCCGTCACTTCCGGATACAAAAATCGAGGTTCTCGGTCCGCCTCCGACCAGCGGAACCCGTGATGCCTTCGTCGAGCTTGCCATGGAAGGCGGCGCGAAGGAATTCGAAATGCTGGCGGAGATGAAGAAGTCAGACAAGAATGGCTTTAAGGCTGCTGCGCACACAATTCGTGAAGACGGTGCCTTCATCGAAACTGGCGAGAATGACAACCTGATCGTTCAGAAACTCGAAGCCAACCCGGATGCCGTCGGCATCTTCGGTTTCAGCTTCCTCGACCAGAATGCCGACAAGCTTCAGGGCGCGACGGTCGGCGGTGTTGAGCCGACGTTTGACAATATCGCGGAAGGCGACTACGGCATTTCCCGCTCCCTCTACTTCTATGTGAAGGATGCGCATGTCGGTGAAGTTCCGGGTATCAAGGAATATATCGCCGAGTTCACAAGCGAGAAGGCTTTCGGCGAATTCGGGTACCTCACTGAAAAGGGTCTGATCCCGCTGACGGAAGCAGAGCGTGAAAAAGTTCGCTCCGATGCCATGGCGCTCGCCCCTCTGAAACTGATGTAATCAGCAATACAGGAGCGGATGGCGATGGCCGTCCGCTCTTACTTTCTTCCTTCCGTGTCATAAGCAGCTGTGAAAAGAAACTGACATGAGCTTCTATCCTCTTCTTATCGTTCTTCTGCTGATGTCCGCTGTCGGATATTGGTTCGGTTCGAAAAAGGCGCTTGGCGCGGTTCGCAAATCTTCCAGTTTTATTACCCCCCGGCCGCATCAGTTCGGCCTTTATGTGGTCATCTGGGCCCTGGTGCCGCCGGTTTTACTTGGCGCGCTTTGGGTCATGCTGCAGATGACGCCGCTTCAGATGGAGACGGGCACGTCGCAGCAGATTGACCGGATATTCTTTCCGATCCTCGTCCTCCTGGCCGCTGGCGGCGGGCTCTACATCTCGATCCTGCGGATCAACCCGGACCTTCGGGTGCGCAAGACAATTGAGGGGCTGGTCTATATTATCCTTATCCTCGCCTCGATCGTCTCCATCCTGACGACACTCGGCATTGTCCTCTCGCTCTTGTTTGAGACGATCCAGTTCTTCAAGAAGGTGCCGATGACGGAATTCTTCTTCGGCCTCAACTGGAGCCCGCAGACTGCTCTTCGCGCGGATCAGGTTGGCTCCTCCGGTTCCTTCGGCTCCATCCCGCTCTTTACCGGTACCCTGCTGATCACCTTCATTGCCATGTGTGTCGCGGTGCCGCTCGGGTTGTTGAGCGCGGTTTATATGACGGAATATGCCTCCAGCAAGTTCCGCGCGGTGGTCAAGCCGCTGCTTGAAATTCTCGCTGGTGTCCCGACGGTGGTCTACGGTTTCTTCGCCGCCCTGACCGTCGGTGTGTTCTTCCGCGATGTCGGCGATTCCATCGGCATCGATATCGTTTCCGAAAGTGCGCTTGCCGCTGGTGTCGTGATGGGAATGATGATTATCCCGTTTGTCTCCTCGCTGAGTGACGACATTATCATGGCGGTGCCGCAATCTTTACGCGACGGCTCCTACGGCCTTGGCGCGACGAAATCGGAAACCGTCCGCAAAGTCATCCTGCCGGCGGCGCTGCCGGGCATTGTCGGCGCGGTCCTGCTGGCCGTCAGCCGGGCCATCGGCGAGACAATGATCGTGGTGATGGCCGCGGGCTTTGCCGCCAACCTGACCGCCAATCCGCTCGAAGCGGTGACAACGGTGACCGTGCAGATTGTCGGCCTGCTGGTTGGCGACCAGGAATTTGACAGTGCCAAGACGCTGGCCGCCTTTGCCCTTGCGCTGGTGCTGTTTGTCGTAACCTTGTGCCTGAACGTGATCGCCCTGATCGTGGTTCGCAAATATCGGGAAAAATATGACTGATACGAATAATTCTCCTGTTGGGAGCAGCTGGAACTCCGATAAATTCATGGCGGGTCTGGCAAAGCGCAAAAGATCTGAGCGGCGCTTCCGCCTGATCGGTCTGGCGGCCATCCTGACGGCGCTGACCCTGCTTGCGATCCTGCTGTTCAGCATTTTTAGCAAGGGCTACACCGCCTTCGTGCAGACCTATATCACCCTGGATATCACTTTCGCCGAATCCGTGATCGATAAGGACGGAACGCGCGATCCGGACGCCATACGCAATGCCAACTACGCAAAGCTGGTGCAGGATGCGCTGCGGGCGAAATTCCCGGAAGTGGAGGGGCGGCGCAATCTTCGCACCCTCTTCTCGCTGGTCAGCAACAATGCCAGCGATACCCTGCGCGACATGGTGGAACAGGACCCGGGCCTGATCGGCAAGACGGTTGAAATACCGCTGCTCGCAGGCGATGACGTGGATATGGTCAACAAGGGCTATATCGATCGCGACCTCGCCGAAGAGAACCGCCGCGTCAAGGATCAGGAACTCCGCTGGCTCGATATTCTGGAAGAGGAAGGCGACCTGAGCCTTCATTTCAATACCAACTTCTTTACTCAGGGCGACAGTCGGGAGCCGGAGAAGGCCGGTATCGCGGGCGCGATGGTCGGGTCCTTCTATACGCTGCTTATCACCATGGCGATTGCCTTTCCCCTGGGTGTGATGACGGCCATTTATCTTGAGGAATTCGCGCCTCCCAGCAAGTTCAACGACCTGATCGAGGTGAATATCAACAACCTTGCGGCGGTGCCTTCAATCGTTTTCGGTTTGCTCGGCCTTGCTATCTTCCTGAATGTCGCGCATCTGCCGAGATCAGCGCCGATCGTCGGTGGCCTGACCCTAGCGCTGATGACCCTGCCGACGATTATTATCGCCGCGCGCGCCGCCATCCGCGCCGTGCCGGACAGCATCCGTCAGGCCGCGCTCGGTCTCGGCGCCTCGAAGCAGCAGGCGGCGTTTCATCATGTGCTGCCACTCTCGATGCCGGGCATCCTGACCGGAACGATCATCGGTCTTGCGCAGGCGCTTGGTGAGACTGCGCCGCTCCTGATGATCGGCATGGTGGCTTTTATTGCCGACATTCCCGGCGGGATCAACGATCCGGCAACCGTGATGCCGGTGCAGATTTTCCTCTGGGCGGATAGCCCGGAGCGCGCCTTTGTCGAAAAAACCTCCGGGGCGATCATGGTATTGCTCGCCTTCCTTATCACGATGAACGCTTTGGCGGTCCTGCTTCGCAAGAAGTTCGAACGCCGCTGGTAGAAGGATATGAATGTGCAGATCCAACAGATAGACGAACAACAGGCCGCTCGTCAGGGCGACGCCGCAGAAATGATCATCAAAACGCGGGATGTCGATGTCTTTTATGGGGATAATCAGGCGCTGAAGCATGTCTCGCTGGATATCCCGAAGCATCAGATCACCTCGCTGATCGGTCCGTCCGGCTGTGGCAAGTCGACTTATTTGCGCTGCATCAACCGGATGAACGATACGGTCGATGGCTGCCGCGTGGAAGGGGAAATCCTGCTGGACGGTGTCAATATCTACGGACCGGAGGTGGACGAGGTTCTGCTCCGGGCGCGGGTCGGCATGGTGTTCCAGAAGCCCAACCCGTTTCCGAAGTCGATCTATGACAATATCGCCTACGGTCCCCGTATTCATGGCCTCGCTGCCAACAAGGACGAGCTGGACGAGATCGTACTTACCAGCCTTGAAAAGGCGGGGCTGATCAAGGAAGTGCAGGATCGCCTGCATTCCTCCGGTACCGGACTTTCCGGTGGCCAGCAGCAGCGGCTCTGCATTGCGCGGGCACTGGCAGTGCGGCCTGACATCATCCTGATGGACGAGCCCTGTTCGGCGCTCGATCCGATTGCGACCGCCAAGGTCGAGGAACTGATCGACGAGTTGAAGGAAAACTACACCATCATCATCGTCACCCATTCCATGCAGCAGGCGGCGCGTATTTCCCAGAAAACGGCCTTCTTCCATCTCGGCGAGATTGTCGAGGCCGGAGATACGGAAAAATTGTTCACCAGCCCCTCCGACGAACGGACCCAGGGTTACATCACCGGGCGGTTCGGTTGATAAAACAGTCAGTTACAGGAGAATCCTATTATGAGTAGCGGCCATATCGTCAAATCCTATGACGAAGAACTTGAATCGGTGCGCAATACCATTGTCGAGATGGGCGGGCTCGCCGAATCCCAGCTTGAAGCGGCGGTACGCTCCCTGACTGAGCGGAATTCCGAACTGGCCCTCAAGACCATCGAAGCCGACAAGGCTGTTGATGAACTGGAACATTCCGTTGACAATATGGCGATCCGGATGCTGGCGCTCAGAAGCCCGGTTGCCGATGATCTGCGTCTGGTGATTTCCGCCCTCAAGATCGCCTCGGTGCTGGAGCGGGTGGCGGACTACGCGGCGAATATTGCAAAGCGGGTCATTGCCCTTAACCAGGGGCCAACGATCGCCGCAACCTCCACTATCCCGCGCATGGGAGCGATGGTACGGCGGATGATCGATGACGTGCTGACGGCTTATTCCAATGGCGATGCCGAGCTTGCCTATGATGTCTGGGTCCGCGATCAGGAAGTCGATCAGCTTTATAACAGCATGTTCCGTGAGTTGCTGACCTTCATGATGGAAGATCCGCGTAGCATTACAAGCTGTACCCATCTAATATTCATGGCGAAGAATATCGAGCGGATGGGCGATCACATGACAAATATCGCCGAGATTATTATCTATCAGGTGAATGGCGAAATGCCGCGCGAACCGCGGCCGAAGGGCGACAAGACCAGCGTTACCATGATCGAGAATGATGGCTCTGAAAGTAATTGAGTAAGAAAATGAAGATACTTGTTGTTGAAGACGAGCCGGCCATGGTCGAGCTGCTGCGGTATAATCTCGAAAGCGAGGGATTTGATGTCGCGACAGCCCATGACGGGGACGAGGCAATGCTCGCCCTTGAGGAGGAACAGCCGGACATGCTGCTTCTCGACTGGATGCTGCCGAAAGTCTCCGGAATTGAAATCTGCCGCCGCCTGCGCCGTGATCAGCGCCATGGCAACATGCCGGTCATCATGATCACCGCGCGTGGTGAGGAGGCGGACCGGATCCGCGGCCTCGATGTCGGGGCGGATGACTATGTGGCGAAACCTTTTTCACCGGCCGAATTATTGGCCCGTATTCGTGCGGTTCTCCGCCGCCGCAATCCGGACGCGGGCAGTGAGAAGCTGAGCGTCGCCGATGTGGTCGTTGATCTGGTCGCCTACAAGGTCCGGCGCGGAAGCCGGGAATTACGCCTTGGCCCGACGGAATTCAAGCTGCTCCGCTATTTCATGGAGCGGGCAGGGCGGGTCCTGACACGGGAGCAGCTGCTCGACGGGGTCTGGGGCCAGAATGTCTATGTCGAGGACCGGACGGTTGATGTCCATATCCGCCGCCTGCGCAAGGCCCTCAACGAGAAGGGCGAGACGGACCTGATCCGAACAGTGCGCGCCGTCGGATATTGTTTCGAGAAAGCATAAAAAACGCCGCCCGCGGTTTACCGGGGACGGCGTTCTAAATTGTTTAAGGGCGCGACCGCCTAGCTGGCGGAGGCAGTCTTGATCTGGTCTTTCAGCTTGTTGATCAGGCCATCGACACCGGACTGGCTGACGACGGAGGCGAATTCAGACCGGTGAGTCTGCGCCATGCTGATCCCTTCGATGATAACATCGACGATTTTCTCACCGCTGTCGGTCTTGCGCACGCGCCAGTCAAGCTTGATGGGCGGTCCGTCGGGACGAACGATCGTTGAATGAACGAGCGATTCCTTGTCATTCAGCGAGGTCGCATCCTTGATCTTCAGGTCTTCCCCGGAGTAGGAACCGATCTTATCGCTGTAGCTCGCGACCATGAAATCGCGGAAAACCTTCAGGAATTCTTCGCGCTGTGCATCCGTCGCGTTCCGCCAGGACTGACCTAGGACAAAGCGACCGATCCGGTTCATATCGAAGCTGTCATCCAGGAATTTTTCGAACTTGTCACGTTTTTGCGCTTCACTCAGGGAGCTGTCCGAAAGTGTCTTGACGGCTTCATCGCCGATATTCTTGACCAGCGTCAGCGCGGCCCGTTCTTTTGTCTCGTCGGCAAGTGCCGGGGAGGGAAGGGTGATGGCCAATGCCATGGCAGACATCACGATTCCGCTAAAGAACCTTCTATTCATCAACATTTACAACATCCTCAACGGAAAAACCCGTTTGAAAGAAATCAAATTTTGAAAATATTTGAACCAGCTATGGCCTAATTCTTCTTGGCCATGTTGTCGTCATCGTCGTCGAAGTTCATACTTGGCAATTGTGTCGAATTGCTGGCGCCATTAAGGATTAAGTTGTTCCTGTTCTGGCGATAGAGGCTTCTGACGGCGGCATAAAAGTCGATGGACGTCCTCTCGATCTCGTCGAGGGCACCAAGTGAGCGGGAGCGTTGGTCAAGCCCATTGATGGCGGCACGGACAATAGGGAAATTGTCCATGTCATTCTCCCGGGCGGCGTAATTGACCGGGTCGAGGAAGTAATCGCCCACTCCGCCAACGGCGGCGCGCGTCGTTCTCGGGCCCAGAACCGGCACCACAAGATAGGGGCCTTCACTGATGCCCCAGACGGCGAAGGTCTGTCCGAGGTCCTCTTCCTGGGTATTCAGCTGCGCGACATCGAACAGCCCGCCAACCCCGAGGAAGGTATTGGTGAAGAAGGCGCCCATATTATCGCCGGCGCGGTTGAGTTCGCCCTGCAGTACGTTGTTGATCAGATAGATCGGCTGCGAGAGGTTGGTCAGGAAGTTAGTCACGCTGTCGCGGACCGGCGTCGGGACTACGCCGACATACATCTCCGCCACCGGTTTCAGGAACAGGGCGTCGAGCGCATAGTTTACATCGAAGAAGTAGCGGTTCATGGGCTCCAGCGGATCATAAACCTCGTCATTCATGACGGCGACTGCTTTCCCGTCTGTCTGCGGCGGTGTTGCGCACCCGCCGACGAGAACAAGCAAAGCGCTGGCTGCAAGGCCGAATTTTAAGGAGGATGATATCGAACGCAAACCCATATTATTCTTTTCCAACTCTGTACCTAAGGACCGAATAAGCTGAACACTGTATCCGGGAACGGTTACGAAAGTCTTTAACCTTGTTTATCAACCCTGTTTAACTGTTTTCGACAATAAAACAATAGCCTTAGACAGAAATACATTGGCTTTAGTT
>PAKP01000025.1 GCA_002706985.1 Sneathiella sp. | reverse complement strand
AACCTCCGCCTTCGCAGTTACCTCTCCGATCAGATCATTGATTCCGCCACGTACTGCCTCGGTCAGCAACAGCTCTCCGCCCGGGTTCATCATCACATAGGAGACCCGGCTCATCAGATCTTCACCGTAGCGGATCTGCGGGTTCATCATGCCCGACGAGGCAATGACCGCGCCGGTCGACAAATCGCAAAGATGCATAGCGATGGTTGTCGAGCCGACATCGACGGCTATGCCATAGGCCTGGTTATTGAAACCGGGCCAGGTTTTCGTGATCCGGGTCCCGCGATGAACGGCGACGGTCACATTCCAGTCTCCCGCCCGCAGCGTTTTCTGAAGCGCCTGTAACGTCCTCAAATCGCATTCGAGATTATCAAGGCCCCATTGCTGTTTCAGGGCGTAGCAAAGCCGCTCGAAATCGCCGGTGGGATTATGCATGTCCGGTTCCAGCACCTGCACGAAATGCAGGCGAATCGCCGGGTCCATTTCGATTTTGCGATCATCCGCCTGCTTGACGACGACCTGCTTGTGCACCTGGCTGGTCGCGGGCACATCGATCACGACATCCCCGTGCAGCAGCGATTGACAGCTGAGCCGGCGGCCATCCTTCAGCGGGCGGCGGTCCTTGTATTTCTGCTCGACCTCGTTAAACGGCGAGAGCGACCCTTCCTCGCTGACCACCCCATGTTTGGAGAATTTGCCAACGGTGACATCCACCTGGCAGCGCCCGCAGATACCGCGCCCGCCGCACACACTGTCGATATCAACGCCGAGAACACGGGCGGCCTCCAGCACGGGCGTGCCATCCGGAAAACGCCCCCGTTTGCCGGATGGCATGAAGGCGACCAGATGCGCCTTTTCCTGTTTCAGGAACCGGTCAGGCATTGCGCCTGCGACGGCGGCCGGCACGGCGCGCTTCATCACTGCCCTCGGCGGCAGGTTCACGGAAAGTCTTGATCCAGTTGACGCAGTTCGGATCATGGCCCATGACCACATTGGCGCCCTTGACGGCGGCCATTTCGGGCTCATGCAGCGGGTTGGTAATGGCAGAGGTCATACCGGCACCAATCGCCATGGAGAGAAAGGCCGCATTCATACCATGACGGTTGGGAAGGCCGAAGCTGAAATTGGACGCGCCGCAGGTGGTGTTGACCTTCAACTCCTCCCGCAGGCGACGCACCAGGGCCATAACCTGCCGCCCTGCGTCATTGAGCGCGCCAACCGGCATGACAAGCGGATCGACAACAACATCGGCCGGTGAAATGCCGTAATCCTGCGCCCGTTCGACAATCTTCTTCGCCACCTCGAAACGGACGTTCGGATCCTCCGAAATGCCGCTTTCGTCGTTGGAAATGGCGACAACGGCCGCTCCGTGCTTCTTGACCAGCGGCAGCACGGTTTCCAGCCGGTCTTCCTCGCCGGTCACGGAATTGACGAGGGCCTTGCCCTGATAGACGGAAAGTCCAGATTCAAGGGCTGCGACGATGGAACTGTCGATGGAAAGCGGCACATCGGTCAGGCTCTGCACTAGTTTGACGGTCTCGGCGAGGATACGCGGCTCATCGGCAAGCGGGATACCGGCGTTTACATCCAGCATATGAGCGCCCGCTGCCACCTGCGCGAGAGCATCGGATTCGACCCGGCTGTAATCGCCGTTCTTCATCTCTTCGGCCAGCAATTTCCGCCCCGTCGGGTTGATCCGCTCCCCGATAATTACGAAAGGTCGATCGAACCCGATGATAACTTCCTTGGTCGCGGAGGAAATGAGGGTGTCAGTCATATTGCCATACCTTGAATACGGGGCTTTCGCCGGTTGTTACGTCAATTTTATTAAACGGTCCAGAGGGCTTTTCTCTTGCTCAGGACCGACTTACTGTTCCTCAGAAACGGCAGCGACCACTTCTGCCGGATCGATGGGCGTATTGATCTGTTCGCGGACGGTTTCAACGGCATCGGTGACCGCCTCGAAATCGGGGTTGCTCTCACGCTTCCAGGGTTTGCGGCCCTTGAGAACGCCGGACTCATAGACGATTTCCGCCACCAGCTCCTCCTGCCGGTAGGCCATGACATGGGCGCCAGAAACCCCTTTCATCTCATGCACCTGCTGAAGCATCTCGATGCAGATTTTCTTGCCTTCGAGCTTCTGGTCCTCGGCGCCTTCCAGACGGTCGATGATGGCGTCGGGAATATGGATACCCGGCACATTGCTGCGGATCCATTTCGCCGCGCGGGCGGAGGCCAGCGGGCCGACACCGATCATGATGAAGCATTTTTCATCCAGTCCCATGTCGCGCACCTGCTCCATGTAGCGCTCCAGCATCGGGATATCGAAGCAATATTGTGACTGCACGAACTGCGCCCCGGCATCGATTTTCTTGGCAAGGCGATAAGGCCGGAAATCATACGGCGGCGCAAAGGGATTGATGGCGGCGCCCAGAAATACCTGCGGCGGAGAAGTGATCTTACGGCCCGACAGGAACCGGCCCTCATCGCGCATCTGGCGGATCGTCCGGAGCAGCGACATGCAATCGAGATCGAATACCGGCTTGGCGCCCGGCTGATCCCCCGCCTGCACCCCGTCGCCGGTGAGACAGAGGATATTGTTCACCCCCATCGCGGCGGCGCCGAGCACATTCCCCTGAATGGCGATGCGGTTGTGATCGCGGCAGGAAATCTGCATGATCGGCGAATAGCCGACACGGGTCAGCAACGCGCAGATACTGACCGACGACATATGGCAATTGGCGCCCGATCCGTCGGTCGCGTTGATCCCGTCGACCCAGCCATCGAAAATAGCGCCGCGCTCAAACACCTCGTTCGGATCGGCGCTGTCCGGCGGATTGAGTTCCGCGGTGACGGCGAATTCCCCGGCACGCAGGACTCGTTCCAGCCGCCCGCGGGAGGTATGGCCCGGCAACGGCGGCAGCGGGGCGCTGATATCTTCGGACGCGCCGGCGGTCATGAGCCGGCTCCTTCCTTGAATGCTGCCTGTTCCTCTGCCGATTTGGCGGTGGCCCGGAGCCAGGCGGAGGAACCGCGCCAGGAATGATCCACCGGCGGCTGCACCTGCAGGATATTGTCCCCAGCCTGCATGTTCCGGCTGCCTTTCCAGGCCTGCACCCAGACACAGGGCATATCCGGCTCCACTTCGCAGTTGCCGTTCGCCCGCACGCCGCCGCAGGGGCCATTGCGCAGGGATTTCGGGCAGTTCATCGGGCAGGACATACCGGTATCGCTGAGCACGCATTGCCCGCACATCCGGCAGTCGAACAGAAAGCTTTTGACTGTCTTCTCGACGAAGACAACCGGTTTTTCAACCCGGCGGTAGCCGATAGCCTTCCAGAGAGGATGCAGCTTCAGGAATACTGTCGCCAGCATCTGGTAGATGCGTTCCAGTCCGCGCGAATGGCGGACCGACCATTGCCGTACCGTATAAAAGGCGCTCGTCCGGGTGATGGGGTTCGTGTCGGACGCCTGATAAGCGGATTTTGCCATCTATACCCCCTCCCGTCCGCCGCTGACGACGAGACTGCGCAGCCGCGTCGCGTCATAGGCGGTTTCAATCTCTACGGCCCGCGTCGCCGCTACGGCCTCGATATCGCCCTCCACAGTCTCGGCCTCGCCGCGCCGCCAGCCTTCGAGATAGGCATCGCTATCATGCGCCTTGTCGCGCATCGCAGCAACGTCGATGGCTTCCTGAAACCGGTCGGAGAGCATGATTTTCGCATTGCTCCGGCCCTGCTTGACAACAATCTGGGAGGGAATATCCCGCCAGTATAAAATGCTTAACTGTGCCAAGATGTCTCCTAACCTGCTTTACGCGAGAGAAAATTCTGAAGACCTGTGAGGCCGGTAAAGCGGTATTCATAGGCAAGCGACAGCCGCTCTGCCGCCGCCTTCGCCTTTTCCTGCAATGCCGGGTCTTCCTGTTGCGATATATACACAAGCCGTGTGTAGTTGCCGAAATAGAGCGGCAGGAGTTCCGGGTGCTTGTCGATACCGAGCCCCTCGATCGTCAGTTTCTCGAAATGCCGGGCGAGGAAATCGGTGAGGTAGAAGGTGCCAACCTCCGCCTCCTGCAGGGCGTCGAAAACCGCCGTGCCGGTGAAGAATTCATAGCAATGGGCGCCCGCGATCCGCTCGACCCCCTCTTCCGCCAGCACCTTGTCGAGCTGACCGCCGGTCCCGCAGTCGCCGTAAAGCGCGAGGATGGTTTCAAAACGGTCGCGATTCTCACGGATCTTGCGGCGCATCTCCTCCGGGATCAGCGCCGGCCGGTTGTGCAGCTTGGCGGGAAGACAAGTCACCTCGATATGGTCCCAGCCATTGGCACGGATCACGGCAAGCGTTTCCTCGGCCAGCGCACCGCAGGCAATCAGAAGCGTTTTTCCCGGCGCAATTGTCATATCACGCTCCCCGCCGCAATCGGTCAGGCCGCGCGTCGTTCCGCGACCATTTTCTGGGCGATCTCCACTGTCATCGCGGCATCCCGCCCGTAGGCATCGGCACCGACACTGTCGGCGAATTCTTCATTGAGCGGTGCGCCGCCGACCATGACGATATAATCGTCCCGGATACCCTTTTCCTTCATGGTGTCGATGACGACCTTCATATAGGGCATGGTGGTGGTGAGCAGCGCCGACATGCCGATGATATCGGGTTTATGTTCTTCCAGCGCTTCGAGATATTTCTCGACCGGATTATTGATGCCAAGGTCGATTACCTCAAACCCGGCGCCTTCCATCATCATGATGACGAGGTTCTTGCCAATGTCGTGAATGTCGCCCTTGACGGTGCCGATGACCATCTTGCCGGCCTTCGGTGCGTCCGTCTCGGCCAGCAGCGGCTTCAGGATCGCCATGCCCGCCTTCATCGAGTTTGCAGCCAGCAGAACTTCCGGCACGAACAGGATGCCATCGCGGAAATCGATGCCGACAATGCGCATGCCTTCAACCAGAGCATCGGTCAAAACCTTGTAGGGTTCCCATCCGCGTTCCAGCAGGATATTCACCCCTTCGCAAATTTCGTCCGCCAGTCCGTCGTATAGATCATCATGCATCTGTTCGACGAGTTCACCGTCATCCAGGGCCGAGAGATCAATATCTTCTTCTTCCATCGAATGCTCCACTGACTAATAAAAATAAACGAAGCTATGTCCAAAAAGTGTCATATAGGCGAGGCCTGAAAACTATTCCCTTGCAGACATCGAATAATTTTCCTGCGACACTTTTGACGATTTTAAAACAGGGTCCGGTAATTTCAGGCTCTCAACCGTTCATTCTCGGGATCGAAGATCGATTCTTCGATGACGGTTGCAGGATAGCGCTCGCCCAGGATTTCAATCTCCAGCTTGGTGCCGATCGCCTCATTTCCGGCCTTGATATAGCCCTGCGCCAGGCTCTTTTCGACGAAGTGGCCATAGGCCCCCGCGGTCGCTCGGCCCACCATATTTCCGGCCATGTCATAGAGCGGTTCATTGCCCAGCGGATCGGCATCCTTGATGCCCTGCACTTCCAGACAGACGAAGGACTGCGGCACGCCCTCCTCCTTCTGTTTGATCAGCGCCTCCCGGCCGATGAAATCACCCTTGTCGAGATGGACGAAGCGCTCCAGCCCGGCCTCAAACACCGAATATTCGCGGGTCAGGTCCTGCCCCCACATGCGATAGTTCTTCTCCATACGCAGGCTGTCCATGGCGCGCATCCCGCACATGCCGAGGCCGAATTCCTCGCCTGCCTTTAGAATCGCGTCATAGATATGGTTCTGGTATTCGATCGGGTGATGCAACTCCCAGCCGAGATCGCCGACGAAGTTCACCCGAAGCGCGCGGCAGGGCGCCAGGCCGACCGTGATATGCTGCCCCGTCAGCCATTTAAAGCCGTTGTTGGAGAGATCGGCATCGGTAATCTTGCGAAGGATATCCCGCGATTTCGGACCGGCCAGTACCAGCACGCCATGCGCCGTCGTGACATTGTCCAACCGCACGGAGCCGTCATCCGGCAAGTTCTTCAAGAGGTAATCATAATCGAAGCGTTCCGCCGCACCGGAGCTGACGAGATAGAACTGCTCCGGCCCGTCGCGCATGATGGTAAATTCGGAGCGAATCCCGCCCCGCTTGTTAAGCGCATGGGAGAGGTTGATGCGGCCGATCCCCTTCGGCAGCTTGCGGCAGACGAGCCGGTCTAGATAGGCTTCCGCCCCCGGGCCCGACACCTCGAATTTCGAGAAGCTGGTGATATCGATCAGCCCGGCATTTTCGCGCATGTTCCTTACTTCATTGCCGACATGCTCGAAATAGTTGGACCGGCGGAAGCTCCATTGATCCTTCCGCTCCACGCCTTCCGGCGCGAACCAGTTAGGCCGCTCCCATCCGTATCGCTGGCCGAAGACGGCGCCGCGCGCGGCCATCCGGTCGTGACAGGGCGACATCTTCAGCGGACGGCCCGCCGGGCGTTCCTCATCCGGGTAATGGATGACGAAGACATGCTCGTAACATTCCTCGTTCTTGATCTTCGTATAGGGCTTGGTGGCATAGGCGCCAAACCGGCGCGGATCGACATCCATCATATCGATGCCGGGTTCGCCCTCGGTGATCCATTCGGCAAGCTGCCAGCCGGAACCGCCGGCCGCCGTCACGCCAAAGCTGTGCCCTTCATTGATCCAGAAATTCTTGAGTCCCCAGGCCGGGCCGATCATCGGGCTGCCGTCCGGCGTATAGGCGATGGGCCCGTTGACGATATCCTTGATGCCCGCATCGGCAAAAGTCGGCACGCGCGCAATGGCCGCCTCCACATGCGGCATCAGGCGTTCCAGATCGCCGGGGAACAGATCCTGCCCGAAAGTCTCCGGGACGCCATCGACAAAACAGGCGGGCGCGCCCTTCTCATAGGGGCCGAGGATATAACCCTGCCGCTCCTCGCGGAGGTAATAGGAGGCATCGCTCTCGCGCAGCACCGCCATTTCCGGCAGGCCCGCCTTCTTGCGCTCGATGAGTTCCGGCACTTCATCGGTGACGATATACTGATGCTCCACCGGGATAACCGGGATATCGAGGCCGACCATGGATAGCGTCTGCCGCGCATAGTTACCGGTGCAGCTCACCACATGCTCGGCGGTAATATCGCCCTTGTTGGTGCGGATCAGCCATTCGCCGTTCTTCTGCTGCTCGATGGAAAGGACTTCCGTATGGCGGTTGATCTCCGCGCCGCCGTTCCGCGCGCCGATCGCCATGGCGTTGGTCACATCCACCGGCGCGATATGGCCGTCATCGGGATGATAGAGCGCGCCGACAAGGCCGTCGACATCGGCGAGCGGCCAGAGCTCCTTGACCTCCTTCGGGGTGATGATCTCATAGGGCACACCGATGGTGTTCGCCGTCCCGCAATATTTGAGATATTCATCCATCCGTTCCTTATTGGTCGCCAGGCGGAGGTTGCCGGTCACATGGAAGCTGACATTCTGGCCGGTCTCGGCCTCCAGCCTTTTATAGAGATCAACGCTGTATTTGTGGATCTGCCCGACGGCATAGCTCATGTTGAAGAGCGGAAGCAGGCCTGCCGCATGCCAGGTCGATCCGGCCGTCAGCTCCGTCCGTTCCAGCAGGACCACATCGGACCAGCCTTTCTTGGTGAGGTGGTAAAGTGTGCTGACTCCGACGACGCCGCCGCCAATGACTACTACCCGTGCATGTGATTTCATTATACCATCCCCTTTGCCCTGTTCCCTGACACCAGGCGTCAATGCTTCGATGGATTACCGTGGCGATTACGACCGGGAATCGCTAACCGTTCTCCGACGCTCGCTGTCCCTTTCCCGCCATGAAATTCTTTGCCTTCGGATGACATGAAAAAATGTTCTGAATTCGTCAGAGAACGCCGCAAAAAGACGCGCCTTGGCTAGTCGCATATGCAATTTCGGATTTAATGAAAATGGAAGACGCGCTTTCGTCTGGTGAGTGAAGCTGGAGGGTTATCATGAGTGCAACAACATCCCGGAGCGGCCGCAGGGGGCGCGATGCCCGCCGCGAAGCAAGAGCAAGCAACGCCAGCCGCCATATCCCCTATATCAGCCGCAATATTCCCGTCACCAATCTGGTCAGTGACGAGGCGCTTGAGATCATCGAGGCCAACGCCGAAACCATACTGGAGGAAATCGGCCTTGAGTTCCGCGACGATCCGGAATCGCTTGAGCTTTGGAAGTCGGTCGGTGCCGATGTGCAGGGGGAACGGGTGCATTTCCCGAAAGGCCTCTGCCGCCAGCTGCTGGCGACCGCCCCGGCCGAATTCACCCAATATGCGCGCAATCCCGCCAACAGCGTACAGATCGGCGGCAACAACACGGTACTCGCCCCCGTCTACGGACCGCCCTTCGTGCATGACCTCAACAAGGGCCGCCGCTACGGCACGCTGGAGGATTTCGAGAATTTCGTAAAGCTCGCCTATATGGCGCCTGCCATGCATCATTCCGGCGGCACGGTGTGCGAGCCGGTCGACCTGCCCGTCAACAAGCGGCATTTCGACATGGTCTATAGCCATATCAAATATTCCGACAAGCCCTTCATGGGCTCCGTCACCGCGCCGGAGCGGGCGCAGGACAGCGTTGATATGGCTTCCCTCGTCTTCGGGGAAGAGTTTGTGCAGAACAACTGCGTGATGCTGAACCTGATCAACGCCAATTCCCCCATGACCTTTGATTCGACCATGCTGGGCGCGCTTAAAACGTATGCGGCGAACAACCAGGCCTGTGTCGTTTCTCCCTTTATCCTATCTGGCGCGATGAGCCCGGTTTCGGGTGCCGGTACGCTCTCGCAACTTCTGGCCGAGGCGATGGCGGGCTGCGCGCTCACGCAAGTAATCAAGCCCGGCACGCCGGTTATCTTCGGCACCTTTGTGAGTTCCATCTCCATGCAGTCGGGAGCACCGACATTCGGGACGCCCGAAAGCTCCCTCGTCCTCAATGGCGCAGCGGCGCTGGCCCGGAGACTCAATCTGCCGTTCCGCTCCGGCGGTTCCTTCACGGCATCGAAACTGCCGGATGCGCAGGCCGCCTATGAAAGTGCGCAGACCCTATTGATGACGCTTCTGTCGGGGGTCAACTTCTCCCTCCATGCAGCGGGCTGGCTGGAAGGCGGGCTCTGTTCCTCTTACGAGAAATTCGTCATGGATATCGACCAATGCGCGATGATGGAAGTGCTGGCCCGCGGCATCGATGTTTCCGAGAACGGTCAGGCCATGGATGCCGTACGCGAGGTTGGCCCAGGCGGTCACTTCCTCGGCTGCGCCCATACCCAGGCGAATTTCGAGGATGCCTTCTACCGCTCCCGCATTGCCGATAATAATTCGGTCGAGCAATGGCAGGCAGATGGCTTCAAGGATACCGCGACGCGCGCCAACGGCATCTGGAAGCAGATGCTACGGGATTATCAGGCGCCCGCGCTTGATGAAGGGATTGACGAGGCGTTACAGGAATTCATGGCGAAGCGGAAAAGCTCCTTCCCTGATTCCAACACCTGAGACAGCACGTTAGCGGTCGGCGGTAAAGGTTCCCCCGAAGGCAAAACGGCTGCCCGGATGGAACAGCCGGACCGTCGTGATCATATCATCACCGATAAAGGTATGCCGCTCCAGCGTCAGCACCGCCTCCCCCTCCTGCAGGCGCAGGAGCCGCCGTTGCTCCGCGGTCGGCATGTCGGCGCTGATGCGGTGATCGGCGCGGCTGTAGGGTGTGGTGCGGATCAGAAAGCCGCTCGGTGTCTCGGCCCTGAAATCCTGCCGGATGAACAAAGGCACGAGCGCCGGGCTGACATAGCGATCCTCAAGCTGAAGCGGCACCCCGTTCTCCGAATGCAGCATCAGGCAATGAAAGAGGCGCTCTTCTTCGCGCGCCATCAGTCTTGCAACATGGTTCGGGGCCGGGACTTCCTCAAGACGGAGCAGCTCGGCGCTATGGCTGTTTCCCCGGCTTGCGATGTCATCGGCGATATTGCGGATCTCCAAAAGGCCCGATTCCAGCTTGCGCGGCCCGACGAAAGTGCCTGATCCCTGCCGCCGGACGAGCACGCCTTCCTGCGTCAGCTCCCGCAATGCGCGGTTGATCGTCATACGGGAGGCGTCGAGTTCGGCCACCAGAGCATGCTCCGTCGGAACCCGATCGCCCGCCTGCCAGTCCCCGTTTTGTATCCGCTGCAAAATCAATTCCTTGATCTGCTGATAGAGCGGCGCGGTGCAATTCATCTTCAAATTACTGATATTGTTCATGTAACTGCCTGACTCTGACCTTTCCTCGTTGCGTTCCGGGCTTTTCCGGAGACGGTCCCCGCGCCGCGCCACAAAAAGGTCAGAAAAAAATGCTTGATCATAAGGGCGAGTCTATCATAATAATTTGTATATACAAATTTAAAATGAAGGGCAGGCAAAGATGGCGACAAGAACATGCGATACGCTTTTCATCAACGCCCGGCTGGCGACAATGACACCGGGAGGCGAGCCATACGGGGTGGCGGATGCCGATGCCCTCGCCCTGACCGGAAACAAAATCAGCGCCATCGGACAGGCCAATGAATTCTCCGACAATGCCGCAACTGTCATCGACCTCGAAGGCCGCTGGATCACCCCCGGCCTGATAGACTGCCATACCCATCTTGTTTATGCTGGCAACCGCGCGCAGGAATTCGAAATGGGGCTGAACGGCGCGACCTATGAGGAGATTGCGGCGAACGGCGGCGGCATCCTGTCCACGGTCCGTGCCACCCGGGAGGCGAGCGAGAGCGAGCTCGCCGCCGAGAGCCAGCCGCGCCTGCAGGCGATGATGGAGGCGGGCGTCACCACGGTGGAGATCAAATCCGGTTATGGGCTCGATCTGGAGTCGGAAATAAAGATGCTGGAGGTGGCGAAGCAGCTCGGCGAGATCAACCCGGTCCGCGTTCTCAAAACCTTCCTTGGCGCCCATGCTCTACCTGAAGAATTCTCCGGCGACAGCGACGGTTATATGCTGAAGGTTATCAAGGAGATGCTTCCCACAATTCATGCGTTGGGTCTGGTCGATGCGGTCGATGCCTTTTGCGAGAAGATCGCTTTTTCAGAAGATCAGGTGCGTCAGCTTTTTAAAGTGGCTGACCGGCTGGGGGTGCCGATAAAACTTCACGCCGAGCAGCTCAGCAACCAGCATGGCGCCGAGCTTGCCGCGCATTTCAAGGCGCTGTCCGCCGATCATCTGGAATATATCGACGAAAAGGGCGTGAAGGAGATGGCGAAAGCGGGAACCGTCGCCGTCATCCTTCCGGGCGCCTTCTATTACCTGCGCGAAACGCAGAAACCGCCGATCCAGCTGTTCCGCGAACATGGCGTACCGATGGCGCTTGCCACCGACTGCAATCCCGGCTCCTCACCGACGACGAACCCGCAGCTGATGATGAACATGGCGGCGGTCCTGTTCCGCATGACACCGGAGGAAGCGCTGGCGGGCTTTACCCGGAACGGCGCTGCGGCGCTCGGCCTCGATAAGGAGATCGGCACGCTGGAGGTCGGCAAGCAGGCCGATCTTGCCATCTGGGACATCGATTATCCATCAGAGCTCACACAAGCTATTGGCTCTAACCCACTCTATTCACGATATTTTGGAGGTCAGTCATGACTATCGACCCGACAAATCTCGTCCTTTCCCCGGGTCATCTCACGTTGGATGAACTGCGCCTGATTTATCAGGGGGAACGCCACCTGACCCTCGATCCGGCCTGCCGTGATACGGTAGCGGAAGGGGCCGCGGCCGTTCAGAAAATCGTCGATGAGGATCGCACGGTCTATGGCATCAATACCGGATTTGGCCGCCTCGCGCAGGAGATTATCCCGAAGCGCGATCTGCAGGCCCTGCAGAAAAACCTCGTCCTCTCTCATTCCACGGGGACAGGCCCGCTGCTGAAGGATGACATCGTCCGGCTGGTCATGGCGATGAAGGCCGCAAGTCTCGCGCGCGGCTTTTCCGGCGTGCGCATGACCGTGATTGATGCGCTAATGACCTTTCTGGAGCATAAAATCTATCCCTGCATCCCGGCAAAAGGCTCCGTCGGGGCGTCCGGAGATCTCGCGCCGCTCGCCCATATGACGGCGGCGCTGATGGGTATCGGCAATGTCCGCTTCGATGGCGAGATCGTCCCCGCCGAGGCGACGCTGAAGGCGCTCAAGATCACGCCGCTCATCCTCGGCCCCAAGGAAGGTCTCGCGCTGCTGAACGGCACGCAGGTCTCGACTGCGCTGGCCCTTGCCGGCCTGTTTGAGACGGAAAAACTGCTGGCCGCCGCGACGCTCGCAGGCAGCCTGTCCCTCGATGCCGCGAAAGGCACGGACGCGCCCTTCGATACCCGCATTCATGCCGCGCGCGGCCAGATCGGTCAAATGGAAATGGCGGCGAGCTATCGTGCGCTCATCGAGGGGAGCGAAATCCGCAAGTCCCATGAGGACTGCGAGAAGGTGCAGGACCCATACTGCCTGCGCTGCCAGCCGCAGGTGATGGGCGCCTGCCTCGACCAGATGCGCCATGCGGCGAAGGTTTTGATAATCGAGGCGAACTCTGTTTCCGACAATCCGCTGGTCTTTGTCGAGACCGGAGAGGTTATCTCCGGCGGCAACTTCCATGCCGAGCCGGTGGCGCTCGCCGCCGATAATCTCGCGCTTGCCATTGCCGAAATCGGCTCCATGTCGGAACGGCGCATCGCCATGCTGGTCGATACCTCCATCAGCGGCCTGCCCGCCTTCCTGGTGACAAGCGCCGGGATTAATTCCGGTTTCATGATCGCCCATGTGACGGCGGCGGCGCTCGCAAGCGAGAACAAACAGCAGGCCTATCCCTCCTCCGTCGACAGTATCCCGACTTCCGCCAATCAGGAGGATCATGTCAGCATGGCGACCCACGGCGCGCGGCGGCTCCTCCGCATGGCGGAGAATACGGCGGCCATTGTCGGGATCGAGCTGCTGTCAGCGACGCAAGGCCTCGAGCTCAGGGCACCGCTTCAGACCTCTGCTCCGCTTGAAAGGCTGCATGCGGAAATCCGTAAAATTGCCGAACCATATGAGGAAGACCGCTTCTTCGCGCCTGATATCGAGGCCGCCAAAAAGCTGGTGATGAGCGGCGCGCTCGCGAGCCAGTTCGCGGACTTTCTTCCCGATACTTTGGAGAGTTAGAATGCAAGGCGAAGTTTTTACTTTAAGCAGAGGATCGTCCCCCCTCCTCCTCAGCCAGCCGCATGTCGGGCTGGAAATCCCGACTTCGATCGAGCGCCGCCTGACGGACGCCGCAAAGGCACGCCCCGATACGGATTGGCATATCGACAGGCTTTACCGGGACATCGCGGAGGAGCTGGACGCGACCGTGGTTACCGCGAAATATTCCCGCTATGTGATCGACCTCAACCGCGATCCGAACGGGGTGTCGCTCTATCCGGGGCAGAGCGTCACGGAACTCTGCCCGACGACGTTATTTGATGATAAAAAGCTGTATCTCGACGGGCTGGAGCCGGACGAGGAAGAAATCGAGACGCGGCGCGGCGTCTTCTGGCAGCCCTATCATGATGTGCTGGCGGAGGAGATCGAGAGGATCAAGTCGCGGCACGGCTATGTGCTGCTCTATGATTGCCACTCCATCCGCTCCGTCCTGCCCCGCTTTTTCGAGGGGCGGCTGCCAACACTTAACCTTGGCACCGGCGATGGCAGCTCCCTCGATCCGGCGCTTGAAAAATCGGTCGAAGAAATCGCCGCCGCCTCCCCCCACAGCCATGCGCTCAACGGCCGGTTCAAGGGCGGCTATATCACCCGCCATTATGGCGATCCCAAGAACAAGGTACAGGCCCTGCAGATGGAACTCGCGCAAGCCAATTACATGCTGGAGGAAGCGCCCTTCACTTACCTGCCGGAGAAGGCCGCCGCGCTTCAGCCGACCCTCAAACAGATACTGGATGCCATGCTCGATTTCGGGCGGCGGAACATCGTTGCATAAAGGAACACCACAATGATGAACAGACGAGACAACAGCCGCGTAATCAAGGCCCCGACGGGACCGGAGCTTTCCTGCAAGAGCTGGCTGACCGAAGCGCCGCTCCGGATGCTGATGAACAATCTCGATCCGGATGTTGCGGAAAATCCGGCGGAGCTTGTGGTCTATGGCGGCATCGGCCGGGCCGCGCGCAACTGGGACTGCTTCGATCAGATACAGCGGTCCTTGCGCGACCTCAATGCGGACGAGACCTTACTTGTCCAGTCGGGCAAGGCCGTCGGCATCTTCAAGACCCATGAGAATGCGCCGCGCGTCCTGATCGCCAACTCCAATCTGGTGCCACACTGGGCCAACTGGGATCATTTTAACGAGCTCGATAAAAAGGGTCTGATGATGTATGGCCAGATGACGGCAGGCTCCTGGATCTATATCGGCAGCCAGGGCATCGTGCAGGGCACCTATGAGACCTTCGCCGAGGCTGGCCGTCAGCATTTCGGCGGCGATTTTTCCGGCAAATGGATCCTGACCGGCGGACTTGGCGGCATGGGCGGCGCGCAGCCGCTCGCCGCGACCATGGCCGGAGCCTCCATGCTCGCCGTTGAATGCCGGCCGAGCAGCATCGATTTCCGCCTGCGCTCAGGCTATCTCGATGAGAAAGCGGAGAGCCTGTCCGAAGCCCTCGCCATCATCCGCGATGCCTGCGAGCGGAACAAGCCGGTCTCCGTCGGGCTGCTTGGCAATGCCGCCGATATTTTCCCGGAAATTCTGGAGGGCGACATGCTGCCCGATCTCGTGACCGACCAGACCTCCGCCCATGATCCGGTGAACGGTTATTTGCCGCAGGGCTGGACATTGGATCAATGGGAGCAAATGCGCGAGAGTGATCCGAAATTCGTTGAAATTGCGGCGCGAAAATCCATGGCAGTGCAGGTGCAGGCCATGCTCGATTTCCAGGCGCACGGCATCCCGACCGTCGATTATGGCAACAACATCCGTCAGGTCGCGCTCGAGGAAGGCGTCGACAGCGCATTCAACTTCCCGGGTTTCGTGCCCGCCTATATCCGCCCCCTCTTCTGCCGGGGGATCGGGCCGTTCCGCTGGGCGGCGCTCTCGGGCGATCCTGAGGATATCTTCAAGACAGACGCCAAGGTGAAGGAACTCATCCCCGATGATGCGCATCTTCACAACTGGCTCGACATGGCGAGGGAGCGGATCAAATTTCAGGGGCTGCCGTCGCGTATCTGCTGGGTGGGCCTGGGACAGCGTCACCGCCTCGGCCTTGCCTTTAACGAAATGGTGCGCAACGGCGAACTGTCCGCCCCCGTTGTTATCGGCCGCGATCATCTGGATTCAGGGTCAGTCGCCAGCCCCAACCGGGAGACGGAGGGGATGAAGGACGGTTCGGATGCCATTTCCGACTGGCCGCTCCTCAACGCGCTGCTCAATACTGCGAGCGGAGCGACCTGGGTCAGCCTGCATCATGGCGGCGGGGTCGGCATGGGCTTCTCGCAACATGCCGGAATGGTGATTGTCTGTGACGGCACAAAGGAGGCTGACGAGCGGATCGCCCGCGTTCTCTTCAATGATCCGGCAACGGGCGTGATGCGCCACGCCGACGCCGGATATGAGGAGGCCATTCAGTGTGCAAAGGAGAATGACCTCAATCTCCCGTTTCTGAAAGACGCCTAGATCTTGATACCGAGGCCGTTCGCGGCCTTGGTCAGCATATTCGTCGTCTGGTCATTGCCGCTCGTATATTCAAGCTGCGTGGCCGGATCGGCAATCTCACCCCAATGCTCGGCGATTTTCTCCGGTGTCCGCTCGCCTTCGGCCAGCCATTTTCCGCCCGTCTCATAGACGATGGTGCGCGCATAGGTGCCCGCGCCCGCCGTGATGATCGTGCGGTTGGGGCTGTCCTCGGACACGATATAGAGAAGCGCCGGGGTGACCGATTCCGGGGTCAACAGCTCCAGCAGGTTTTCCGGAATGATATCCTCGGTCATGCGGGTCGCGGCGCAGGGCGACAAGGCGTTGACCTTGATACCGTATTTCGCGCCTTCGATCACCAGCGTGTTCATCAGCCCGATAACGCCCATCTTCGCCGCGCCATAGTTGGTCTGGCCGAAATTGCCGTAAAGCCCGCTTGAGGAGGTGGTCATGGCAATGCGGCCATATCCCTGCTCCCGCATGACGTTCCACACCGCCTTGGAGCAGTTGACCGAGCCCATCAGATGCACATCCAGCACGAAAGCGAAATCCTTCATCTCGACATTGGAGAAGGACTTGTCCCGCAGCACCCCGGCGTTATTCACCAAAATATCGATCCGGCCCCATTTCGCCATAGCCTCGTCGACCATCCGGGTGACCTCGGCCATATCCGTGACATTGGCGCCGTTGGCAATGGCTTCGCCGCCCGCTGCCTCGATCTCGGCGACAACGGCCTTCGCCGCCTCGGACGAACCGCCACTGCCATCGACGGAACCGCCCAGATCATTGACCACCACTTTCGCACCGCGTGCCGCGAGGCCGAGCGCATGGCTGCGCCCAAGTCCATTTCCGGCGCCGGTGACAATCGCCACCTTGCCATCAAAGCGAATACTCATGTTATCTCCTTAACTCTCTGATTTTATTATTTTTAATCGCCGAGGAACGTCATGCCGAGCCATTCGACAATCAGGGCCGGTTTGTCCTCGCCCTTGATCTCGACCGTGACTTCCGTTTTGGTGAGATACTGTCCGGGGCGTTTCTCATCAAGGCTGATGACCTTGGCGGTCACGCGGATTTCACTATCCACCTTGACCGGCTGCAGAAAGCGCAGCTTGTCGATGCCGTAATTGATGCCCATCTGGGTATTCTCGACATTGGGGCGGATTTTCGGGACCAGCCCGGCCAGCAGCGACAGCGTCAGGAAGCCATGTGCGATGGTCGTGCCGAAGGGCGTTTCCTTGGCGGCGCGCTCCGGGTCCACATGGATGAACTGAAAATCATCCGTTGCCTCGGCAAATTTGTTGATGCGGTCCTGATCGACCTTGAACCACTCCCCCGGTCCATAAACGGTGCCGACAGAATTCAGGAATTCGGCTTTGGATATCATCTTTGTCATTATTGTTTCCTCCAAATCAATTAAGGGTTTTTTCTAGCGAATTTTTTCCCCTTGCGATAGTCCCTATCAGGCGGTTGCCCTGATTACTGCCGGGCTTGATGATCAGTCCTCCTCCGGCGGCATGCCATAACCCTTGCGGAACTGCGCCTTCACCTCGTCCATTTCCGCCTCGCTCAGCAGGACCGGCTTACCGATCTGGAGAATGCGCCAGTAGGTATCGCAGAGCGTCTCCACCTCGACGGCAAGCGAGAGCGCCCGCGCGAGGCTCACTTCCCCCACCAGCAGGCCGTGATTGGCAAGCAGGCAGGCCTTGCGCCCGTCCATTGCCTTCAGGGCGTTATCGGATAGTTCCTGCGTGCCGAAAGTCGCATAGTCGGCGCAGCGGATGGTGTTCCCGCCCGCGACCGCAATCATGTAATGAAAGGGCGGTAGCTCCAACCGCTGGCAGGCGAGCGTCATCGCCGCTTTGCCGTGGGTATGCAGGATCGCACCAAAATCGGGGCGATTTTCCAGAAGGTCATGATGAAAGCGCCACTCGCTGGAAGGGTTGCGGCGGCCGGACACCTCCCCGTCGAAGGACATCTCGACGATGTCTTCGGGCACAAGGTCCTCGTAGGCCATGCCCGACGGCGTGATCAGATAGCCGTCCTCGATCCGGATACTGGCATTACCGGAACTGCCCTGATTAATGCCGCGGGCGTTCATCTCCCGCACGGTCGCGATCAGTTCCTCCCGCTCAGCCCGCCAGTTCATCTGCACATCCGGTGGCCGACCAGTCCCTTGCCCGACGCGCTCAAATTCACCAGTTCCCCATATTCATAGCGCATCCGCCAGGAGAGAAGCTCCTGCACGCAATCAAGCACAACCCCCTGATAATCGGGATCTTCGGCGAGGTTGCGCGTCTCGTCCGGATCATTCTTCATGTCGAACAGAAGCGGCGGCAAAGCGGCGAAATGCACATATTTGAATTCCGCATCCCGATGCACGAGCAGATTACATTCCGACGACTTTATATTGAGGACTGTCTCCGGCATCTGTGCCACGGGATCGCGGAAATCATAGAGCCAGTGGACCGCCCGCCGCCAGTCCGCCGGGGTCTCTCCCCTAAGGAAAGGCATCAGGGAATGGCCATCGCACTGCCGCGGGACGGGAAGGTTCAGGCCATCCAGAATTGTCGGCATGAGATCAACGGATTCGGTGAATTCGCTGACCTCGCGGCCGGTTGCCACATTCCAGCTTTTCGGCGGCTTGATGATCAGCGGAATATGGAAGCTTTCATCGTAAAAGCCGATCTTGCCCCAGAGATAATGATCGCCGAGCTGCTCCCCATGGTCCGAGGTCACGACGATCAATGTCTCGTCATACTGCCCCTGCTCCTTCAGGGTGGCGATGACGCGGCCAAGATTATGATCCGCCTCCGTGATCAGGGACTTGTAAGTCGCGCGAAGCTGCGCCACCGCGTCCTCCTCAAGATCGACGGCACGTCCCTCACCCTCCATGAAGAAGGCATCCTGCGGAATGGCCTGATACATCAGGGCCAGCGACGGATGCTTTTCCCGCATCTCGTCGGGCGATCCGTCCCGGACCGGCGGCGGCATCTCCGCCGGATCGTAAAGATCATGATATTCCGGCGGCGAGATAAAGGGCGGGTGCGGCCGCAGGAAGGTCAGGTGATGAAAGAACGGATCGGACGGCTTCGATTTCAGGTTCCTGATCAGCTGATCCGCGAGCCAGTGGGTTTCGCTGTCCTCCGCCTTGAACCGGCTCGGAGCAAAAAGCGGATGGCGGCCCGTCGGCAGTTTATAGTCCGGGTCCGGGAAATAGATGGCATATCCGGTTCCGGGAATGTCGTATCCCTTGCCCGCCAGATAGTCGAGCCAGGGAATGCTGTTTTCCGCGAGCTGCTGCCCCACCGTAAAGCCCGGCATCACCCCTTCATAGGTGAGGAAGGCCTCATGATCCTCCCCCAGCACGCGAGGGTCCGGCGTCGTATCCGTATAGCCCCAGAGGGTCGGATCATAGCCGCCAAGCCGGGCCTCAAGCGCGAGGTTCGTCAGGCTGTGATTGAGCGGCGTACCATTACGGATGGAGCGATGGTTGCTGGGATACATGCCTGTCAGGAACGTCGTGCGCGACGGGCCGCAGGGCGCAATACAGGTAAAATGATTGCGAAAGGCGATCCCGTCGGCACAGAGCGCGTCCATGGTCGGGGTCCGGATGGTCTTATTCCCCGTCGCCGCAAGATGATCCGCCCGCCACTGATCGAGGGTGACAAATAGGACGTTGGTTTTCGTCATGAGGACAGGTTTACCCCGTCGAGAGAGGTGGCAATATCGCGCGACAACTCGCCAAGAAGACTGCTCAGCGCATTCGCATAGCTGTTGTAATCGCCGGAGGTCGCAGGCATTTCATAGGTTTTCGCATGGCGCGACAGCACCGTATTGTCATACAGCCCCTTGAGATGCCAGCGAACAGAGAGCCGCGCCACGCCGGCGCCTGTCTCGGTAATATCAATGATATCGACGGCAACCTGAACGGAATCCCGGTTGGGCCGGAAATCGGCCGGGTAAGCAAAGACTTTTTCCTCCCCGATCAGGGAGGCGACATTGCTGCTGAGCACCCGCTTGATAGCATCGCCGAGCGGCTCCGCCCAGTGATCGAAGTCCGATACGTTGATTTCGGAACCGCTATCGAAGGTGACGATCTGCGGCCGGTCCGCATAGCCCGGAATCTGCACCGGCCCGATCCCAATGGTCATGGCCTCCGGCAGGTTATAGGATGCCTCCCCCGGCTTGATATCCGACGCCGTCTTCAGGATGTAAAAGCGTGTCGGCGCGGAGCCCGGCAAGCCGGCACAGGCCGCAATGGCAAACAGCATCAGGACAAGGACGGCATATCTTGAAACCGGGCGGATCATGTTGACTACAGGCATTTTCCTATCTCTTTCCGCTGATCAGGGAACTGGGGTTCCGTTCCAGGAAATCGGCAAGGCTGCGAACGGACCGGCTGGCCGCCGCCAGTTCCTGCAGCATATTCGTCAGATCATATTTGAAGGGGGACCCATCGGCAATCATTCCGTTGACGGCACTGAACATGCTCTGGGCAGACGCCAAGGTCTGATCGATCTTCTGGACCGCTTCGCGGGTGCTTTCCAGCGTCGCATCGATGGACGGCAGGGTCTTCTTGTCGAAATTCTGCGCCACGACCCGGACGGAGGCCGCCAGTTCGCGATATTGCGCGATTGTGCTCTGCAACTCGCCGGAATTGATGAATTTATCCAGCCCTTCGACAGTGTTGGTCAGGCTGTTCCCGAGCCGCTCGATCGGCAGATTGTCGAGCTTCGTCATCAACTGCGATATGGAGGTGGTAATGGCCTCAAGGTCCGCCTCGACCGTCGGGATTTCCGGGTACTCCCCGTTCGTTGCGACATAGACACCCTTCTTGTCCGGCACCAGGTCAAGATCGACGATGAGCTGGCCGGTCAGGAAGCTGGCGCTTTTGAGCTTCGCCTTCAGGCCCCGCTCGATCAGGTTCTTGATGACCTTGTGGCGGAGTTCGCGCGTCTCCAGAACCGAACGGATCTTCTTGCCGTCATCAGTCAGGCTGATTCGCTGCGGCTCGATCTCGATTAGGACCGGAATATAATATTTCTGGTTCTCCTCGTCGATCTCCAGGCTGATATCCCGGACGCTGCCGACCTTGATCCCCTTGAACTCCACATTTGCCCCGACATTCAGGCCGCTAACCGAGCCGTCGAAATACAGCACATATACGATTTTTTCCGTATAGCGCGCGTCTTCCTTCGCCTGTTCATCGTCATAGAGCTTGAACACATTTCGCGCTTCCGCCGGGAAGGTATTGCGATAAAGATCTGCCGTGCCGAACTCGATCGCACCGGCAATCAGGCTTTGAAGGGAATTCGCCCCGAGTTCCACACCGGAGGTCGAGACGGTGACATTGATGCCGCCCGCATTCCAGAAATTCGTCCCTTCCAGCACCAGCTCATCATAAGGTGCCTCGACAAAAGCATAGACATCGATGGCCTGCTTGTCCTCCGCCAGCCGGTAGCCAAGCACGCTCCCGACAACGAGGCCCTTGTACATCACCGGTGTCCCGCGGTTGATGTTGCGCAGCTTGCCGGTGGAGAGAATATATTCCGTCCCCTTATCGTTGGAAGTGATGACCGGCGGCGTTTTCAGGCCGGTGAATTTGGTTTTCTTATCGCCCTTGCCCTCGCCGGGATCAATCTCGATGAAAGAGCCGGAGAGCAGGGTCTGAAGTCCCGTAATCCCCTGAAAGCCGATGGCGGGAGCGACAATCCAGAAGCGCGCATCCTCGGTCAGGTACTTTTCCGCCGACTTATCGACATCGACGACAAGGGAAACCCCTTCGTCATTATCGAGGATGTCAATCCGGCTCAGCTGGCCAATATTGACGTCCTTGTACTTGAGCTGCGTCTTGCCGGGCACCACGCCCTCGGCATCGTCAAAAATGATGGAAACTTCCGTGCCACGACCGGCGATCGCCTGGAAAATCAAATACGCGGCAACACCAAGGGCGATTACCGGCACGATCCAGATGCTCATCAGGCTGCCGTATCCGCGGCGGACCCGCGCGTCCGGCACCTTCTGTTCGCTATCATCCGTCATCATTTTCCCCCTCTTCATCCCAAATCAAACGCGGATCAAAGGTCATGGCCGCAAACATCGTGATAATCACCACCGCCGCGAAGGCGATCGCACCGGGGCCCGCCGTAACGGTCGCCAGCGCCTGCAGCTTTACCAGGGCGATCAGGATCGAGATCATGAAGATGTCGATCATGGACCAGCGGCCGATAAATTCCGTGAAGCGATAGAGCAAAGCCCGCTCCCGCCGTCGCGCCTTCATACCAAATTGCACCGAAATGACCAGAAAAAGCAATGCGGCGATCTTGAAAATGGGCACAAAGACGCTGGCGACAAAGACGATAATCGCAATCACGAGCTGTCCCGATCCGACAAGCTCGATGACCCCGCCCATGATCGTGTTCGTCGTGGACTGGCCGAAGGACACCAGGGTCAGCACCGGATAGACATTGGCCGGGATATAAAGAACCGCCGCCGCTATCAGAAGTGCCCAGGTGCGCGTCATGCTGTTGATTTTCCGGCTGTGCAGAGCGGCGGCGCATCGCGGGCATTCATCGCTGTGTTCGCGAATATAGCGGTTCGAGACCAGCAGCCCGCAGACATGGCAGGAAATGGCATCCAGTGATTTTGCCGTCACCGGCGCGGCGCTCATGCCTTGATCTCCCGCAGGCGCGACCACAGCGCATCCTCATCCAGCGTCAGATAGGCCATGACCGTCGCCGCCACCATCAACACAAAGGCGAACAGCGACAGGCCTACGCTGACATCTGCGAAATCCTGAAGCTTCACGAAGGCAACGATAATCCCGAGAACGAAAATCTCCGACATCGCCCAGGGCCGCAAATGGTTGAGTGTGCGGATCTGGAGCTGCGGGCTCGGCGGCACGCGGTTCAGCCGCATCGGCAGCAAAAGCGTGATCAGAACCAGCAGCACCATCAGCGGGGCAACGACGCTGGAGACGAAGACGACAATGCCAAGTTCCCAATAGCCCGCCTTCCAAAAGGCGATGGCGCCGTCTATCAGGCGGTTCGACTGGGACACGCCCTCCATCTCGAAGGTGAGCAGCGGGAACATATTGGCGAGGATGAAGAACATGAGACCGGTCAGCGCAAAGGCCAGCGCCCGGTCCAGGCTGTTTTTATGACGGACATAGAGCAATGCCCCGCATCGGGTACAGCGCCCCTGCTCCCCTTCCCGGATCGACGGCACCGCATGCACAAGGTCACATTCCGGACAGGCGAGAAACGCGTCGGTATAGGTAAAATCCTGATCGATTGCCATGCCGCCCTTTCCTCAATCGATTTGCGTTTTGACAATAATGCGCATATGCGGCGCATTCAATTGATTTTCATCATGAATTTTCCCGTCTGGGTTTTCGCCTGCCATTACGGAAATCGCAAACCGGCCCATTGCAACCTTCCACCCCGATGCCTATTTGACATTTTACACGGTAAATTTATGCAAAAATGAATATTTCACATTTTTTTGCCGTATATTTGGGTTGTTTCTTCTTGTCGCAACCCTCGATATTATGTAAGCCCGTGCACAACAGGCCCGTCGGCGCCCCGGTATTTGAACAGAGACATGACATCATGAGCACATCGCATATGACCCACCTGCGCCAGTTGGAAGCGGAAAGCATCCATATCTTCCGGGAGGTTGTCGCGGAGTTCGAACGGCCGGTCATGCTCTATTCCATCGGCAAGGATTCGGCGGTGCTGCTGCATCTTGCGCGCAAAGCCTTCCACCCGTCTCCCGTGCCCTTCCCGCTTCTGCATGTGGATACCACCTGGAAGTTCCGCGACATGATCCATTTCCGCGATACCATCGTGAAGGATTACGGCCTTGAACTGCTGGTGCATATCAACGCCGAGGGCGTCAAGCAGGGCGTCGGCCCCTTTACCCATGGATCAGCGCTGCATACCGACATCATGAAGACCGAGGCGCTGAAACAGGCGCTCGATCACTATAAATTCGATGCCGCCTTTGGTGGCGCGCGTCGCGACGAAGAAGCGAGCCGCGCGAAAGAGCGGGTCTTCTCCTTCCGTAACGAGGCACATCGCTGGGATCCGAAAAACCAGCGGCCCGAACTCTGGAACCTCTATAACGGGCGGGTCCGCAAGGGCGAAAGCATCCGCGCCTTCCCCCTTTCCAACTGGACGGAACTCGATATCTGGCAATATATCTATATGGAGGATATCCCCATCGTTCCGCTCTATTTCGCCGCCAAGCGCCCGGTGGTCGAGCGGGAGGGGATGCTGATCATGGTCGATGATGAGCGGATGCCGCTAAACGCGGGCGAAACGCCGATGATGAAGTCGGTCCGCTTCCGCACCCTCGGCTGCTACCCGCTCACCGGTGCGATTGAATCGACCGCCTCCACCCTGCCCGAGATTATTCAGGAAATGCTCGTCGCCCGCACGTCCGAGCGGCAGGGCCGCCTCATCGACAAGGACCAGGCCGGATCGATGGAGAAGAAAAAGCAGGAAGGATATTTCTGATGAACGACCTGTCCAAAGCCGCCACTGCAGAAATCGACGCCTATCTCAAGACGCAGGAACAGAAGAACCTTCTCCGCTTCATCACCTGCGGCAGCGTGGATGACGGCAAGAGCACCTTTATCGGTCGTTTGCTGTGGGATTCAAAGCTGTTGTTCGAGGATCAACTCGCCGCACTGACCGCCGAAAGCAAGCGCGTCGGCACCCAGAATGGCGGTATCGACTACGCCCTTCTCCTCGATGGCCTGCAGGCCGAGCGTGAACAGGGCATCACCATCGATGTGGCCTATCGTTTCTTCGCGACCGACAAGCGCAAGTTCATCGTCGCCGACACCCCGGGGCATGAGCAATATACCCGCAATATGGTGACCGGCGCCTCCACCGCCGACCTCGCGGTCATCCTGATCGACGCGCGAAAAGGCGTGCTGATCCAGACCATGCGGCACAGCTATCTCGTCTCCCTGCTCGGCATCAAGAAGGTCGTGCTCGCCGTCAACAAGATGGATTTGGTGGACTATGACGAAGCGGTCTTCAACAAAATCCTCGGCGATTATATGAAATTCGCGGAGCAGCTCGATTTCGAGGAAATCACCCCGATCCCGGTTTCGGCCCTCAAGGGCGACAATATGATCTGCGCCAGCGACGCCATGCCCTGGTATGACGGACCGAGCGTGCTGGAACATCTGGAGACCGTCCATGTCAGTGCGAGTGACGACAACCGTCCGTTTCGCTTTCCCGTGCAATGGGTCAACCGCCCGAATCTCGATTTCCGGGGCTTTTCCGGCACTGTCGCAAGCGGCAGCATTCGTGTCGGCGATCCAATTGTCGAGCCGGCGTCGGGCCAGAGCAGCAAGGTCGCGCGCATCGTCACTTTCGATGGCGATCTTAAAGAGGCATCCAAGGGGCAGGCCGTCACCCTTACCCTTGAGGATGAAATCGATATCAGCCGCGGCGACATTCTCTGCGCCACGAAGGCCCGTCCTGCGACCGCTGATCAGTTCGAAGCGAAAATCGTCTGGATGAAGGCCGAGCCGATGCTACCGAGCCGGACTTACCTCCTGAAGCTCGGCACCGGGACCACCGCCGCCCGGATCAGCAGCCTGAAATACAAGGTCAATGTCAATACGATGGAGCATGTCGCGACCAAGACGCTGGAGCTCAATGAAATCGGCGTCTGCAATCTGTCTCTCGACAAGGCGATTTCCTTCGATCCCTACGCCGACATCCCAGAGACGGGTTCCTTCATCCTGATTGACCGCTTCACCAATGCGACGGTCGCCGCGGGCATGATCGATTTCGCGCTCCGCCGCGCCGACAATATTCACTGGCAGTCGGTGGATATCCACAAAGAGGCACGCGCCGAACAAAAGGGACAGAAAGCCTCTGTCCTCTGGTTTACCGGCCTCTCCGGTTCCGGTAAGTCAACCATCGCCAACCTGGTCGAGAAGAAACTCCACGCCATGAACAAGCATACCTATCTGCTGGATGGCGATAACGTCCGTCACGGACTCAACAAGGACCTCGGCTTTACCGATGCGGACCGGGTGGAGAATATCCGCCGCGTCGGCGAAACGGCCAAGCTGATGGTCGATGCGGGGCTGATCACGCTGGTCTCCTTCATCTCCCCCTTCCGGAGTGAGCGGCAGATGGCCCGCGGTCTGCTGGAAGAGGGTGAATTCCTGGAAGTCTTCGTCGATACCCCACTTGAAATATGCGAGGAGCGGGATATCAAGGGTCTGTACAAGAAGGCGCGCGCCGGCGAGATCAAAAACTTCACCGGCATTTCCTCCGACTATGAACGGCCGGAGAATGCGGAGATTATCATCGACGGCGGCAAAACCAGCCCGGAAGACGCCGCCGACCAGATTATCGCCACGCTGGAGATGCGCGGCTTTATCTAGGAATTATTTGATCAGATCGAGCAGATACTCGCCATAGCCGCTCTTGCGGAGCGGTTCGGCGAGGGCCGCAAGTTCGTCCGCCGTGATGAATTTCTTCTGATAGGCGATTTCCTCGGGGCAGGCGATTTTTAGACCCTGTCGTTTCTCGATCGTCTGCACGAAATGGGACGCCTCCAACAGGTTGTCATGGGTTCCCGTATCGAGCCAGGCACTACCCCGGCCAAGGAATTCCATGCCAAGCTCCCCCTGATCAAGATAGAGGCGGTTAAGGTCGGTGATTTCCAGCTCCCCGCGCGCGCTCGGTTTCAAATGCTTCGCGAAGTCCACCACCTGATTGTCATAGAAATAAAGCCCGGTAATGGCGAAATTGGATTTCGGCTGTGTCGGCTTTTCCTCAACCCCAATGACTTTGCCCGTCTCGTCAAATTCGGCGACGCCATAGGCCGTTGGATCCGAAACATGGTAACCGAAGATGGTCGCGCCTTGCTGGCGTGCCTTGGCGCTCTTGAGTAGTTCGCTGAACCGGCTGGCATAGAAGATATTATCGCCGAGAATGAGCGCCGAGTGATCGTCGCCGATATGATCCGCGCCGATGATAAAGGCCTGCGCGAGACCATCCGGCGATGGCTGCGCCTTATAGGAAATATTGAGGCCCCATTGCGACCCGTCCTTCAGGAGATGACGGAAAACAGCCTGCTCCTGCGGGGTTGTAATGATCAGGATATCGCGGATTTCCGCCAGCATCAGGGTCGTCAACGGATAATAGATCATCGGCTTGTCATAGATCGGCATCAGCTGCTTGCTGACGGCAAGTGTGAGCGGGTGAAGCCGGCTGCCTGTTCCGCCCGCGAGAATAATACCTTTATGTGCCATGTGATCCTGTCTCAATACCGTTTCAGATTGCGAAAATTATGCATAACATAGCATTAACGGCATTGAGTTTAAATTTTCTTACCCCTTTTTATAAATCAGCAACTTAGGCGGATTTTTCACACATCCTCCCCTCCGACAGGCGGGCCATCAAGGCTTTTGCCTCTGGATGTCCGGGCTCCCGCACCAGCAGCTTTTCCAGCACCGGTACCGCGTCCTCTGCGCGGCCAAGCCGGTGCAGGGTATCGGCGACCGCGAGAGTGCCATCCGTCGTCTGCTCCAGGAAGACCCGGTTTCGCGTGAGCACATGGCGCGCCTCCTTCTTCGCATCCAAGCCGAGCAGAATCTGCAGAATCAGGGTGGCCGGGTCCGCCGTCCGGTCACAGCGGAAGAAAATATCATCAACCTTTATCAATTCCGCGATTACGGACTCTCTCTCAAAGCTGTTCGCGCCCGGCAGCGCCTTCAGCAAGGCGGCGCTGCAGCCGCGGAATATCTTGATATCGCCATGGCTTAGCCGGAGAAGCGCCAGAATCCTCGGCAGACTATGGGACTCGAAATTCTCCTCCGCGATTTTTTTCAGCATGAAGAACTCATCCGGCCCCGTCTCGCGGATATGTCGGTTGAACCGATGGGCAAGATGCCGGATCTGCCGCCGCCGCGGGTTCATCAGGATACCTGCCATCTCCAGCGAGGATTTCGCATGGCCGGGGGTGAAGAACCGCCCCTTCCGGCGCGTGACATATTCAGAGATTGCATGGAAATTGACATGCAGCGAATAGGTCCCGTTGCGGGCGATTTTGCGCGGCGGCATATCCTGAAGCACCGAAAGGTCCGTCGCCCCGAAATCTCCAGCAAGGCAGAACATCGGCCCTTTAGTGAGCGTGGCAAGCCGATCCAGCGCCGCCATTGCACCCACGGGGAAGGAAAAATTCATCCCATCTTTGATTTTCCGGTATTTTTCGAGGATGCGGTTCCAGTCCTCATTCTCATAGATATCCGTCCCGCAAGACGCCTCGTGATACCCAAAGTCCGTATCACGGACAATCTCCTCGATTTCCGTGCTGTCCGTCTCGATCCGGTGGCAGACATGCCGCGCCATCAGATTGCCGTTAGCGGCGGCGTAAAGATCATGGGGGATGCTGTCGAACACATAGTTGGCAATAACGGCAAGCGGGTTGGAAAGTTTCCCCGTCTCTATCCTTTTCTTCGAGACCAGCAGATCGACCGGATGATCCTTCAGGGCATCCAGATAGGCGAAGTCGAGCACCCCCATATTGACGAAGGGCTTGAGTTGCGGATGTCGGCGCCAGTATTTGATCGTTGCCTCGCTGATATCGGTCATCACATAGACGACATCGCGCTTCCGGCGCATGGCCATTTGTTCTTTCGAGAAGAAGAACTTAAGAAAGCCATAGGCGAACCGCCCCGATCCGGCGCCAACTTCAATGATGTAATGCGGCTCGCGTTTATCGCCGCTCTTGCGGGCAGGTGCAAAATCCTCAAGAAATCCCTCGATCACCCGGGCGTAGCTTTGCGCGATGAAGGGGTTTGTGGTGACATAGTTCGGAACCATGTTCGGCTGCCAGGCATTGACGCCGAGGCGGGAATAATAGCTCCGCTGCAACTCCCAGATCGGCGAGCGGGAAAGAGGCACAAAATTTTCGAGGGTGTCGTCTGTGGTCATGGCGGGCGCTTTCCTGAATTCTATCCGTCCTTACAACGCGCGGCGCGGGCATTTCGTGAATACAGGACCGGAGAAATACCGTTACGGCTTTACGATTGGCCGTGCCGGATGATATGGAAAAGGAAGGTGCCTCTGCGGCTTAACACCATCAACCGAGACAGCGAATGACAAAATCCACGGATGATATGACAACCGGCGACTGGCAATTCTGGGTCGATCGCGGCGGCACCTTTACCGATCTTGTCGCCCGCACGCCGGATGGCGCCATTGTCACCCACAAGCTGCTGAGCGAAAATCCGGAGCAATATGAGGATGCGGCGCTGCAGGGCATCCGCGACCTCCTGGGCCTCGATAAATCCGACGATATTCCGGCCGCGAAGATCGATGCGGTGAAAATGGGTACGACGGTCGCCACCAATGCCCTCCTGGAGCGCAAGGGAGAACCCCTCGTCCTTGTCACCACGGAAGGCTTCCGCGATGCGCTTCGCATCGGATACCAGACACGACCGAAACTCTTCGCGCTCAATATCGAACTGCCCGAGATGCTGTACCAGCAGGTCATCGAAGTACCCGAACGGCTGGGCGCAGACGGAAAGGTAATCCAGGTGCTTGATGCCGATGCCGCCCGCAAGAGCCTGCAGGCCGCCTATGATGGCGGCCTGCGCGCCTGCGCCATTGTCTTCATGCATGGTTATCGCTATCCCGATCATGAAAAGAAGGTGGCCGAAATTGCGGCGGAGATCGGCTTTACGCAGGTGTCCACCAGTCACGGGACCAGCCCGTTGATGAAGCTGGTCAGCCGCGGCGATACCACAGTCGTCGATGCCTATCTCTCCCCCATCCTCCGGCGCTATGTCGACCGGGTGGCGTCCGAGCTTGGCGATACCCGGCTGATGTTCATGCAATCAAACGGCGGGCTGACGGACGCGCATTTTTTCCAAGGAAAAGACGCCATTCTCTCCGGCCCGGCGGGTGGCGTGGTCGGCATGGTCCAGACATCGGCCATGGCGGGTTTCGACAAGGTGATCGGCTTCGACATGGGCGGCACCTCCACCGATGTGTCCCATTACGGCGGCGAGTATGAGCGCACCTTCGAGACCGAGGTTGCCGGGGTGCGGATGCGCGCGCCGATGATGCTGATCAACACGGTGGCGGCGGGCGGCGGCTCGATCCTGGAATTCGACGGCGCCCGATACAAGGTCGGCCCGGACAGCGCCGGCGCCAATCCCGGCCCCGCCTGCTACCGCAAGGGTGGCCCGCTCACCGTTACCGACTGCAATGTCATGCTCGGCAAGCTGGCGCCCGAGTATTTCCCCAAGGTGTTCGGCCCCGATGCGGACGAGGCGTTGGATGTGGAAACCGTCCGCGAGAAATTCAACGCCCTCGCCGAGGAGATCAGCGCCGCTACCGGCGATACCCGGACGGCGGAAGAGGTCGCGAAAGGCTTCCTTTTCATCGCCGTCGAGAATATGGCCAATGCCATCAAGAAAATCTCCGTCCAGCGGGGCTATGATGTCTCCGAATATGTGCTGACCTCCTTCGGCGGGGCGGGCGGACAGCATGCCTGCCTCGTCGCCGACAGTCTCGGCATGAAGAAGATCATGCTACACCCTTACGCGGGCGTTCTCTCCGCCTTCGGCATGGGGCTTGCCGATCTCAGGGTACTGAAGGAAAAGGCGATGGAGGTCACGCTCGCAAAAAGCGCCCTTTCCGACATCGCCGCGACGCTGGATACCCTCGCCGAGGAAGGCTACGCCGAAATGCAGGCACAAGGCGCAGAGGAATCCCGCATTCGTGTCGATCGGAAACTCCATATCAAATATCAGGGCTCCGATACGACCATGATTGTCGATGATGGACCACTTGAAGACGTGACCAAGGCGTTCGAAGCGGCGCATCGTCAGCGCTTCGGCTTCACCACGCCGGAAAAAGCTCTCATCGTCGAGGCTGCGGCCGTCGAGGTGGTTGGCGTTGGCGACAAGATCGAGGATCCGGCCCTGCCGGAGGCGGAGGGCGAGGCCGACATCACCCCCCTCTCCCGCCAGCAGATCTTTATGGGCGATACATGGCGGGACTGCCCCTTCTATGACCGCGACACCCTGCCTGCAGGCGCGCGCATCGACGGCCCCGCCGTCATTGTCGAGAAAACCGGCACGAATGTCATCGAGCCCGGCTGGCAGGCGGAAATGAACCGCCATGGCCACCTCATCCTGACACGGGTCGAGGAACTCACCCGTGAGATGGCAATCGGGACCGAGGTCGATCCGGTCATGCTGGAGATTTTCAACAATCTCTTCATGAATGTCGCCGAGCAGATGGGCACGGTGCTGGAGAAGACCGCCTATTCCGTGAATATCAAGGAACGGCTTGATTTCTCCTGCGCGGTCTTTGATCTGAACGGCGACCTGATCGCCAATGCCCCGCATATGCCCGTGCATCTGGGCTCCATGTCGGAGAGCATCAAGGCGGTCATCCGCAAGCACAAGGCGACCATGAAGGCGGGCGATGTCTTCGTGCTGAACGCCCCCTATAACGGCGGAACCCATCTGCCGGACGTCACCGTGATTACGCCGGTCTTCGATCTGGAGGGGAGCGAGGTGCTGTTCTATGTCGCGAGCCGCGGCCATCATGCGGATATCGGCGGGATCACGCCGGGCTCCATGCCACCCGACAGCCGCACCGTCGAGGAGGAAGGCGTCATCCTCGATAATGTCCGCCTGGTCGATGGCGGCCGGCTGTGCGAGACGGAGATCGTCGATATCCTGAAGTCCGGGAAATACCCCTCCCGCAATACCGACCAGAACATGGCCGATCTGAAAGCGCAGATCGCGGCCTGCGAGAAAGGCATTCACGAGCTCCGCAAGATGGTCGATCACTTCAGCCTTGAAGTGGTTCATGCCTATATGGGCCATGTGCAGGACAATGCGGAAGAATCCGTGCGCCGGGTGCTGGATGTGCTGAAAGACGGCAGCTTTACCTACGCCCTCGATGACGGTTATGAGATCAAGGTCAATATCTCGATCAACAAGGAGGCGCGCACCGCGACCATCGATTTTACCGGCACCAGCGGGCAACATCCGACGAACTACAACGCGCCGTGCGCCGTCACCACGGCGGCGGTGCTCTATGTCTTCCGCTGCCTTGTCGAGAGCGATATCCCGCTCAATGCGGGCTGTCTCAAGCCGCTCGAAATTATTGTGCCGGAAAAATCCATGCTGTCACCGGAATATCCGGCGGCCGTGGTCGCGGGCAATGTCGAAACCTCGCAATGCATCACCGACTGCCTGTTCGGCGCGCTCGGGGTGATGGCGGCGGCACAGGGAACGATGAACAACTTCACCTTCGGCAACGACAAATACCAGTATTACGAGACGATCTGCGGCGGCTCCGGCGCCGGACCGGATTTCGACGGCACCAGTGCGGTCCATACCCATATGACCAATTCCCGCCTCACCGATCCGGAGGTGCTGGAATGGCGCTTTCCGGTGACGCTCGAGAGTTTTGAAATCCGGCGGGGTTCCGGCGGCAAGGGCGCACATAAGGGCGGCGACGGAACCCTCCGCAAGCTCCGCTTTCATGAAGCCATGTCGGCGGCGCTGCTGTCCAGCCACCGCAAGGTCCCGCCCTTCGGCCTAATGGGCGGCAAGGACGGCGAGGTCGGCAAGCAATGGGTGATCCGCAAAGACGGCAAGACCGAGGAACTAGAGGGCCGCGACAAGACCGAAATGGCGGCAGGCGATATCTTCGTCATCCAGACACCGAGCGGCGGCGGCTTCGGCAAGTAGTTAGTTTCCAGCGAGAAACTTCTGCCAGTTTTCATCCGCATCCCGGATCCGTTCAGCTATCCCGGTCGTCTCCCAGCGGGTGCGTCCGGCGTCATGACCAAAGAGATAGAGCTTGCCTTCATAAATCAGCCAGACACCGGGATCGATATCGGCAAGGTTGCCAAGGCTCATCTGGTTTGAGCAGTAACCGCCATATTGCGGGGCGTAGGATTCCGGCGCGGCGGCAAAGAGGTCCCGGCTTGTCGCATCCGCAAACCGCCAGGTCGCGCCTTTATACTCGACGATGTAGTTCTCCGCCCCTTCCGCCGGGGTGCTCATCCGGAAATAGGCGGTGCTGTCATAGCCATCAACGGCCAGCCCGCCGAGAAAGGACTTGTTGACCTCGTCAAAGGCCGATGCGTTCGCAATTCCCAGAAAAAAGACGGCAAAGCCGACAAGCAAAAGGCGGTTAAACATGGCGATCCTCCCGTTAGAGCGTCGCCATTATCCGCATGCCTGCCATCACCTGAAAATCAAATTTGCGTCAACTGGCGCGGCGCGTCCGTTCATAAGCGAGGTTGGAGGCCAGCAGCCTTTCCGCCGCATCCGGCGAAATGTCCTTGCGCTTTGCATAATCCTCCACCTGATCACGGCCGATATTGCCGACCCCGAAATAACGCGCCTCGGGATGGGAAAAGTAAATGCCCGATACAGACGAGGCGGGCAGCATCGCAAAACTTTCCGTCAGTTCAATGCCGGCCCGCTGCTCCGCGTTCAGGAGATCAAACAGGCCGCGCTTTTCCGAATGTTCCGGACAGGCCGGATAACCGGGGGCCGGACGGATACCGCGATAGCTTTCCTTGATCAGTTCCTCATTTGCGAGTTTCTCATCCTTCGCATAACCCCAGAGCTCTTTCCGCGTCTTCTCATGCATATATTCGGCAAGCGCCTCCGCCAGCCGATCGGCAAGCGCTTTCAGCATAATACTGCTGTAATCATCATGGGTTCTCTTAAATTCTTCGAGCTTTTTCTCAATACCGAGCCCAGCTGTCACCGCGAAGCCGCCGATATAATCGGGAATGCCGCTATCCGCGGGAGCAATGAAATCCGCAAGGCAATGGTTTGCCCGGCCGTTTTTGCGGCTCATTTGCTGACGCAGGAAGTGGAAACGGTGTTTCTCCGCTGTCCGGCTTTCGTCCGTATAGACAATCACGTCATCGCCGTCGCGTGCCGCCGGAAACAGCCCGACAACCGCCCGGGCGCTCATCCATTTTTCCGCGATCACCTTGTCCAGCATGGCGCGCGCGTCGTTATAGAGTTCCGTCGCCGTTGCGCCCACGACCTCATCGTCCAGGATTTTCGGGAAATGCCCGGCCAGCTCCCAAGTGCGGAAGAAGGGCGACCAGTCTATATAGTTGACCAGAGCAGCGAGGTCGATGTCATTGAATTCATTGAGGCCAGGATGCAGCGGGACCGGCGGCTGATAGCCGTCCCAATCGATGGCAACCGCATTGGCCCGCGCTTCCTCAAGCGTTGATTGCTGATCGGGCCGCGATTTTTTCAGATAATTCTCGCGCACCTGTTCATATTCAACTTTAATACTGTCCACCAACTGCTTGTTATTTTCATTGCTGGTCAGTTTGGTCGCGATCCCGACCGCGCGGGAGGCATCGGTAACATAGATGGTAGTGCCATCATACTGCGGCGCGATCTTGAGGGCGGTATGCACTTTTGAGGTTGTCGCCCCGCCGATTAACAGAGGCAGGTGGAAATCCTGTCGCTGCATCTCCGCCGCGACCGTCGCCATTTCCTCCAGCGACGGCGTGATCAGACCGGACAGCCCGATAATATCGACTTT
>PAKP01000024.1 GCA_002706985.1 Sneathiella sp. | reverse complement strand
TCCGGGTGATGCCGGGCTGGCTGACGCCGAGGGCTTCGGCGAGCTCGCCAACGGTCAGCGGCCCGAACTCGTCAAGGGCCGCAATCAGCGGATACTGCCCGGTCTGGATGGCGACACCCTCGCTATCGAGAAGCTGCTGAACCTCCGCCTGCAACAGATCGCCGATCCGTTTCAGCCTTGTGCCGAGGGTGAGATACCCTTTATGGCGGACAAAATCTTCAACCATGATGCCTCCCGCTATTGTTTGTATAACAAGATATATAACATGTTATATTAATGCGCAAGAGGTGGGGCGAAATATCGAGAAAAGGAGAGGGGGACTGGCGGTCCCCCGAAAAACCCCTAATCCTTCAGCAAATCGCGGCTGATGATCTCTTTCATGATCTCGGTCGTGCCACCGGCGATGCGGGCCATACGGTTGTCGGCCCAGGCGCGGCAGACCGGATATTCCCACATATAGCCGTAGCCGCCATGTAGTTGCACGCATTCATCGAGGACCTCCCAGAGTATCTCCGTCGATTGCATCTTCGCCATGGCGGCGGTGACCGCATCGAGCTCGCCCTTCAAATGCGCGGCAACACAGCGATCGACAAAGGCGCGCATCATCACCGCCTTGGCCTTGATCTCGGCCAGCTTGAAGCGGGTATTCTGGAAATCGGCGATGCTCTGGCCGAAGGCCTTGCGCTCTTTCGTGTATTCAAGGGTCCAGTCGAGCGCGGTCTCGATACTGGTGGCGGAGCGTACGGCGATCACGAGCCGTTCCTGCGGCAACATTTGCATTAGCTGCTTGAAACCGCGCCCCTCTTCACCGAGGAGGTTGGATTTCGGCACCCGGACATCGTTGAAGAAGAGCTCCGACGTGTCCTGCGCCTTGTATCCGGCTTTCTCGAGGTTGCGGCCGCGCGAGAACCCTTCGCGGTCACCTTCGACCAGCACGAGGGAAACACCCTTGCCGCCCGCTTTCGGGTCCGTCTTGCAGGCGAGCACCACGAGATCGGCAATCTGGCCGTTGCTGATAAAGACTTTCTGGCCGTTGATGACATAATCATCGCCATCGGCAATGGCCGTGGTGCGGATATTCTGAAGATCGGACCCCGCGCCCGGCTCCGTCATGCCGACGGCCACGATAACCTCGCCTTTCACCAGCTTTGGCAGCCAGTGCTTTTTCTGTTCTTCCGTGCCGTAGTGGATGAGATAGGGCGCGACAATCTCCGAATGCAGATGGAAGGAGGGGCCGCTGGTTCCGGCGCGGGCCAGTTCCTCAAGGAAGATCGCACCGAACAGGAAGTCACCGCCGACACCGCCATATTCTTCCGGCACCGATGTGCAGAGGAAACCGGCTTCTCCGGCTTCCAGCCAGACCTCGCGGCTGACCTGCCCGTCTTTTTCCCACTGGGCATGGAAGGGGACGATCCGCTCCTCAACAAAGCGGCGGGCGGAGGCCCGGAAAAGCTCATGTTCTTCACTGAAAAGTTCGCGCTGCATTTGATTTCCTTTTTCTTCTTATCTATTTCTGAAATGAAGCGGCGGCATGATACGCCGACAGACGCCGGAAGTAAATTTCTTCCGTGACATCAAAGCGAAGGAGCGCCGCGGCCGGATGCCGCAAATTTTAATTAAATTGAAATAAACAAACATAAAATTCCGGATCATCTACCTTCGGAATTACTTACTTGAAAAATACACCAAGTATCTGCCGCCATAATTAAATATCAAAAAATATTATGGACGCCATTATCCGTTTATTTATTTGTATATAGTTACATTAAGTAAAACTATATTGTATATAAACAAGTATATAATATTTTTCTCTATTCTGATTGACGAGCAAGCCGAAGTTTCACTATGCTTAAGGCTAAAGAAGATCAAAATGGTTGAAATTGCGGCACTATTTGAATTCGACAGGAAAAATATGGTCGTAAAATGAACAAAAAGGCCATTGAAAAAATGCAAAAATCAACTGATTGAGGCAAGTTTTAGCAAGTAAACAAGATGCGATAAAACACAGGATAGGGAGTTACCCAAGATGACAGTCAAGAAAATGGATCATGAAGTGCCGGGGCACATTCATCCCAAGATCAAGGACGTTACCGAACAGTTCAAGAGTGGCAAGATGGACCGCCGCGAGTTTCTGAGAACCTCGACGTTGCTGGGCCTCTCCGCCGCGGCGGCCTACTCGATTGCGGGTATTGCCGACCCGACGCTGGAGGCAAAAGCGGCCACCCCTAAAAAGGGCGGTGTGTTGAAAGTCTCCATGGAAGTGCAGGAGATGAACGATCCGGCCGTCTATAGCTGGACACCACCGTCGAACGTCGCGCGGCAGGTGTGCGAATATCTTGTCATGACCGGCCCTGACAATGTGACCCGCCCGTATCTCGCGGAAAGCTGGTCTGCCTCGGATGATCTGAAAACCTGGACCTTCAAGCTGCGCCAGGGAATCAAATGGCATAATGGCGATGACTTCAACGCCGATGATGTGATGTTTAACTTCACCCGCTGGCTCGATCCGAATACCGGATCCTCCAACGTCGGGTTGTTTGATTCCATGCTCACGACTGTTGGGGAAGGGGACGACGCCAAGAAGGTGATGACCGAAGGCGCGCTTGAAAAGGTCGATGACTATACCATCCGCCTCAACCTGAACACGCCTGTTCTGTCCATCCCGGAGAACCTCTATAACTATCCGACGATGATCGTGCACCGCGGCTTCAAGGGCAACCTTGTTGAACAGCCGAACGGCACGGGTCCGTTCACCCTCGTTGATTTCGCTGTCGGTGAAAAGGCGATCCTGAAGCGGGTCGACCAGCCGTATTGGGGCGAGAAATATCCGGACGAACCCTTCTGGGGCGGGGAGGTCTATCTCGATGAAATCCATTATTTCGACCATGGCGCCGGGTCCGCAGCCCAGCTTGCCGCCGTTGCCTCCGGTCAGGTGGATATGAACTATGAGTTCGATATCGCCTCTCTCGGCATGGCGCAGTCCATTCCGGGCATGAAAATCCTGGAAGCGCGGACCGCGCAGACCGGTGTGATGCGCATGAATATCACGCAGAAGCCGTTCGACGATAAACGCGTGCGTCAGGCCTTGATGTATTGCTGTGATGCGGAGAAATATAACGAACTTGTTTATCAGGGTCGCGGCGACGTGGGCGAACATCACCATGTCTCGCCCATTCATCCTGAATATTTCGCCCTTAACCGGGTTGAGCGGGATGTCGAAAAGGCGAAGCTCCTGCTGGCCGAAGCCGGTTATGAGAACGGCATTGAACTGACCATCGACGTTGGGAACACTAATGGTCCGTGGCAGCAACAGGTCTGCGAAATCCTGAAGGACCAGGCCGCTGAAGCCGGGATTACCCTCAATTTGAACCTGATGCCGGCCTCGAAATACTGGGAAATCTGGGCAACGACGCCGTTCGGCATCACCGCCTGGACCCATCGTCCGCTCGGCACCATGGTCCTGAGTCTGGCCTATCGCGCCGGTGTGCCATGGAACGAAACCGGTTACAACAATCCTGCTTTCGAGAAAGCCCTCGATAAGGCGGAGTCTCTGGTCGACGCTGAAAAGCGTAAAGCCGCCATGGAGGAAGTCGAGAAAATTCTCCAGGACGACGCGATTATCATCCAGCCGATCTGGCAGCCTAAATTCTTCCTGGCAAGCGAGAAGGTCATGAATGTGGAGGCGCATCCGACCCAGTACCATCAGTTTTATAAAATCTGGATCGACAGCTAAATCAAGAAGTGAAGATAAGGGCGATATAACATCGCCCTTATCTGATTCTGACGCACTTTTGCCCCGGGGGGAGCAATTACATGCTGATACTGGCGTTTCGTCGTTTTCTCTCGATGGCCCTGATTATGGTCATCGTTTCATTCACGCTTTTCGCGATTTTCGAATCCGACAAGCTGGCCGTTGCCGGCAAGGTTCTCGGGCCCTATTCAAGCACCGAACAGCGAGAGCTGTGGCTTGAAAATAATGGCTATAACGAACCGTTCCTGGAACGCTATGTCACCTGGGTCGGCAATGCCTTGACCGGTGATTTCGGATATTCGATCCAGTACAAGTCCCCGGTCTCGGAAGTGCTCTGGCCGCGGCTTGCCAATACCGCCATTCTCGCCGGGCTCTATATGGCCTTCATGATCCCGCTCTCGCTCACCCTCGGGGTCATTGCCGGCATGAAGGAAGGGTCGCTCCAGGACCGGGTGGTCTCTGTCGGTTCGGTGCTGACGACATCTGTTCCTGAATTTGCAAGCGCCACCTTTTTCTCCGCCATCTTTGTTTTCTGGCTGGGCTGGCTCCCTGGCACCTCGGCGATGACCAGCGGGTTCAGCTGGGCCGAGATATTTCTGCCGGTCTTTGTGCTGGTTGTCTATGGCTTCGGCTATACGGCGCGCATGACCCGCGCCTCGATGGCGGAGGTCATGACGTCCCACTATATCCGGACGGCGGTCCTCAAAGGCATCCCATACCGGCGAGTGATCATGCGCCATGCGCTCCGCAACGCGCTGATCGCGCCCTTTACGGTGATCATCCTGCAGCTTAACTGGCTGCTCTCGGGCGTGATCGTGGTCGAGGTCTTCTTCGCCTACAAGGGCTTTGGGAAGCTGCTTCTTGACGGTGCCCTGTTCGGCGACATCTATGTGATCGAGGCTTGTACCCTCGTCGCCGTGTTCGTCGCCGTGTTCTCGCAATTCATCTCGGATATCGGCTATACGCTGCTCAATCCGCGGATCCGGTTTACATAAGGGAGGGCGTTGATATGACAGCAGAAATTCAATCAAACGATACTTCGCCCTCCGCGCTCAGCAAGATGGTCAAGTCCATCGGCCTGCTGCGGGAAAGCCCGATCGCCATCTTCGGCCTCTCGCTGATCCTGTTCTGGGTGATCCTCGCAATCCTCGCGCCGGTCTTGCCGCTCTATGATCCGAATGCGCCGCTGGAACCGTTCAAGTTCCCGATGTCGGAGGCACGGGACGGCGGTCTTTACTGGCTCGGGACGGACCACAAGGGCCGGGATATCCTCTCACGCGTCATCTTCGGCGCGCAGCAGGTGCTGATCTGGGCGACGACGGCGACAGTGGTCGCCTATATCGTCGGCATGCTGATGGGCGTGATCGCGGGCTATCTCGGCGGCTGGTATGACGAGGTGATCTCCTTCATCTCCAACGTGCTGCTCTCCTTCCCGGTGATCGTTCTCTACATTATCATCATCACCTATCTCGGCGCCACGGGCTTTAACATCGTGCTCGCCGTGACCTTCGCCTCTGCGCCGGGGATCATGCGTATCGTGCGCGGGCTTGTGCTCGATCTTCGAACGCGGGACTATATCTTCGCCGCCCAGACACGCGGCGAAAGTTCGATGTATATCATGCTGGTGGAACTGCTGCCAAATGCCCGCGGGCCGCTCATCGTCGATGCCTGCCTGCGCCTTGGCTATACCACCATCACCATCGCCATGCTCGGCTATCTCGGCCTCGGACTGCCGCCACCAGATCCGGACTGGGGCAAGATGATCGCGGAAACACAGCCTTTGGGAAGTTTCGCAGGGCATATGGCGGTTGTCCCGGCCGCGGCGATCTCGTCGCTGGTGCTCGGCTTCAACCTGCTGGCGGACGGCCTGCGTGAAATATCGATGAAGGATTAGGATTATGGAAGAACAGACACCTATTCTGGAATGCCGCAATCTCTGCATCTCCTACGATACGCGCGGCGGAGAAATCCCGGCGGTCATCGACTTTAACATGAAGGTGATGCCGGGGCAGGGCGTCGGCATCGTCGGGGAGAGCGGCTGCGGCAAGTCCACGGTCGCGCTCGCTATCATGCAGTATCTCGGCTCCAACGGCTATATCAAGAGCGGGGAAATCTTCTTCCATGGCCGCGATATGCGCACCATGTCGGAGGATGAGCTGCGGGCGCTCCGCGGCTCGAAGATTGCGATGATCTATCAGGAGCCGATGGCCTCCCTCAACCCGTCCATGAAGATCGGCGACCAGCTCGCCGAAGTGCCGCTCTTTCATGAGGATGTGACCGTGGCGGAAGCCAAGGAACGCGCCCTGGCCCTTCTGGAGGCGGTGAAGCTGCCCGATCCGAAACGGATCATGGACAGCTATCCGCATCAGATTTCCGGCGGTCAGCAGCAGCGCGTGGTCATCGCCATGGCGCTGCTCTCGAAGCCAGATCTCCTGCTGCTGGACGAGCCGACAACCGCCCTCGATGTGACGGTGGAACGCGGCATTGTCGAGCTGGTGAAGGAAATTTCGGCCGAATTCGGCACGGCGATGATCTATATCTCCCATAACCTCGGGCTTATCCTCGATACCTGTGACCGGGTGACGGTGATGTATTCCGGCGAGGCGGTGGAAGACGGGACTGTGCATGAGGTCTTCGACGACATGAAGCACCCCTATACGAGCGGCCTGTTCGCCTCGATCCCGCTGCCCGGCGCCGACAAGAACGAACGACCGCTGGTGCCCATTCCGGGCCAGCTGCCGCTGCCGCATCAGCGTCCCAAGGGCTGTTTTTTCGGACCGCGCTGTGCCTTCTTCACCGATGGCGTCTGTAATACCGATAAAGTTCCCATGCGGCCCGTCCCGAATGAGGAGGCCCATACCGTGCGGTGCGCCCGGTTCGAGGAGATCGACTGGGCCGAAGGCGATCATGAGGCGGTGTCGGTCAAGTCCGTGAAATCGGGCAAGGTCGTGCTCAAGGTCCGGAATATGAAGAAATATTACGAGATCAAGTCGAGCTCCGTCATTGCCATGATCCGCGGCGACGCGGTGAAGACTGTGAAGGCGAACGAGGATATCAACTTCGATGCGCGCGAGGCGGAAACCGTCGCCATTGTCGGGGAATCCGGCTGTGGCAAGTCGACCTTCGCCAAGGTCCTTATGGGGCTGGAGGAAGCGACAGCCGGGGAGGTGATCCTGAACGGGGAGGACCTCGCCAACGTCACCGTGCAGAAGCGCAAGGCGCAGACGGTGGGTCATCTTCAGATGGTGTTCCAGAACCCGTTCGACACTCTCAATCCATCTCATTCCGTCGGCAGCCAGATTGCCCGCGTGATCCGTAAATTCGGCGTCGAGAAGGACCCGGACAAGGTTCGCGCCAAGGTCAATGACCTGCTCGATCTGGTAAAACTGCCGCGCGACTTCGCCCACCGGCGACCGCGCCAGCTTTCCGGCGGCCAGAAACAGCGCATCGGCATCGCCCGCGCCTTTGCCGGCAATCCGGCGGTGGTGGTCGCGGATGAGCCGGTCTCGGCCCTTGACGTCTCGGTTCAGGCGGCGGTGACGGGGCTGCTCACGGAAATCCAGAATGAGCTGCGCTCAACGCTGCTGTTCATCAGCCATGACCTGAGCGTTGTCCGCTATCTCTCTGATCGCGTTGTGGTTATGTATCTTGGCCATATCGTGGAGCAGGGGACGACGGACGAGGTGTTCTCGCCGCCCTATCATCCCTATACGGAGGCGCTCCTGTCCGCCGTGCCGATTGCCGACACCTCGGTCGAGCAGAAGCAGATCATCCTGGAGGGGGATATCCCCTCGGCGGTCAATCCGCCGCCGGGCTGCCCGTTCCAGACCCGCTGTCCGCGCAAGATCGGCAGCATCTGCGAGACCGAACTGCCACCACTCAAGGAGTTTCAGGACGGCCACAGGATTCTCTGCCACCTCGACGACGATGTCTTCGAGAGTATGGAGCCGGTGATCGTCATGCATGAGGATGGTGACGTCGTCGCGGTAACGTAAGGCGCGCGCCCTAAAAAATCGTGCGAAATTAACGGTTTATTTATCCTGTTTTCGTAATCTCGGGCGCGAACCATATTGGCGAGCCCCGAGACAGGATAATGACACCGGCCAACCAGCATTTCTCGCATTACGTCGTGCAGACGCTTTTCGATACGAAATGGCGCAGTTTCGACCGCTATGACGACGAAAATCCCGCGCAGGAGATTTCGCGCAGGCTGATCGGCGAATGGGGCGCCGCGCGCGTCCGCATCCTCGGTGGCTATTTCTCGCCCGAGAAGGACCGCAATGTCTATCACCGCGTGGATATCCGCGAGACCCCGCGCATACGAGAGTCCCGCCTGTTCAAGAACACCAAGTTCGCCCTCGGCAGCATGGCCCTCGGCGGTGTGATGCTGGCGCTCTTTCTGACTGTCTACAGTCTTGTCACTCCCTATGCCTCGATGGCGGATGACGGGAAAGGACCGGGGCTGGCGTTAAACAAACGACCGACCCCGATCGCTCCCATTGTCAAGCCCGTCAATTTGCGTGCACGCTTCAGTGAGGTCATCAATGTCCCGTACGGGCGTGTGCGGGACTATGATACCGTGCCCCTCCGCCTTCGCGGACCCTGGAGCACGGCTTGCAATACAGACGGAGGGGCAATTGTCCTCGGCGCGCAGGATCTGTCGCACAATGTGGAGGGAGATGCCCGCACACCGCTGACGTCCGTCTGGCAGACCGGCCAGCGCTACGGCCTGGTCCAGATTGACGGCTCTATCCGTATGATGGACCTGATTTCTGCGGATCGTATGCAGATAATCGGCACCATGAGCCGTCTCGGCGAATTCTCCGCCGATACTTCCGGGGCCATCCTGAAACGCTGCCTCTGAAGGAGGACTCTGGCAAGCTGCACGCAATGGCAGGCTCGCCGCTCCCCGCTTTTAAGGGGCTCGACCTTGCCCCGGACAGCGCCGCCCGGCTTACCGGACCGCAAATTCCCGTAACAGACGCCGCAAACGCGCGCGCTGCAAGATCAACGGGTATCCTTATTTCGCATATATATGGAATCTGGCTGAAGGGGTAGCCGCCCCTGTAACACGCCCCGCAGAAAATCCCTTCCTGCAACGTGAAGGCGTAATTATATCAAAATATTGCGTGGAATGCAAGAAATATTCATTTCCATGCAGACTTGTTTTGGTTCCTTACTATTCTAAAATCTCGAAATGCACATCGTGCTTTAAATGCTAAAATATCTTTTCCGTAGTTTCCCAATGCATTTGCTACTTGGTCTCTGGTTACATTAGATCGCTCGCCAATAATTATTTCAGAAAGCTTCATATGCATTGAGAACGGACAAAAATAAAGATTACTATCTTCTTCATTTTCTTCAAGAGTACAGAAACTTCGATATTCAGACTCATAACTCCAAACATTAAACTTACTAAAAAGCAGTTTTTTCATGTCTGTTTCTGTAAATTCATTCATAGAAGTATAACCGAAATCTTTTAGATTTTCCCGTCGACTAAGATATCTAACCTTCGAGAAGGTACCGTCATCAATCACATCAAATCCAAGGCACATGCCTCTATGGCTTTCGGCATAATGAGACCAAAGCAAAGGATGTTGCCATTCTTTACTCATGCAAATTAGCCCGTACTGAGAATGCATCTTATTTTTCCAATTCCTTATGATTTTGCGCTCTTCTCTCGATAAGCTCAAACTCAGGAATTCAAAGGGATCATTTAGTTCATTAATACGTGCAATCTTTAATCGTTTATACTTAATGGCATCAAGGCCATATTGTGAAGTTATGAAATGGTATAGTTTCATGTTCAATTAGCTGACTCTACAATCAGTAAAAATCCGTTTGAACCTCTTCTCGCTCATATTAAAACTCGCAATGCGAGAGCCGTCAATGCGCATCGCGACAACTTCGCGCCCATCTGCTACGCTTCCGCAAAAAGGAGGGGAGCAACATGAAGCGATCACTTGTTCTGAATGGCAATCCGATGGAGGAAATTGTCGGCTTTGCGCGCGCGGTGCGGGTCGGCCCCTATATCACGATCGGCGGCACCGCGCCGGTGGATGCGAAAGGAAAGACCGTCGGCATCGGCAATGCCGCGGAGCAGGCGGAGCGTTGTTTCGAGATTATCGGCGATGCGCTTCAGCGGGCCGGGTCGGGCTGGGCCGATGTGGTGCGCACGCGGGTCATTCTGACCAATATCGACGACTGGAAAGCCGTGATCGACGTGCGGGCGAAATACTGTAAGGAGGCCAAGCCCGTCGATACCATCATGCAGGTCACGCGTTTTGTTAATCCCGAATGGCTGGTGGAAATCGAGGCGGATGCGGTCGTCGCCGAGGACGACTGATCAAACCGCAAACATCTGCATAAATTCCTTCTCGCCGGGGGTGTTGAAGCTCACGATGCGGGAGTTCTCAACGCGGCGGGCCCAGCCGAGATCGTAGAAGCGGGTGAGGAGGGCGGAGCCGAGGCTGCCAGCGGATAAGGTGGATTTTAATATCGTCTGCCGGGTTGTCGTTTGTATTCGCCCCGTACTCAGGATATCATGACCGCCGAACAGCCATTTTCATATACATCATTATCAGGAGTTAGAATGTTTAGTCATATTATGGTTGGCGCGGACGATGTTGAGGCAGCAAAAGTCTTTTACGACGCAGTCCTTGGCGCACTCGGGCATAAGCCGGGCGTGATTGACGCTAAAGGCCGCTGTTTTTACCGCACGCCAACGGGCGTATTCTCGATCAGCAAACCTATTGACGGGGAGCCTGCTTGTTACGGTAACGGCAGTACGATCGGTTTTGCGGCATCTGATCCTCAAGCTGCGGACAGGTGGCATGCTGCCGGTCTGGCAAATGGCGGCATTACTTGCGAGGACCCTCCCGGAGTTCGCGAAGGGGCCAACGGGAATCTTTATCTTGCCTATCTACGGGATCCATCGGGCAATAAAATTTGCGCTCTGCACCGTATGGGTTAGTTCACTCGGGCAGCACCGGGGGCCCTATACCGAGTTTAAAAGCTCGTCAAACCGCGAACAGGTGTTGAAGCTCACGATGCGGAAGCCGTTAATGCGCAACGCCTTTAGGTGACTTCCATTCGCTGCCTCTCTATAATATCCGATAACAGGGTAAGCGGGGAGGATGGATGGCGGGATTTTTTGGGACCGAACAGCAGATGGCCTTGCAGGCGGCCGCAGAAAAGGCCCGTGACTGGATGTTAAACACGCCTGGCGCCTGTGATCCCGGGCGGTTTTTGGGCACGGATAACCCGGACTTGCTGGGCTGGGACACGCTGTTCGACATCCTCAAGCGCGACGGGGTGTTCGGTTTTCGGCTGATCCCGTCCGAAGAGACGGAGACAATCGCTCAACGGCTTCAGGAGAAGAATTGTAAAATTGATTTCTGGGACGTCTTCGTGGCGACCCGCGAAGAGGCCGTCCCGGCATCAACCGGCATACTCGCCGCCGGATTGCCCGCTGGCTATCGCTATTGTCCGGAATTTAAGGATGCCGAAAGCGCGGACATGGTGGCGCTTCAATCCTTCATGGCGGAGCAGGGGATTGCGCCCTTTTCCGGAACAAGACTGGCGGGGCTGGAAGGTCCGGTTGTTACTGTGGCGATCGTGGACGAGAGCAATACCATCGCGGCCGCGGCGCACAGCTACTTCCCCTATAATCAGTACAGCCCCTATAAAAAATGGGTATGGGGAGGCCTTGTTGCCGTCTCCCCCAGGCATCGGGGGATGGGTTTGGGTAAATTCGTCAATGCGAAAATGGTGTCCGAGTGTTTCGCCCGGCTCGACGCTGACTGCATTCATGAATTGGTCGCCGCCTCGAACATGCCGTCCCGAAAGATGGTGGAAGCCAGCGGCCTTCGACTTGAACCGGCGTTGAAATGCGGCATCGCCATGGTTGGCGGAAACGGGCGCTTTACCAGTTGAGCTCCGCCAAAGCCCTCAAACCGCGAACATCCGCATAAATTCCTTCTCGCCTGGGGTGTTGAAGCTCACGATGCGGGAGTTCTCAACGCGGCGGGCCCAGCCGAGGTCGTAGAAGCGGGTGAGGAGGGCGGAGCCGAGGGAGCCGGCGAGGTGGCTGCGGCGGTTGCTCCAGTCGAGGCAGGATTTGCAGAGCGGACGGCGGAGCTTTTCAAGCGGGGCGAGATCAATTGCGAAGCCCTCGAAAAAGCGGCGGCCGTCCTCGGTGAGGCCGAGCCCTTCATTCTCCGGCGTGAGGAAGCCTTTGGCGAGCAGGCTGTCCATCATCTGCACGCCGAGATCGCCCGCGAGATGGTTGTAGCAGACCCGCGCGCGGCGGAGCGCCGGGTCCTTCGGCCCGGTCCGGGTGCGCAGATGCCCCTTCTTGGCGGCGAGGCCCATCATCGCCTCCAGCAGGCTGCCGACATCATCATCGGCGAGGGCGAAATAGCGGTGCCGGCCCTGCTTGCGCTGGATGAGGAGACCACCGGACTGCATTTTCGCAAGATGAGAGCTGGCGGTCTGGGCGGAAATGCCCGCTTCGCCCGCAAGCTCGCTCGCCGTCAGCGCTTTCCCTGAGAGCAGCGCGGTCAGCATGTTGGCCCGCGCCGGATCGCCGATCAGCGAGCCCAAGAGGGTGATATCCGGTCCTTCTTTCATAGTTCGATTGTAGTCGAAGCATTCTCGCCACGCAATGGCTATTCTCCGCGCATTCAGCCAAAGGAGATGCCCATGATTACCTGTTTTATCCGTTACCATATCGACCCGACGAAAAAGGACCAGTTCGTGCAATATGCGCGGAACTGGGGGGAGGCGATCCCGCGCTCGGGCGCCGATCTTGTCGGCTATTTCGCGCCGCATGAGGGATCGAGCACGCTCGCCTATGGCGTCTATCATATCGAGAGCCTGGCGGCCTATGAGGCCTATCGCGCGCGGCTCGCCGCCGATCCGTTGGGGCGGGAGAATTACGACTTTGCGATGCGGGAGAAGTTTCTCCTGCGCGAGGACCGGACGTTCCTCACCCTTGCCTCCGGCCCGCATGGAAAGTCTGTGAAATTCTAGCGCTCAGGCGTCAACCGTCTTTGGGAACAGGGACGGGGGCAGGCCGTCTTTCGCGAGGGTGGGACGACGGAGGAGGAAAAGGCGTTCCGCTTCCTCCCGCTTGTCGAGCTTGAGCAGGGCATGCAGCAGGGTGAATTCCAGAAGGTCGCGCTGCGCCCGGCTGCCGCCGAGTCGCTCATGATTGCCCATCACCGGGAGCAGCCGGTCGATCACCGCCTGCCACTTGCCCGCGGCATAGGCGCGATAGACCCCGGCGAGGGCGTTAACCATATCGCTTGCCGTGCCGGAGGAGGTCTCACCAAGCTCCGCCAGCAGTTCGTCTTCCCCAGCGATGGCATGGGCGATGGCGGAATGGGCATCGACGAAGCTGATCCCCGGACCAGGGAAATGGATGCTGGCGTAATTGCTGACCTCCTGCCAGAGGTCGCGACGCCGTTCTTCCCCGGCAATCTCCGCCCGGAGCAGGAAGGATACCGTATCGGTCAGCACATTGATCGGCGGGCCCCAGGCACCGCCCGGGCGCACGGCCTCCTCGAAGATTTCCCAGGCTTCTTCCTCCTTGCCAAGTTCCAGCGACCAGAGGGCATCATGCCAGCTGATATGGCAATGCATCAGGCAGCTGCGGTGATAGCCTTTCAGCCATTCATGGATAAAGCTGCGGCCTTCCTCATGCGCCCCGCATTCATAGAGGAAATGCGCCTTGTAATGCGCGGCGTTGGCGTTGGCGGGATTGTTGTCGAACGAACGCTCAATGATCGGTTTTGCCTCCTCCAGCCGGCCGATCTCCGAGAGAGCGAAGGCCATCACGCAGTCGAACCACCAGTCCTTGTCGTAATGCTGCTTGAGGTTATCGAAGAAGGCGAAGGTTTCCGCATCGCGCGAGGGCCGCCCGCTGAAGGCGATCAGGCTGAACACCCCGGCGCAGGGCTGCAGCATCATCACATCGCGGGGATGATCGGCGATATGCTGCTTTATATCCGCATAGGCCGCGGCGCCGTTGCCATCGATCAGCTGGCCGATGATCGCCACATGGACACGTTCGCGCGGCGTGAACCCGGCGCCGAGTTCGCGCGCCGAGATCATGGATTTCAGCGCCTCCGTCGGCTGGGCGGTCATCTGGTAATAGCGGGCGAGGGCGGCATGGGCGAGGGCGAAGGACGGGTCGAGCGCCACGGCGCGTTTCAGCGCCTCCTCCGCCGCGACCTGGGCGGCCAGAAAATGGTCCACCCCTTCGATATAGGCGTCAAGCGCCGCCCGTGATCCTGTGCTGACCTCGTTACCGTAGCGGTCCTGCATTCTGTCTTGTTCCTCGTTCTCGTGCTGAAATGAGAGATAAGACTAGCAATTCGGCCAGTTTATGTCACGAACGGGTTTCGGTTCCACGGAAAGAGGTAAAATTAACCTTCAGTCTTCAGACTGCTTAATGATACCCTTTTCCTCCAGATAGGATTTGAATTTAAGGTCCCCCTTGATGATGTCATCCACCAGGAAGCCAAACATCTCGTCACAGCAATCCTTGAGATTATCCCTCGTTCGTATTTCCTTGCAGACCTCCTTGACCGATGTTGCCCGATCCAAAAGCCGGTCGTGATATTCCTTGTGAACTTTGACATTTGGATAACCGGCCTGGGCCAGCATCTCTTCCTCACGTTTGAAATGATCGACAGAAAACTCTATCAACTCATCAAGGAGGGCGCTGCATTCATCGAAAAGCTCTTGATCCGCCGCATCCTTAATTCTTCTCATGATGGCAAGTAATTCACGATGATCGTCATCGACTTCGGTAATTCCCAGCTCAAATGTCTCGAGCCACTCAAGTCTATCCAACAGCCCCTCCCTCTTTTTTATTATTTTTTTGGTGACGTGATGGACGCCATCGATGAAGTATAAAAAATATTTATATATCTATAGAAATCAATGGAAAAGAATACTTCCCGAAAAACGGGAAGGGGTGAATAGAAATTATCAGAGTCTGGAGATTGGCAGCCCGGCGGATTTCCAGCCGTCAAACCCGGCCTCGAGATGATGCACATCCGTAATGTTGTTCGCCCGCATGAGGGGGAGGGAGCGATCGCTGCGGCCGCCGGATTTGCAATGCAGGATATAGGTTTTGGTGGGATCGAGCGCGGCAATCCGCGCCTCATAATCATCGGCGTAATAATCGATATTGACGGCGCCCGCGATATGACCGGCGTTGAACTCGCCCGGAGTGCGGATATCAAGGACGACAACGTCCGGCTGCTGTTTCAGAAGCGCCTCGGTCTCGAGCGGAGTAATCATGCGGTATCCAAACTCCTTGTAGCTGTCATCGGCCTGAACGAACGTCATGGCTATCAGGACCGTTGAGAGGACAGCCAGCACGACCCCGGCCAGAATCAGTCCTGTTCTTCGGGAGTTCCTAGACGTGGAAGGAGGAGCCACAGCCGCAGCGGCCTTTCTCGTTCGGGTTTTCGAAGGTAAAGCGTGACTGCAACCCTTCTTCGAGCCAGTCCATCTCGGTGCCCGAGACATATTGTACGGCGTCATGGTCGATCAGCAGGGTAATATCACCCGTATCCACGATCGCATCGTCCGGTTTCTGGTCGGTTGCGTAATCCATGGTGTAGCTGAGACCGTTGCAGCCGGTGTTCGTGATCCCGATCCGCAGGCCCAGCGGGCTGCCGCTCGCCTTGCCGAGCAGGGATTTCACGCGCTTTGCGGCGCTGTCCGTCAATGTCATAATCTGTGTATCAGTCATATATCACCTATAGACCTTATATAATAACGACTTAAAACATTCCAAGGTCGAGTTTTGCCGCGTCGGACATATTATCAGGGTTCCAGGGCGGATCCCAGAGGATTTCCACCTCCACATCCTTCACGCCGTCCACCGGCATCACGGCATCACGGACCCAGATCGGGATTTCCCCGGCGACGGGACAGCCCGGCGCGGTCAGGGTCATGCCGACGAAAACATCGCCATCCTCACCGATATCGATCACATAGATAAGGCCGAGATCGAAGATATTGACCGGGATTTCCGGATCATACACCTCGCGCAGGGCCGCCACGATCGGCTCTTCCAGGGGGGAGCCGGTCGTGCCTTCCTCGAAGGGGCCGGTGGCGACAGGGCGCTCTATTTTATCCATTGCCGTCATTGCTTACTCCGTCGTGACTTCCGGCTTTTCGTCCATGGCCGAGGTCATGGCGTGCCAGGGCAGGGTCGCGCATTTGACGCGCATGGGAAATTCCTTGACCCCCGCCAGCATCATCAACCGGTCCGTATCCTCGCCGGCGTCGAAATCATTTTCCTCGCCGGTCACCAGCTTTTTGAAGCCGTCGAAGATTTCCCGCGCCTCGGCCTCTGTCTTGCCCTTGATGATATCCGTCATCATCGAGGCGGAGGCGAGAGAGATAGCGCAGCCCTTGCCCACGAACGCCGCATCCTCGATCAGGCCGTTGTGCCCCATCTTGAGATAGACACTCACCGTATCGCCGCAGAGCGGATTATAGCCATGCGCTTCATGGTTCGCATCTTCGGGATGGCGGAAGTTGCGCGGGTTCTTGCTGTGATCAAGGATCACTTCCTGATAAAGCTCTCTTAGTTCATCCATCATAGCGGTCTGTCCTAGCCGAAAATTTCCTGCACCGATTTAACCGATTCCACCAAGGCATCGATATCGGCGCGGTTGTTGTAAAGTGCCATCGAGGCGCGAGCCGTCGCCGGCACATCGAAATGATCCATCAGCGGCTGGGCACAGTGATGGCCGACGCGAATGGCCACCCCGCCGCGATCGACGATGGTTCCGATATCATGCGGATGCACCCCGTCGAGCGTGAAAGAGATGATCGGCGCCTTGTGCCGGGCCTGGCCGATGATGCGCAGGCTGTTGATCTGGCCGAGCTGCTCGGTGGCGTAGGCGAGCAGTGCCTGCTCATGCGCCCCGATCTTCTCGAACCCGATGTCGTTGATATAGTCAATCGCGGTCGCGAGACCAATAGCCTGCACGATCGGCGGTGTCCCGGCCTCGAATTTCGAATGGCCCTTGGCATATGTCGTCTTTTCGAAGGTGACACGTCCGACCATATCGCCGCCGCCCAGAAACGGCGGCATGGCCTCCAGCAGTTCCTCGCGGCCATAGAGCACGCCAATGCCGGTGGGACCGAATACCTTGTGGCCGGTGAAGACATAGAAATCCGCGCCCAGATCCTGCACATCGATCTTCATATGGGGCGCGGCCTGGCTGCCGTCGATCAGGACAACGGCGCCCGCGTCATGGGCAGCCGAGATAATCTCTTTCACCGGTGTGATGGTGCCGATGGCGTTGGAGATATGGGTGACGGCGACAATCTTCGTTTTCGGGCCCAGCATGTCATGATAGGCCTCCATCATGAATTCCCCATGCGCATCGATGGGCACGGCCTTCACGACGGCGCCCGTCTTCTCGGCAATCAGCTGCCAGGGCACGATGTTCGAATGATGCTCCAATGTCGAGAGCAGAATCTCATCGCCCGGCTTCAGATTTGTCCAGCCGTACGAATAGGCGACCAGATTGATACTCTCGGTCGCGTTCTTGGTGAAGATGATCTCATCGATGCTGGCGGCATTGAGATGCGCCCGCACGGTTTCCCGCGCGCCTTCATAAAGGTCGGTGGAGGCCTGGCTCAGGTAATGAACGCCGCGATGCACATTGGCATAGGTTTCCGCATAGGCGCGCTGCACAGCCTCCAGCACCGCGGTCGGCTTCTGGGCCGAGGCGCCGCTGTCGAGGAAGGCGAGGGGCTTGCCATGGACTTCACGCGAAAAGATCGGGAAATCCCGGCGGACTTTCTCCACATCGAATGTCGTCATGTCATTCATGGTCTATACCTCATCCATCCAGCGGGCGGTGACATCCGCGAAATAGCTGCGCACCGCTTCGTTCGAAACTTCCTCCAGCACATCGGCGAGGAAGGCATCGATCAGCATTTTCCGCGCCGTCTTCTCGTCAATTCCGCGCGATTGCAGGTAAAAATAGGCATCCGCGTCAAGCTCGCCGGACGAGGCTCCATGGCTGCATTTTACGTCATCGGCGTAAATCTCCAGCTCCGGCTTGACCGCGACCGACGACCGCTCGGAAAGGAGCAGCGCCCGGCTCAGCTGATCGCCCGCGACTTTCTGTGCATCCGGCGCGATATGGATCTTGCCCTGAAAGACGCCTTGCGCGTCATCATCGAGAATCCCCTTGTAGATCTGACGGCTGTCATTCTCCGGCACCAGATGGCGGGTAATGGTGGTAGTGTCACAGTGCTGCTTGCCCCTTATCAGATAGGCACCGTTCAGAATGCTGGTCGCGTCCGATCCGGTAATGCGGGTTGCCAGCTCGTTGCGGCTGAGCCGGGCGCCGGTGGACAGGCTGAAATTCTCATAGGTCGCGCCCTTCGGAATGTCGCAATCGACATTGGCGAGATGAAAGGCCGCATCGCTTTCGGCCTGCAGCTTGTAATGATGGAGCGCGGCGCCGTCTTCAAGGGCGATATCGGTCACCGGATTGACGAAATAGGCATGGCCATTTGCGCCGCAATGCTCTTCAAGCACCGTCACCTCGGCGTTTGCTTTCACACGCACGATATTGCGCATATGCCGGGCGTTTTCTGCGGTGCCGGACTGGCTCAGGAAGCGGATAAGGATCGGCTCTTCGATCGTTACGCCGGGCTCGATCGTTAGCACAAAGCCGTCTTCCATATAGGCAGTGTTGAGAGCGACAACGGCGCGGCTTTCTTCTGCGACGTTATCGGGCAGGGCAGTATTGCCCGCTTCCAGCTCCGCCGCGAGAGAGGCAAGTTTGATGCCCTCCGGCAACTTATCAAGATGGCTGTCCTCACCAGAGAAACGGCCATTGATGAAGGTCATCACATGGGGCGTCTTGAACTCCGCTTCGGGAACGGTGTCTGTGGCTGGGGCTTCCTTTGTCTCGATCCCCTTGGTCAGCGGGGAGAGGTTGGTAAAACGCCATTCCTCGACTTTGCGGCCCGGAAAATCGAGCGCGGCAAAGCGGGCAATCCCGGCTTCCCGTGTGCTTGCCACCAGCGGATTGCCGTGGCCGGGCAGGGTCGCCCTGAGCGCATCGAAGCGGTCAACGTAATTCTGAGCTAAAGGCGTTAAGCTTTTCATTTTACTCATCAATATTCCGATCAGGCCGCGCTCAGTGCTGCGTAGCCTTTTTCTTCCAGTTCATGGGCGAGGCTCTTGTCGCCGGACTTGACGATCTTCCCGTCTGCGAGGACATGGACGAAATCCGGCACGATATAGTCGAGCAGGCGCTGGTAATGGGTAATGATCAGTCCGGAGCGCTTGGGGCTGCGCAGACGGTTCACGCCGTCCGCCGCGATCTTGAGCGCGTCGATATCAAGACCGCTATCGGTCTCGTCGAGAAGCATCAGGTCCGGCTCCAGCAGCGACATCTGCAACACCTCGTTACGTTTCTTCTCGCCGCCCGAGAAGCCGACATTGACGGCGCGCTTCAGCATGTCGTCCTTGATCTCGAGCTCCTTCGTCTTCTCGCGCACCAGCTTGAGGAATTCCATGGCGTCCACTTCCGGTTCGCCGCGAAACTTGCGCTGCGCGTTATAGGCTGTCTTCAGGAAGGTGGCCGAGGCAACGCCCGGGATTTCCACCGGATACTGAAAGGCGAGGAAAATGCCACGGCAAGCCCGCTCATCGGGGGAGAGTTCCAGAAGATCTTCACCCTTATAGAGGACTTCGCCCGAAGTCACTTCATAGCCGTCCCGCCCGGCCAGTACGTAAGAGAGCGTGCTCTTGCCGGCGCCGTTCGGCCCCATGACCGCATGAATCTCGCCCTCATTGATGGTGAGATTGATGCCTTTCAGGATTTCCTTGCCCCCGACGGTGGCGTGTAAGTCTTTAATTTCCAACATAGTATAGTCTCTCAATTCCTTAGCCGACACTGCCTTCAAGGCTGATGCCGACGAGTTTCTGGGCTTCCACCGCGAATTCCATGGGGAGCTTCTGCAATACTTCCTTACAGAAGCCGTTGACGATCAGCGCCATGCTCTCCTCTTCCGAGAGGCCGCGCTGCTGGCAATAGAAAAGCTGCTCCTCGCTCACTTTCGAGGTGGTCGCCTCATGTTCGATCTTGGCGGTGCGGCTCTGGTTCTCGATATAGGGCACCGTATGGGCGCCGCATTTATCGCCAATGAGAAGGCTGTCGCAGACCGTGTGGTTGCGGGCGTTTTCCGCCTTGCGCCCCATGCGAACGAGGCCGCGATAGGTATTCTGCGCGCGTCCCGCCGATATCCCCTTGGAGATGATCGTGCTCGACGTGTTCTTGCCAAGATGGATCATCTTCGTGCCGGTATCCGCCTGCTGCATGTTGTTGGCGATGGCGATGGAATAGAACTCGCCCACCGAGTTGTCGCCCTGCAGGATGCAGGAGGGATATTTCCAGGTAATCGCCGAGCCGGTCTCCACCTGCGTCCAGGAGACTTTCGCATTGTCCCCGCGGCAGGCGGCGCGTTTTGTCACGAAGTTGTAGATACCGCCGACGCCGTTCTCATCGCCGGGATACCAGTTCTGCACGGTCGAGTATTTGATCTCGGCATCCTTCATGATGACAAGCTCGACCACCGCGGCGTGAAGCTGGTTCTCGTCGCGCATCGGCGCCGTGCAGCCTTCCAGATAGCTGACATAACTTTCTTCCTCGGCGATGATCAACGTCCGCTCGAACTGGCCGGTCTGGGCCGCGTTGATGCGGAAATAGGTCGAAAGCTCCATCGGGCAGCGCACGCCCTCCGGGATGTAGCAGAAGGAACCGTCGGTAAAGACGGCGGAGTTGAGCGCCGCATAGTAATTATCCGTATAGGGCACGACAGAGCCCATATATTTCTGCACCAGCTCGGGATGATCGCGCACGGCCTCGGAAATCGGGCAGAAGATCACGCCTTCCTTCTCCAGCCGGTCCTTGAAGGTGGTGGCGACGGAGACACTGTCGAACACAGCATCGACGGCGACGTTATGCGCGCCCTCGACACCGGCAAGGACTTCCTGCTCCTTCAACGGGATACCGAGTTTCTTGTAGACTTCCAGAAGTTCCGGATCGACCTCGTCGAGGCTTTTCGGCTGGTCCTTCTTCTTCGGCGCGGAATAGTAATAGATGTCCTGAAAATCGATCTTCGGATAATGGACATTCGCCCATTCCGGCTCGATCATGGTCAGCCAGTGGCGATAGGCCTTCAGACGCCATTCCAGGAGCCATTCCGGCTCTTCCTTTTTCGCGGAAATGAAGCGGACGATATCCTCGTTCAGGCCGATCGGCGCGGTATCGGCCGCGATATCGCTGAAAAAGCCGTATTTATATTTGTCGGAAACAGCGGCGACCTGATCGACGGTTTCTCGGGCAATAGCCATAAGTTTACTCCGCTTGAAGTTGGGAGGCGGGCGACAGGCTCTCGGGCCCCCTCCGTTCAGTCATTACATTCTTCGTGTCATCGCACATGTCGGCCAATGTCACGTCTTCGAGCGCGGTATTGAGCGCCCGGTTGATCTTTTCCCAGCCGCCGCGCATGGGGCAGCAGGACTGCACCGAGCAATCCTCGACGCTGTCATCGACGCAGGAGGTAACCGCAACCGGCCCTTCCATGGCGCGGACAATCTCGGCAATCGAGATATCCTCCGGCGCATATGTCAGTTTATAGCCGCCATGCGCCCCGCGATGGGAGGTGAGGAACGGGCTTTTCGCCAGTATCCGCAGGATCTTGGCGGCCGTCGGCACCGGCAGTCCCGTATGCAGCGACACGTCCGGCGCTGTCATCGTCCGTCCCGGCAGTCGCGCCATTTCGGACATGATCACCACGCCGTAATCGGTCATTTTGCTCAGCTTGATCATGATGTTATCTATATCGTACTAAATTGGTCTGTTTTCAAGGGCTGTATAACAGACGGATTTGGTCTTGTATAGAGCCGTTCTAAAGAAAGGAAGGAAATTATTCAGCAGGCAACCTATTGCCGCATCGCGCGGAAAGATTACAGTTATGATAATATTTAAAAGAGATTATTAACTATTCATATGCTATTAAAATTAGTAAATTGCTATATTTTTATAGAGGACTGGCCACAAAGATGGTTAAAGACCAAAACAAAGAAAATCATTTAGATTTAACTGTAAATAAACCAACAGTTTCTTTTTTCACTTTTCTAGTTTTTCTAGTACTTCTGGCATGGCCGTTCATGGCAATGTTTGCCGCTCTTGGATACGAGCATGCTTTCAAACATGCCTATAAAGATACTGCGACATATATATTGCTTTACTATCCTATCCCTTTGTCTATTGGAATTGTTGGCAAATATATTGCGCGCAAGATGCATGCGCCGATTGAAATAATATTCACAGGCCTAATGATTATAAGTCTGGGTGCATTAATTTTTGTCTTTGTTTTTGCTCAAAAGGGAGTAATTTAAGTACTTTATTGAATACAAATGTTGCTATGTTAAAGAATAGTAAGACAAAGAAAATTGTGGTTTCCGCTCAAGAAACTTGACAAACGGCCCCAATCTGCCGTTTAAATACGCTTATGGCATACACAGCGAACATTATTGTGGTGAAGATTCTCTCCATTCCCCGAATGGCGGAAGTCTGTATGCCCTAACGGCAATGACCCAACCGCCTTCGAGGCGGTTTTTTATTGCACCGTCTCCGAAGGCCCGAAATCAGGAGACGAACCATGTTACAAGAGACCACCCAGGAAAACACACCGCCCAGCCAGGAGCCGGACAGACGGCGTAACGCGCCCGTTCTTTACCTTCTGTCCGGCAAGATTGGCGCAGGTAAATCGACGCTGGCAGCCCGCCTCGCGCGGCAGCCGGGCACCTTTCTGCTGTCCGAAGACACCCTGTTGTCCGAGCTTTATAACGGCGAGATCAACGACATCAGCGACTATATCCGCTCCTCCATCCGCCTGAAATACGCCCTGAAGGACCATATCGTCGCGCTGCTCCGGGCCGGATCCTCCGTCGTGCTCGACTTTCCCGCCAACACGCCGGAGAGCCGCCGTTGGGGCCGGGAGCTGTTCGAGGCCGCCGATGTCGCGCATGAGCTGCATTATCTCGATATCCCGAATACGGTCTGCAAATCCCGCCTGCGGGCGCGGAACAAGACCGGCGATCATCCGTTCAAGACGAGCGATGCGGAGTTCGACATGTTCAGCCGCTTCTTCATCCCGCCGATGCCGGAAGAAGGCTTCAACGTCGTCCGCCATGTGAAATAACGATGGAAGCCGTCCCGGGAATTGCGAAAGGCGCGCTTCAGTGATAGAAGCCTCTCATTCGGACAATTCCAGCATATTGGCACGTGATTTCCATGGCGGCACCCATTCTGGCCCTGCAAGACGCCCGCATCACCTTTGGTGGCGGCGATCTGTTCAACGATATCTCGCTCGGGATCGAGCCGGGGATGCGCATTGCGCTGATGGGGCGGAACGGCTCCGGCAAGTCGACGCTCCTGAAGGCGCTCGCGGGCGACATCGATCTCGACGGCGGGGAGCGGTTCCAGCAGAGCGGCGTAAAGGTCAGCTACCTTCGTCAGCAGCCACTCATCACGCATGGCCGCACAGTGCAGGAGCAGGTGGCAAGCGGCCTTGCCGGCGGCGATGCGGCGGGGGAGCGCGGTTATCTGGTCGATCAGGTGCTGGAAGGTGTCGGCATCAAGGGCGATCGTTTGCTGGAGACCCTCTCCGGCGGGGAGGCGCGGCGCGTGTCCCTGGCCGAGGCGCTCGTCTCCGATCCCGATGTGCTGTTGCTGGACGAGCCGACCAACCATCTCGATATCACCACCATTCTCTGGCTCGAAGAAGAGCTGAAAGCCTTCAAGGGCGCGCTCCTCATCATCAGCCATGACCGGCAGTTCCTGAAAAACCTGACCAATAGGCTGTTCTGGCTCGACCGCGGCGTGCTCCGCACCCATGGCAAGGGCTTCGCCGCCTTCGAGGAATGGTCGGAGGAAATCTTGCGCCGCGAGGAGGTGGAGACGAAGAAGCGGGACAAGAAAATCGCCGAGGAGACCGACTGGTCCCGCAAGGGCATCACCGCCCGCCGCGCGCGGAACGAAGGCCGCATTCGCGCGCTGCATCGCCTCCGGGCGGAACGGGCGGAGCGGCAGGCCCCCGTGGGCAGCGCCAAGCTATCGGTCAAGAGCGGGTCGAAAAGCGGGAAAACGGTGGTCGAGGCCGAGAATATCTCGATGACCTATACGGATGAAAATGGCCGGGATCATGAGGTTATCCGGAATTTCTCCACTAAAATCCAAAGAGGCGACCGGGTCGGCATCATCGGGCCGAACGGCGCCGGGAAAACGACGCTACTTAATATCCTCATGGGCAAGCTGACGCCGACCACCGGCACGGTGACCCTCGGCACCAACCTCACGCCGGCGATTTTCGATCAGAACCGGGAGGCCCTCGATCCGGAGACGAGCCTCTGGGACACGCTCGCCGATCCCGGCAGCGGACAGCTTCTGGTGCGCGGCGAGGTCCGCCATGTGGTGGCTTACTTAAGAGACTTCCTGTTCGAGGACAAACAGGCGAAAAGCCCGGTGAAGGCGCTGTCGGGCGGCGAGAAGAACCGGCTGCTGCTCGCCAAACTGCTCGCGAAGGAAAGCAACCTTTTGGTCCTCGACGAGCCGACCAACGATCTCGATATGGAAACTCTCGATCTGCTGCAGGACATGCTCTCGGGCTATGACGGCACGCTGCTGCTGGTCAGCCATGACCGTGAATTCCTGGACCAGCTCGTGACCTCCACCATCGTGCTCGGGGAAGGCGGCCGCATCGAGGAATTCGTCGGCGGTTACAGCGACTATATGCGCCAGAAGAAGGACGACTCAAAAGCTCCGGCCAAGGCCGCGAAACCGAAAGAGATGGCTGAGAAGCGCAGTGGCCCCCGCAAAAAGCTCAGCTACAAGGATCAGCGCGACTATGACCGGCTGCCCGCCGTGATCGAGGAACTGGAGCAGAAAATCGCGGCGCTTGAAGCCGCGCTCGCCGATCCGGACCTGTTCGCGAAAAATGCGGACGACTTCAACAAAAAAGCCGCCGAGCTCACCCGCACACAGACCGAGAAAGACGACGCCGAGACCCGCTGGCTCGAACTCGATCTCCTGCAGGAGGAAATCGCGGGGAGTTAGCCCCGGGGAAAGGCTGGACAAGTTCGGGCGTGCCTGTAATCATCCTCTTTGAAGCTGGGAGGTGACAGATATGCAGAATATGACGGTGAAGGGCGATCGCCTTTGGGAGAGCCTGATGGAGATGGCCAGGATCGGCGCGACGGAGAAGGGGGGCTGCTGCCGCCTTGCGCTTACCGATCTCGATAAAGAGGGCCGGGATCTTTTCTCATTATGGTGCAAGGAGGCCGGTTGCACCCTCAAGGTGGACAAGATGGGCAATATCTTTGCCCGCCGCAAAGGCGCCCGCGATGACCTGCCGCCGGTGATGATGGGCTCGCATCTCGATACCCAGCCGACGGGCGGGAAATATGACGGGGTCTATGGCGTTCTTGCCGGGCTGGAGGTTCTGCGCACCCTCAATGACTTCGATGTAACGACCGAGCATCCGATCGAGGTTGCCGTCTGGACGAATGAGGAAGGATCGCGTTTTGCCCCGGCCATGGTCGCCTCCGGCGTGTTCGCGGGCGCCTTCGATCTCGACTACGGGCTTTCCCGTGCCGACATCGACGGCAAGACCATGGGCGAGGAGCTGGAGCGCATCGGCTATGCGGGGACGGAGGAGGTCGGCGGCCGCGAGATAAAGGCCTTTTTCGAAGCGCATATCGAGCAGGGCCCGATCCTTGAACATGAGGAGAAGACCATCGGCGTCGTCATGGGCGCGCAGGGGCAGCGCTGGTACGAGATCACCATCACGGGGCAGGAGGCACATGCCGGGCCGACCCCGATGGCCCGGCGCAAAGATGCGCTGGTCGCCGCTTCCAAGATCATCGCCGAGGTCAACCGCATAGGGCTCGATCATCAGCCCTTCGCCTGCGCCACCGTCGGCATGATCCAGTCAAGCCCGAATTCCCGCAACACCATTCCGGGGCAGGTCTTCTTCACCGTCGATTTCCGCCACCCGAAAGACGAGATTTTGAGCAAGATGGACGCGGAACTGCGCGCATTCGCCGAGAATGTTGTCACCGAGGGCGGGCTTGAGATGGCGTTCGAGGAAATCTGGTATTCACCGCCGATCGAGTTTGATGCGGACTGCATAAACGCGGTCCGGAACGGCGCGGAAACCGCCGGGTTCAGCCATATGGACATCATCTCCGGCGCCGGTCATGACGCCTGCTATATCTCCCGCGTGGCGCCGACGGGCATGATCTTCGTGCCCTGCGAGGACGGGATCAGCCATAACGAGGCGGAAGAGGCAACGCCCGAGGATCTCACGGCCGGCTGCAACGTTCTCCTGCACGCCGTGGTCGAGCGCGCGAATGTCAGCTGAGCGGCCCCGCCGCGCAAAAAGCAGTGCGGGTACTTTTCTTTTTTGCCCAATTATGGCTTAATTCCGGAAAAACAGGGGGAAAGCCATGCTCACATCTGCCACGGCCGACGCGCCGGATTTCCTGAACCCGGATATCCCGGAGGATTTGCCGCTTCTCGACATGCCGGTCATTGTCGCCACCGACGAGACGCTGGAAGGCTATGGCTGCCTGGTCGAGGATTACGAGAATTTTCCGATCGAGATTGTCACCTGGCCGACCTCGGGCTCGCGTAAAGTCGACGAGGGGACCGGTAATCAGGGCGGCACCGCGGAAGGCATTTTCGAATTCTGGTGGGAAGGCGATGTGCTCTGGGGTCGCAATAATGCGGTCAAGGACACCTATATCCTCGGCTGGTCCCGCGCCCCGGAGGAAGCCAATGCAAAAGTCGCAACGCGGGAGCAGGATCAGGTGCTGCTCTGGCATGCGAACTATCATCCCGACGGCGGACAGCTTTTCTATTCGCTGGACGGCACCCCCTTCATGGTGCCGCTGGCGCTGCCGGGGGACGATGTGCAGCCGGAGGATTTCGTCTCCTTCTATTGCGATGGAACCAAGGGCCTCTATATCCACCCGAATATCTGGCATGAGGGCTTCTTTCCCATCGGCAACAAGGGACGGTTCTACGACCGGCAGGGCAAGGTCCATGCCCGCGTCTCCGTCAATTTCGCTGTGGAATTCGGAATGCTGCTGAAAGTGCCGCTCGTCGCGCCCTAGGAGCGTCTAAGCCTCCTTGTTCACCCGCTCCCGATGGATGATGTAGAGGCCGCTGCCGACGATGATGGCGGCGCCGAGAATGGTCATGCCGTCCGGCAGGTTGCCGAAGGCGAAATAGCCGATGACCGCCATCCAGATGAGCTGTGTATAATTGAACGGCGCGACCGTCGAGGCGGTGGTGTATTTAAAGGCAACAATCATGATGAAGTGACTGACCCCGCCGAGCAGCCCGACAAGCGCCAGCAGCAGCCAGCCCATCAGATCCGGCATGACCCAGATAAAGGGCGCAACGCAGCTCATGACTACGGTGCCGACCAGCACGGAATAAAAGGCGGTGGTCGAGGAGCTGTCGACACCGGCAAGATGGCGCGTTGTGAGCTGGTAGAGCGCATAAAAGAGCGACATCAGCACGACAAGGAACATCGCCGGATGCACCATGGAGAGGCCGGGCCGCAGAACGATCATAGCGCCCACAAACCCGCAGGCAACGGCGGCCCAGCGGCGGGCGCTGATTTTCTCCTTCAGGATCAGGACGGAGAGGACGATGACAAAGAGCGGCGAAGTCGCGGCAATCGCGCCCGCATCCGCGAGGGGGATATATTTCACCGCCGTGAAGATGCAGATCGTCGCACCGAGCAGCAGCATGGAGCGCAAGATCTGCATTTTCAGGTTGTTCGTCCGGATCAGATCAAGCCCGTTGGAGGGACCCAGAAAAATCACCAGCAGCAGTATATGGAAGAAACAGCGCGCCCAGACGACCTGTAGCGGATTGAAGAACTGCCCGGCATATTTGGCGAACGAATCCATCACCGCAAACAGCGCGACCGCCGTGCAGAACAGGAAAATACCACGATAGGACGAAACGGGGAGCGGTGAATTGGAAAGTACTGTCATCGGGATATCCTGATTTTTTTCTTGTTTTTGGGCTAATATACTCCCGATCCTGTAAAACGATCCCTTTATTCAGCCGCCTTGTCAAGTTTTCCGGCACCATCTTCGCGACTGTTCATTTTCCCGCTTCCTATTTTGCGGGCAATTGAGTAGCTTGTCCGGCATGACTGATGCATTATTGTACAAACAAGATGAGGGCATTGTAACCCTCACGATCAATCGGCCGGAGGAGCGCAATGCCCTCTCCGATGATAAAATGTTCGACGCGTTCCTGAATGCGGCGGATCGGATCAGCAAGGACAACTCGGTACGCTGCGTTATCCTGACGGGCGCGGGGAAAGCCTTCTCCGCCGGGGGGAATGTCAAGCATATGCGCGACAAGGAGGGACTGTTCGCCGGCTCTCCCGCCCAGATACGGGATGGCTACCGCCATGGTATCCAGAAAATCCCGCTGTCCTTCTACAATCTCGAAGTGCCGACCATCGCCGCCGTCAACGGCCCGGCGGTCGGTGCCGGGTTCGACCTGGCCTGCATGTGCGATATCCGCATCGCCGCCAGCTCCGCCCGCTTCGCCGAGAGTTTCGTCCGCCTCGGGATTATTCCGGGTGACGGCGGAGCCTGGTTCCTGCCGCGGGTCATCAGCCGCAGCCGCGCCGCAGAAATGACCTTCACCGGCGAGATGATCGATGCCAAGACCGCGCTCGACTGGGGACTGGTCTCGCGCATTGTCGATGATGCGGAACTGATGAACAGCGCCATGGACCTTGCAAAACGGATTGCCGTCAACCCGCCGCATTCGCTCCGCATGGCGAAAAAGCTGATGCGCGAAGGGGAGCATATGCGCCTCGACAGTCTTCTCGAAATGTCGGCGGCGTTTCAGGCGCTGTCCCATTACACGAAAGACCATGAGGAGGCCATCTCGGCCTTTTTCGACAAGCGGGAGGGTAATTTCAAAGGTGAGTGATCCCTTCCTGATCCTTGAAGGAGAGCGGGCTGCCTGCTGGCTGGGCATGCTGGACTATGATGTCGGCCTCGCCAGCCCGGCCTGCTATCCGCAAGGGAAAGACGATATTATCGTTAAGGTAAAACGGGATATTTGCCTTGTAAAGGGCTCTAAAATAACAGAAAAAGTTGAAAAGAGATGGGCGGAAGCGGCGCCGGACGGCGTCCTTCTGCACCGCCCCGGGCTGAGAGCCGCGCCCCGCCTCAACGACATCATCCGCCGCTACCACTAAAGGCGAGGGAGCCGCCCGATGACGGAAAATCCCGAACCGCTGGCCAATCTTCTAACCGATATCCGTGCCTGCCGCCTGTGTGAGGCACATCTTCCCCTCGGGCCCCGACCGGTGCTGGTCGCCGATCATCGCGCGCCGGTTCTTATCGCGGGGCAGGCTCCCGGCACGAAAGTCCATGCGAGCGGCATTCCCTGGGACGATCCGTCGGGAGACCGGCTCCGGGACTGGCTCGATGTCGACAAGGAAACCTTCTATAATCCGGAAAATTTCGCGATTGTCCCGCAGGGCTTCTGTTATCCGGGCAAGCTGGATAAGGGCGGCGATGCCCCGCCGAGGCCCGAATGCGCCGCCACCTGGCATCCGACGCTGATCCCGATGCTGCCCAATGTGCAGCTTATCCTTGCGGTCGGCCAATATGCCCATAAATATTATCTCGGAAAGCGGCGGAAAAAAACCCTGACGGAAACCGTTGCCACCTATTTGCAATATGCGCCCGATATCCTGCCGCTGCCCCATCCGAGCTGGCGGGTGCAGGGCTGGATGAAGAAGAATGATTGGTTCGAGGCCGAGATCGTGCCGCATTTGCGCGCCCGTGTCGCGGCCCTGCTGGAAGAAAGTCGATGATGACCCATTTGCGTCTCCTGTTCCTAAGTCTTGCGGCCCTTGTTCTCGCCGTGTCCTGCTCCCCGGTGGTGCAGCAGGCGGGATCGGAAAATGGCGAGCCGGTGCTGAGGGACCGCTATCTCGACACCGCCGACGGCATGCGGCTGCCGGTCAAAACCTGGGAAGCAAAAGAGACCCGGGCAGTACTGATCGCCGTGCATGGCTTCAATGACTACAGCAACACCTACGCCTTTCCGGGAAGCTGGTGGATGGGGCAGGGGCTGACGACCATCGCCTATGACCAGCGGGGCTTCGGGGAGGCGCCGAATTTCGGCATCTGGCCGGGGCAGGAACTGCTGGTCAAGGATCTCGCCGCCATGATCCGCGAAGTGCGGGAGAAATATCCTGGCAAGCCCGTCTATCTCATCGGCGAGAGCATGGGCGGCGCCGTGGTGATGACCGCCGTGACCTCGGACGGCTTTCCGGAAGTGGATGGCGTGATCCTCTCGGCTCCGGCGGTCTGGGGCTGGAAATCGCTCAATCTCTTCTACAAGGCCGTGCTCTGGACAGCGGCGCATACCTTTCCCGATACGACTCTGACGGGCAGGGGCATGGGCATTCAGGCCTCTGACAATATCTCGATGCTGCAGAATCTCGGCGCCGATCCGCTGTTCATCAAGGAAACCCGCATCGATTCCCTCTACGGCCTCGTCTCGATCATGGATGCCGCCTATGACGTGGCGGAGGAGATTACCCCGCCCGTGCTGCTGCTCTATGGCGCGAATGACCAGCTGGTGCCGAAGGAACCGGTGGAGGAAATCGCCGCCCGCCTGCCGGAGGGGACGGATATCGTCTTCTATGAGGACGGCTGGCACATGCTGATGCGCGATCTGCAGGGGCCCGTCGTCTGGAAGGACATCGCCGACTGGATCTTCTCCCGCGATATCCCGTCGGGCAAGAAAATCGCCGAACTGCCGATCTTCAAGGGCGAAGATTAAGGTAACTCACTAAATTACAGATTGCGCATACCACCGCATTGCGATAGTAGATTACCTTCTATCTCAATCCTGTCAGGTGTTTTATGCGTTTAATTCTTTCCGTTCTTGCCTTCCTTGTTCTGGTTGGCTGTACCAGTGCAAGTGGTCCGAAATTTTCCGAGCATAATGCGGGGCTGAAGCCGGAGCCGGGGAAAGCTCTCATCTACGACTACAGGGTCGGCACCCAGGTGAAGGGCAGCGGGGGAACAACGCCATTTGTGGCAGGCGGTCAACTGATCGGAGAACTCCATACCGGTGGATATCTCACGCATCAGATGGAACCCGGAACACATCAATTTCATACGGATGGAATGTATGTAGACCGGGAATTTCTCCTGGAAGTAGTTGAGGGGGAAACATACTATTTCAAGGTATTTCAGGAAGGTCGCTACCTTCTGACCTATTACACCGTGCTTGTTCCGGAGCAGAAGGCGCTATCTGAACTGCAGGACATGCGATATTAGGGCATGTGACATCACCTCTATCCCTTTAGCCCAAAAACCTACGTTATTTCATAGAGGTATCTTTATGCGTTTTGTTCTTTCCGTTCTTGCGTTTCTCATTCTCGCAGGCTGCACGGCGACCGGTCCTACCTTCTCCGAGCAAAGCTCCGCCACGCCGGACCTGAAGCCCGAACCCGGCAAGGCGCTCGTTTATGTGTATCGCTTGGATCAGTTCCGGGGATCCGGTGTAACCTCACCATTCTTGGATAACGGACAACAGGTCGGATCATTGAACCGAGGCGGATATATCACCTTTCAAACCGATCCGGGGATGCATGAATTTCGGACAGACGTTATCGCAGTGGATGAACCGCTGACATTGGATGTCGTGGAAGGACAGACATACTATTTGAAAATTTTCACTCAGGGAGTGTGGCGCATGGTTTTCAATACAGTCCTTGTCCCGAAAGAAGAAGCTATTATCGACCTCAGGGGAATGCGCTATCAGGGCAACTAGGCCGGGGTCTCCGTCAGGCGCCGGATCAGCGGAACCAGCTCATCGAAGTGGTCGATGATATGGTCGGGGCCGAGGTTGTGAACCGGGGTTTCCGTATAGCCATAGCTGACCGCGATGCAGGGAATCCCGGCGTTATGGGCAGCATTGATGTCGGTGGCGGAATCTCCAATCATGAAGGCCGCATCGCCGCGATGCGCCATCTCCGCCAGCGTTCCCGTGATATGGCCTGCGGCGGGCTTGCGCATCTTGAAACTGTCGCCACCGGTCACCGCCTTGAAATACTGGCTCATCTCCAACTCATCGAGGAGTTTGCGCGCAAAGCCGACCGGCTTGTTCGTACAGACGGCAAGCGGCACATCTTCCGCCCGGAACGCCTCAAGCGCGTTCATGACGCCCGGATAGGGCAGGCTTGCATCACTCAAATGATCTTCATAAAAGAGGAAAAATTCCTGGGCGAGCGCCTCGAACTCGTTCCGTTCCAGCATTCCGCCGGTCGCTATCAGCCCTTTTTCGAGCAGCGCCCGCGCGCCCTGACCGACCATATGGCGGACATGATCAAGGTCGATCGTCTCACGTCCCGCGTGGCCGAGGCAGAAGTTGAGCGCCGAGAAAAGGTCCGGTGCGCTGTCCACCAGAGTGCCGTCGAGATCGAAAATTAGGCTAAAATTCTGCATTTTTGAAAAATCCGGTAACATTTTTTTATTTGTTTTTAGTCTATGGTTAAGTGTTATTAAAGCCGAAATCGTGAGTATTTGTTAAAGGCCGTATCGTAAATGACCTCTATTGCCGCCGTTGTCCTCGCCGCCGGAGCCGGAACCCGCATGAAATCGGCCAAGCCGAAAGTCATGCATGAAATCGGCGGACGGCCTATGATTTCCCATCTTCTGGGCACGGTCGGGGCGCTTGATCCGTCAAAAGTCGTCGTGGTGACATCGCCCGCGATGGACAGCGTGCAGGAAGAGGTCGCGCCCGCCGAAATCGCTATCCAGAAAGAGGCGCTTGGCACCGGTCATGCGGTGGCCGCCGCGCTTGAGGCGCTGAAAGGATTTACCGGCGATGTGCTCATCCTCTATGGCGATACCCCGCTGATCGAGGCGGAAACCCTAGAAAAAATGATCGAGAAACGCCGCGCGAGCGACAAATGCGCCGTTGTGGTGCTGGGGTTCGAGCCGGATGATCCGCTGGAATATGGACGGCTGGTCACCGATAAAGACGGCAACCTCACCGCCATCGTCGAATTTGCCGATGCGAGCGCGGAGGAGCGCGCCGTCCGGCTCTGCAATTCCGGGGTCATGGCTATCAATGGCGAGCATCTCGAAGCGTTCATCACGGCGGTCGACAACAAGAATGCCAAGGGCGAATATTACCTCACCGATATTGTCGAGATCGCGATCCGGAAGGGTCTTACCTGCGCCTATGTGAAGGGCGAGGAGGAGGAGCTTCTGGGCGTCAACAACCGCGTCCAGCTCGCCGAGGCCGAGGCCATTGCGCAAAGACGCTGGCGCCTGGCAGCGATGACGGGAGGGGCGACGCTGATCGATCCGGAAACCGTCTGGTTCAGCCATGATACGAAACTCGGGCGGGATGTGGTGATCGAGCCCGGCGTCTTCTTCGGCCCGAAGGTGACAGTCGGCGATAACGTCCGCATCAAGGCCTACAGCCATCTGGAAGGCACGACCATCGGCGAGAAGGCGCAGATCGGCCCCTTTGCCCGGCTGCGTCCCGGGGCGGAGGTTGCGGACAAGGTTAAGATCGGCAATTTCGTCGAGATCAAGAAATCAACGCTGGAGACCGGCGCGAAAGTCAGCCATCTCTCCTACATCGGCGATGCGCGCGTCGGGGCCGAGGCCAATATCGGCGCGGGCACCATCACCTGCAATTATGACGGCTATGACAAGTTCAGGACCGATATCGGGGCCGGGGCCTTCATCGGCTCCAACACCGCGCTGGTCGCGCCGGTGAAGATCGGCGATGGCGCGATTATAGGCGCGGGCAGCACCATCTCGAAAAACGTCGAGGCCGACGCCCTCGGGATCGAACGGGCGGAGGAAAAGCAGAAATCCGGCTGGGCGAAGCGCTTTCGTGACTTGAAGAAAAAAGTCAAAAAATAACGCCAAAATATTGTTTTTATTATAAGGTACGCAAAATATGTGTGGAATTATCGGGGTTCTCGGCAAGAAAGACGTTGTGCCGTCACTGATCGGCGGACTGAAGCGTCTGGAATATCGCGGCTATGACAGCGCCGGGATCGCGACGCTGACCGCGGACGGGATCGACCGCCGCCGCGCCGAAGGCAAGCTCGAAAATCTTGAAAAGGTGCTGGAGGGCAACGGCCTTGCTGGTCTTGCCGGGATCGGCCACACTCGCTGGGCCACCCATGGCGTCCCGAACGAAGTCAACGCCCATCCGCATATGACGAAGCAAATCGCGCTCGTTCATAACGGGATTATCGAGAATTACCGCGAACTTGCCGAAGAGCTGACAGCCAAGGGATATGTGTTCGAATCCGAGACCGATACGGAAATCGCGGCGCAGCTGATCACCAGCTATATCGACGAGGGCAAAACGCCGGAAGAGGCGATGGCCGCCGCCCTCAAGCATCTGCATGGCGCTTTCTCCCTCGCGGTGATTTTCAAGAACCATGACAACCTGATGATCGGCGCCCGGCGCGGGGCACCGCTCGCGGTTGGCTGGGGCGACGGCGAGATGTTCCTGGGCTCCGACGCGCTCGCGCTCGCGCCGCTCACCGTGCGCATCTCCTATCTGGAGGAAGACGACTGGGCCGTGCTTACCCGCGACGGCGCCACCTTCTATGACAAGACCGGCGCAGAGGTCGAACGACCGATCAAACAGACACAGCTCTCCGGTGCGATGATCGGCAAGGGCAACCACCGTCATTTCATGATGAAGGAAATCGCAGAACAGCCCGCGGTCATGGGCGAGACGCTGAACGCCTTCTTCAACCCCAAAAGCCGCACGATCACACTGCCCGACCTGCCATTCGACTGGAATGAGTTGCCGAAAATGACAATTGTCGCCTGCGGCACCTCCTTCTATGCCGGGATGATCGCGAAATACTGGTTCGAGGGGATCGCCGATCTCAATGTCGAGGTCGATATCGCCTCCGAATTTCGCTACCGGCAAATGCCGCTCAAAAAAGGCGGACTCGCGCTCTTTATCTCCCAGTCCGGCGAGACGGCGGATACGCTCGCGGCGCTTAAATACGCCAAGGCGAACGGCCAGCATATCGCCTCCATCGTCAATGTGGAGGAAAGCTCCATGGGGCGGGAATCGGATTTCGTCTTCCATACCCAGGCCGGACCGGAAATCGGTGTGGCCTCGACCAAGGCCTTTACCTGCCAGCTGGTGACGCTCGCCTGTATTGCCATCGATGCGGGCGTCAAGCGCGGAATTATCGACCACGAAGAAGAGGCCCGGCTCTGCAAGGCGCTTGCGGAGGTCCCTGCGCGAACGGCGGAAATCCTCGATAGTGACGAGAATATCAAGTCGCTTGCCGAAGCCATTTTCGAGGCCCGCGACGTGCTCTATATCGGCCGCGGCACGGGCTATCCCATCGCGCTCGAAGGGGCGCTGAAACTCAAGGAAATCTCCTATATCCATGCGGAGGGATATGCGGCGGGCGAACTCAAGCACGGACCCATCGCCCTCATTGACGAGCTGGTGCCGGTGATTGTGGTGGCGCCATCCGATCCCTATTTCGAGAAGACGGCCTCCAACATGCAGGAGGTGATGGCCCGGAATGCGCGGGTGATTTTCCTCTCCGATGCGGAAGGAATCAAGCAGCTGGGCGGGCGGGCCTTGGGCTCGATCGAACTGCCGACGGTGGACCCGTTCGTCGCCCCGATCCTCTATGCGATCCCGGTGCAAATCCTCGCCTATCACGTCGCGGTCCTGAAAGGCACCGACGTCGATCAGCCCCGCAACCTCGCCAAATCCGTCACGGTGGAGTAGGCTGCGCTAAGCGCAGACTCACCCCCTATCCGCCGATGACCGTGCCGCCGTTGGGGTGGATGACCTGGCCGGTGATGTAGCTCGCGTCATCGGAGGCGAGGAAGATATAGCTCGGCGCGACCTCATCGGGCTGCCCGGCGCGGCCCATGGGCGAACTTTCCCCGAATTCCGTCACCTGCTCGGCATCGAAGGACGCCGGGATCAACGGTGTCCAGATCGGTCCCGGCGCAACCGCATTCACCCGGATTTTCCTCTCCGTCAGGTTGGAGGCAAGGGAGCGGGTCAGGCCGACAATCGCGCCCTTGGTCGCGGCATAGTCCATCAGCACATCCTTCCCGCGATAAGCAACGATGGAGGCGGTATTGATGATGCAGTCCTTCTCCTTCAGATGCGGTAGGGCGGCCTGGGTGAGAAAGAAGAGGCCGAAGAAATTGGTATCGAACGTCCGGCGCAGCTGTTCTTCCGTGATATCTTCCAGATTTTGCCGGACATGCTGCTCCGCCGCGTTGTTGACGAGGATATTGAGCTCGCCGAGAGTGTTCACAGTTTTCTCAACCGCCTCGAAACAGAAATTGCGGTCCGCGATATCGCCCTTTATGACGAGCGCCCGGCGGCCCTCCGACTCGATATGGCGGACGGTTTCCATCGCATCCTCGTCTTCAACGAGATAGATAAAGGCAACATCCGCCCCTTCCTTCGCGAAACCGATGGCAATGGCGCGGCCGATGCCGCTGTCGCCGCCGCTGATCAGGGCAACCCGCCCCGCGAGCTTGCCCGCCGCCTTGTAATGACGCATGAAAGACTCCGGTGCCGGCGTCATCTCGCCTTCGTCACCGGGTTGGTGGTCCTGATGCTGTGGCGGCCGCGCGCCCGTTTCCGGATGCGCCAGCCCCGGCGTCCAGCCGGGCGGGTCACTGGCCGGAAAGGATTCATCCAGGGTTTCGTCAACATCCTTTTCTTTCATCAGGCAATCTCTCTTGTTGTCTCATCCTGCCAGGACAAACCGTCTACGGGAAAGTTGGTTCCTTTCCCGATGAAGTATGCAGGGGCGGGCGGAATTGGCGGTCGGGCTACTCCGCCGCGACGCGGGCGGCGCCGAGTTCTTTTTCCTCGACTTCGGTGATATAGTCGCGGGTTAGCGGCAAGTCGGTAAGACGCTTCGCAAGCTGAATCTGGAACACGACGAGGCCGCTGTTGCGGAAGGAGACTTCGCTGGCCGCGAGATAGAATTCCCACATCCGGCAGAACCGGTCATCATAGATTTCGCGCACGGTCTCCAGCTTCGCCATGAACCGCTTGCGCCAGTCGCGCAATGTCTCCGCGTAATGCACGCGGAGGATCTCGATATCCGTGACGTAAAGCCCGGCCTTCTCGATCGCCGGAGTGACCTCCGACAGCGGCGGGATATAGCCGCCGGGGAAGATGTATTTCTGTATCCACGGGTTGGTCGGCGAGGGACGGTCTGCGGTGCCGATGGTATGGATCAGGGCGACGCCGTCATCG